>NZGJ01000042.1 GCA_002689465.1 Rhodospirillaceae bacterium | reverse complement strand
TCTGACAATCGCGTCACAAGCTCTAGGATGTCGGTATCCTCTAATCCATATTTTTCAATAAGTGCATCTTCCACACTATCCTCTACCAGAGATTCATATTCGTCATCTTTGTAGTATTCGCGTATGTAGATAACATCCGCTAATCCTTCTTCAATACGTTTGAGTAGGTTCTGCCTTTTCTCTACGTTACTCATGATGAAACCTGCTCTTCATCTTCATATTCCTTTCTTCAACATTCATTTTGTTTCTCCTTGTTTGGTTTCCAGACGAACTGTCCTTTTTTCACCTTACATATACATTTTATAATTTGACGCATGTTCGGTTGAGGACAGTATGGTAGGGTGTAAATATGAGTTCATACCTAACTAACAAGACATCAAGCGAGTGGATCAGATACAAAGATGGACTGTGGATTCCGTATCGGAAACGTACCTATCTTTACTGGTTCAAATTCCTTCAAGAGGCTGAACGGTCACCTGATTTCAAGGTGAATTGGAGAAAGTATCGTGGATGGGGTGGAGCGAATGAAGTGATGGGCTCCAGGTTCGATGATTGGTGGAACGATCACTGGAAGAACTTATTTTCAGTACCCTCGAAGGGAACAGACCTAACTAAATTGAAATTTCCCCTATCAACTACCCAACCAAAAACCGAGGCCATTAGAATATCTTGGTTGGTCTGGATGAATCGAGACACACCACCAGACTATGTTTCTCGTTTGAGTCAGTATGGTGGTGGAACTTATTACCCGAAACGTGGTTCAAATCATCTTGCGATTGCACGAAAGATAATAGTCACAGAGAAACGTCACACCTATCTGACGCCACTTAATCCAGATGATGATACTAACCAAAATGATGACAAAACGATTTCGTCACTGGTTGGTCGATACAAACGTAGGGCAAAGAAGATTACTGAAAATGTGTGCGAGGGAATTTTCCCCTAAGAGAATAACTAGTCTTTGTATGCAATTCCGTTTGCACTTAACGTGAAGTTTTTCATACTTGCACCACGCAACATCTCTTGATCCCAATGCCCATAGGTACTTTCAACATGGGCGGTACTTGTACCTGCCAATTTTGCAATATCAGATAAGAGAACCTTTGCACGAATACGACAGGTGATCCCAAAATGACGTAATGAATACCAAGTGATTTGACGTTCTTTGTAATCCCCAATGTCGATTGCGTTCATCAACACATTCCAGTGATCGTACCAAAAGATGGTTCTGGTCTTTGTTGGTTTCCCTATCCCACAGAAAATATAGTCTTCTGGGGCTGTGTGAGTTGATCTAGCCCGAAGTCTTTCAACGTATTCTCCACCTCGAACTGGAACTACTCTCCCCTTTCTAGTTTTAGCAATCTCTGGTCGAACATTGATTGTGACGAGAGACATTTGTTTTTCGTCTTCATCGAATACTGTTTCAATATCGACAATATCTTTCCATTTCAGATTCCAGAGTTCTCCTACTCGCAACATCGTATTACTTGCGATCAAAATTGCATCTCTGACCATCATACGTTCCAGACGTTCAGTCTCATCTGGACAAGCTCGTTTTGACACATAAGTTCGCATGTATCGAACTAAACGATCATATTCTTCAAGAGAGAATGTATCCCTACGTCCAATATCCTTGCCCTTAATGACCATCTTACGGAAATCAAACGATTCTAGGTGACTGTACCCATTCCTATAGCCGTACTTCATCATCGCATTGATGGTCGCTTGTTCGTTGCGAATGGTTACTTTTTTGGTCTTTGGGAAAGTTTTCACTCTCCAAACTTCGTACTCGTAACAACTATTGCGATCTAACTCACCAATCTTGGTTACACCACCTTTCATACTCACTAGGTGTTTTAATTGGCTTTGCATTGTTCCATGTCTTCCCTTGGTAATATTTCCTAGGGAAACATCGTCTTCTCTCCATTTGAGGTATTCATCTACAAGACCCTGCAAAGTCATCCCAAATATTTTACGACCAGACGAAACATCACTGTACGTTTGAAGGTAAAGTTCCTCTGCACGAGATTTTGCAGTTTCTAAATCTTTGGTTCGGAGGCTTTTACGAAGGTATTTCTTTTCTTCTGGAATCCACATTTGGAATTGCCACACATCACCACTGTTTGGAACACGAAAAACCTTGGATTTACCCCCAAGAATTTCGTGGTTGGAGTGTTGGAATCCACCCTCATTTTTTCTGATGCGTTTCTTGCGTGCCACTTATGATCCTCAATAGTTCAACAAAGTTTCAAACTTTGTTTCACATCATTAACAATTTTTTAAGGATTACAAGGGGTTCTTTGAAAGTTTCACACAACTTTCAAACTACAATATCGTTATATTTCAATGACTTACGAGAGTTTTGCTATTCCCACTCGATCGTGCCTGGCGGTTTAGAGGTGATGTCATAAACTACCCGGTTAATACCCCGCACTTCATTGATTATCCGGTTCGCCGCACGGCCGAGGAATTCCATGTCGTAGTGAAAGAAATCCGCCGTCATACCGTCGGTTGAGCTGACGGCGCGAAGCGCACAAACGCTATCATATGTTCGTGAATCGCCCATCACGCCGACCGTTTGAACCGGCAATAGCACCGCAAACGCCTGCCAGATTTTGTCGTAAAGACCAGCATTGCGAATTTCTTGAAGATAAATCGCATCCGCCTTGCGAAGTATATCGAGCTTTTCACGCGTGATATCACCCGGCATCCTTATGGCGAGGCCTGGCCCCGGGAAGGGGTGGCGACCGACAAAACTCTCTGGCAACCCGAGTTCACGGCCGAGTTTACGTACCTCGTCCTTGAACAGCTCCCGTAGCGGCTCGACCAGCTCCAGATTCATACGTTCTGGCAAGCCGCCAACATTATGATGCGACTTTATGGTGACGCTGGGTCCACCGCGAAACGACACAGATTCTATCACATCCGGATACAACGTTCCCTGGGCTAGAAAATCTGCGCCGCCAACATTTCTAGCCTCTTCCTCGAACACGTCGATGAATGTGCCTCCGATAATCTTGCGTTTCTGTTCGGGATCTTTGATGCCCTCCAGCTTCCCGAGAAACATGTCACCGGCATCACGATGGACCAACGAGATATTGTAGTGGTCGCGGAATAGGCCAACGACATCATCAGCCTCCCCTAAACGCATCATGCCGGTATCAACGAAGACACAAGTTAGCTGATCGCCGATAGCCTCATGAAGGAGGACAGCCACAACGGATGAGTCCACGCCGCCCGACAGCCCGCAAATCACGCGGCCATTGCCGACCTTTTCACGAACCTTGGCAATTTCCTGTTCCCGGAAGGCTGCCATCGTCCAATCGCCTCGACATCCAGCGACACCGTGGGTGAAATTTCTCAGCAACGCCGCACCATTTGGGGTATGCACGACTTCCGGGTGGAACTGCACTGCATAAAACCGACGATCCTCATCGGCGATTGCCGCGTAAGGTGCTCCTTCGCTTGTACCAACGACACGAAACCCATCAGGCAGGCGAACAACGCGATCACCATGGCTCATCCAGACCTCCTCTTCGGTGCCGAGACGCCAGATACCATCGAAGAGCGCACAGGCTTCTGTCACATTGACCATTGCACGGCCGAATTCCCGATGATCAGATGTTTGAACTTCACCACCCAGTTGTTCGACCATAGTCTGCTGTCCGTAGCAGATACCGAGCACCGGCACACCGAGAGCGAAAACCTCTTCCGCGGCACGCGGCGTATCTATGTCTAGTACCGAGGCGGGGCCGCCAGACATTATGATCGCACGGGGCGCAAAGACCTTAAGGCTCTCTCCCGTCACCTTATTGAAGGGTTGAACCTCGCAATAAACACCACTTTCGCGCACACGTCGGGCGATCAGCTGGGTCACTTGCGACCCAAAATCTATGATTAGAACGCTGTCCGACATCATCTCATTTATAGCCACCGGCAGGTCACTCAGGCGGTTGATAGTTTGGCGCCTCACGCATGATCGATACATCGTGAACGTGGCCTTCGCGAAAACCAGCCGATGTCGCGCGCCTGAAGTTGCAGCTCTGCTGCATGTCTTGAAGCGCTACGTTGCCGGTATAGCCCATAGACGCTCTCAATCCGCCAATTAGCTGATGCAATACCGCCCCCGCAGGACCCTTATACGGCACCCTGCCCTCAATGCCTTCAGGCACAAGCTTCAGAGCATCGTTGACTTCCTGCTGGAAATATCGGTCTGCAGAGCCCTGGGCCATTGCGCCGAGAGACCCCATACCACGATAGGATTTATAGGACCGCCCCTGATAGAGGAATACCTCGCCGGGGCTTTCCTCGGTACCGGCGAGCAAAGAGCCGACCATCACACAATCGGCACCAGCGGCAACCGCCTTTGCTAGATCGCCCGAGAGCCGGACGCCACCATCTGCTATACACGGTACACCCTGCGCCCGGCAGGGTTCGGCAGATTCCAGAACGGCGCTGAATTGCGGCACACCAACGCCGGTAACGGCTCGAGTGGTGCAGATCGACCCCGGCCCGATACCGATCTTGACAGAATCCGCGCCGGCATCGATCAGCGCCTTTGCACCATCCGGCGTCGCAATATTGCCAGCGATTACCTGCGTGCTGTTTGACATGCGTTTAATACGGCCAATCGCCTGAAGCACCCCTCGAGAATGACCATGGGCGGTATCCACCACTACGACGTCTGCCTCTGCATCGATCAGCGCCTCGGCTCTGGCAAAGCCGTCCTCGCCAACGCCGGTCGCTGCCGCTACGCGCAACCGCCCCTTTTCATCTTTGGTCGCGTCAGGATGAAGTTTTGCCTTCTCCATATCCTTAACAGTGATCAATCCGATACAGCGATAAGCATCATCAACGACCAATAATTTCTCAATTCTGTACTTGTGAAGCAGTCGACGCGCCTCATCCATATCGACAGACTCGTTCACGGTGACCAGATTTTCTCTCGTCATCAGCTCGCTGACTGGTTGGTCGGGATTTTCAGCAAACCGCACATCCCGATTGGTTAAAACCCCCACAAGCTTGCCGCCATGGCGCTCGACGACTGGAATGCCCGAAATTCGATGCCCCTGCATCAGCGCTAGTGCGTCGGCCAAAGTACGTTCAGGCGTTATGGTCACCGGGTTTACAACCATGCCAGATTCGAATTTTTTGACCATCCGCACTTCATTCGCCTGCAGGGCGATATCCATATTTTTATGAAGAACACCAATCCCACCAACCTGAGCCATGGCAATCGCCATATTGGATTCTGTAACTGTATCCATAGCCGCCGAAACAAGCGGTATCCCAAGCGAAATCGTTCGGGTAAGTTTGGTTCTGGTATCTGCTTCGTGGGGCAGTACGGCGGATTCCGCGGGTACTAGAAGAATATCGTCAAAGGTAAGTGCTTCGCGGATTTCCATGTCACGACCTATTTTTGGAGTGACGCCAAACTATATACACAGCCTCCTCGAATCCCAAACGGAATGGGAGGCTCGCCCCCACAGCATCAGATTTTGCCCCGGAAGCCAGTCGCAACAATGTATGTTTCTGGACTTTCGGGGCGAGAGGCGTCCGGCTTTACAGTGCGGACTTTTTCGAAGTTGCTATTTATAGTGGTCATCAACTCGCTGTGTGCACCCCCGGCGAAGGCTTTCATCACCAGCGTACCGCCTTTGATTAGCGCGCCACAGGCAAACGTGTGCGCTTCTTCACAAAGCGCCATCGTTCGCAGATGGTCCGTCGACTTGTGGCCGGTCAACGGTGCAGCCATATCGCTGAGAACAACGTCTGCAGATCCGCCCAGCGCTTCCATCATCCGCGACGATGCTTCTGGCCAGCTAATATCGAGACAAATTACCTCAGCACCGCCTACGGCCTCCATTTCCTGCAAATCTACCGCAACCACCACGCCATCGCCCTTTTCAGGCTGAACACGCTCAACCGCGATCTGCGTCCACCCGCCAGGTGCAGCGCCAAGATCAATGACCCTCTGGCCAGACCGAAATAGTTTGTAACGATCGTCTATTTGAACAAGCTTGAATGCCGCGCGAGAGCGCAGCCCCTGCTTACGTGCCTCATGGACATATGGGTCGTTGAGCTGACGATCCAGCCAACGGGTAGATGACGAAGATCTTCCCCGCGCAGTTCTGACACGAACCCGCATGTTGCGGCCAGTAGGCCCGCGCCCCGACGACTGACGCCCTGACAATTTTCCTTTGCCTCCGCCGCGGCCGCCGGAACTACGAGCCATTCGGCGATTATCCCGCGGCCAACGGTGTTACAGCGGTAAAGGATGCCTGGGGCTGGCCCACCATAACGCTCAAAATCCCCTCGCGAACACCGCGGTCAGCGACGCGCAACTGTCCCGCCGGCCAAAGCCGACACACGGCTTCTAGAACTGCGCACCCTGCAACGACAAGATCAGCCCTATTGTGACCGATGCAGGGATGCGCAGCACGCTGATCGTAATTTTGAACAGAAAGTTCGCCGCTTATCCGCGCGACCGCATCGAATGACAACCAGGCACCATCCACCACCGAGCGGTTGTAACGCGGCAAGCACATATCGACACCCGCAATGGTGGTAACGGTACCAGCCGTCCCAACCATCTGGACTTTCTCCTCGGCGATGTGGTGTGAAATACCATGCTGTTCGTCGAACGACCGCAGCATATCAACAACATCCAATATTAACTTTTCATATTCGTCGGGAGAAAAGTCACTACCGCCATGCTGTTCAGTCAGCGTGACGACCCCGCATGGCAGCGATGTCCAACCATCCACTTGAGCACCGCCGTCAGGGAGGATTCGGGCCCAAACAAACTCAGCACTCCCCCCGCCCACATCAAACATCAGTGCGTGGTCCTGCGAGCGGTCTAACAACGGGAAACACCCTGTCAGGGTCAATTCCGCTTCCTCCTGCGAGGTAATGATTTCTAAGTCAATCCCTGCTTCTTCCTTCACCCTTTCCACGAAATACGGGCTATTTTTAGCTGAACGGGCAGCTTGTGTCGCAACGCATCGCGATTTTGACACCCGCCGGCGACCCATCTTTTTCGCACAAATTTTTAGCGCTTCGACGGTCCGGTCAATTGCCTTATCGGAGAGTGTGCCGGCTTCACTGACACCCTCTCCAAGACGGACTATCCGGGAAAAACCGTCAATAACTCGAAAACCATGACGTGTCTGGTGGGCGATCAACAATCGGCAATTGTTGGTCCCCAAATCAAGCGCCGCGAACAAACGTTGATTGCGACCGGGTCCGTTTCTGCGGCCCGCCCTGCTTCGTCCATCCGCCCGGCTATTATTGTTAAGCGGCGGCACTGCGGGCACGCTTCCTCTCCATCGCGCCACAACCCGGGCAGGTTTGCGCGCGTATAGTTATTTTACAGTCTTCAAACTATAACTATGATTTATAAGCCTGCGAAGCAGTTTTTCGTATCGCTTACTGATGAGACACCCCCGAGCACGCTCGGTTCTCAAAACCATCGTCGTATGCTAAACCCCGCGCCGCCCGCGTCGGGGAATATCTAAACACTGCCGTTGGGGAATAGTTTAACGGTAGAACGAGTGGCTCCGACCCGCTTAGTCCTGGTTCGAATCCAGGTTCCCAAGCCAGCCCACCACAGTGATCCGATAGCATCTCAAACCGCCTAAAAAAGTTGTGGCTGTTGTCGTTCCTCTGATCGGCGATCAGTTGATGGCTAATCATGCCCCATCGTGATCCACAAATCGACAAATTTCGCGTGCTAGCGTCCTGTCATTAGCTCACCGACAAACTTTGCGATCAACTGACTGACCATTTGGACAGATTAGTTGCTGGTGCCATTATCGAGTTCGAGGCCGATTGCTGTCGTCACCTATCTTTAGAGTACTCAACGCCGCAGATGTCACCCTGCCCGACTTTATCTTTACGAAGTTTTTTGGGTTGCATTTAGAAGGCGAAGATGCCGGCAGGGTCATCATAAAAAGGCTTGGTAAGTGGGCTCGACATTTCACCACGCTGAAAACATGTCAACATCCCGAACTGGCAGACTATTAAAGCTTTTCGTTAGGTTATTATAACAACCTATTTTACATACTGCCGACGACAATCTGGGCAGTCACGATCACGATCGGTCGGTGCGGAGGTTTACAACTACTGCCGGATACGCGACAGCCATTATCCGGAAGAAAGGTTAAGGTATGAGGTCATCAATAGTCTTAGCCGGCACGCTTGGGATTGTTGCTACTGCTTGGATTTTGTCTGGACAGTTATCCGAGGTAGACAAAAGCGCCGCAGCAGATGCTAACCGTTCCAAAGAGGCGGACGTGGGAAAGCCAGTAGTATCGGTTAGGGTCCGCACCCTTCAAGCCCGCATGAAACAGGACGCGCTAATCTTAAATGGCCGGACAGAAGCATCCCGTAAAGTAATTGTCCGCGCTCAAACGGCCGGCCCCATCACCGCCATTCATGCCGCCGAAGGTCGTTTTGTGGAGGCCAACGATATTATTGCCCGCCAAAATGTTGAAGATAGAACCGCTCGCCTTAATGAATCGACCGCCCTCCTAAAGCAGCGGCAGATCGAGTATCAGGCAGCCACTAAGCTTGCCAAGAAGGGTTTTCGGTCAGAAGCAAAATTAGCTGACGCGCGCGCTAAGTTGGATGCTGCCCGTGCAAAAACAAGGTCTGTGCGGGTAGACATCTCGCGCACATCGATCAAAGCGCCGTTTAGGGGTGTTCTAGAAACACGATACGTTGAAAGGGGCGATTACGTGAAAATCGGCGACCAGATTGCTTCCATTGTCGATCTCGATCCGATACTTGCCGTCGGCTCCGCTTCAGAGCAAGAAGTTGGCTCGATAAAGCTTGGCAAGACCGGCATGGTAACATTTATCGGTGGCAAAGTTGTCAAAGGCAAAATTCGCTATATCGCATCGGTGGCAGACCCCGATACCCGTTCATTCCGGATCGAACTTGAGATCGACAATGCCGACCGGGGCATCCTCGCCGGATTGACCAGTAAACTCTCCTTGCCCAAGCCGCCTGTCCGGGCCCACGTACTATCGCCAGCAGTCCTGACGCTGGCCGATGACGGTCGCATCGGCGTCCGCACCGTCGACAATACGGATATCGTGAGGTTTAGACGGGTTTCGATCTTAACCCAATCCTTGGATGGCGTATGGGTATCCGGCCTCGTCGATGGCGAAAAATTGATTACAGTAGGGCACGAATATGTTCGTGCCGGACAAAAGGTTCGCCCAATTGCTGAAGGGACAGTCACAGGTTCATGAGCATTATCAGCGCTGCATTGTCGCGATCGCGAACCGTTATTGCGGTTCTCGTTTTGCTGCTTATTGCAGGCTTCTCTTCCTATATAAGTATACCGAAGGAAGCGCGCCCAGACGTCAACGTGCCTGTGATCTACGTGTCGATGTCCCTGAAAGGCATTTCTCCCGAGGACGCTGAACGTTTGCTCGTGCGACCAATGGAGGCCGAGGTTAAATCGATCGAAGGCATCAAAGAAATCCGCTCCAGCGCGTTTCAGGGCGGCGCCAATGTATTGCTGGAGTTCGAAGCCGGCTTCAACGCAGACCTCGCCCTCGCCGACGTTCGCGAAAAAGTCGATATTGCAAATGCGGAATTGCCGGACACAGCGGACCAACCAAGTGTAAATGAGGTTAACCTGAGCCTTTTTCCGGTCATCATTATCACACTCGGCGGTGCATTACCTGAGAGGGCTTTACTCAAGGTTGGCCGAGACCTGAAGGAAAAAATAGAGGGCATTCCAAGCATTCTCGAAGCCAAAATCGGCGGCGAACGTGACGAACAGGTCGAAATCATAATCAATCCGCTTTTAGTCGATTCTTACGGTCTCGATCCGAAAATCATCCTAGATGCGATCAGACGATCGAACCAGTTGATCGCCGCTGGGTCGCTGCGAAGTGCCGAGGGCAGCTTTGCCATCAAAGTCCCGGGATTATTCGAGAACGCGGACGATATTCTTGATATGCCATTAAAAGTTAGTGGTGATTCCGTGGTAACCGTGCGCGACATCGCTTCTGTTCGCCGGACGTTTGAAGACCGCAAAACCTTTGCGCGGCTGAATGGCAAGCCCGCCATCTCCATCGAGGTAAAAAAACGCACCGGCGAGAACATCATCAAAACCGTCGACGCGGTAAAAACGCTTGTAAGCCAGGAACGAGATAACTGGCCAGAACAGATGACGGTCACATTCTCAAGTGACGACTCAAAGAACATCCGCGACATGCTCCGCGACCTTCGGAATAACGTGTTGTCGGCAATCCTGCTGGTGATGATCATTATCGTCGCCGTGCTAGGCGTCCGAACTGGCCTATTGGTCGGCATCGCCATTCCGGGATCGCTGTTGAGCGGCATTCTCGTGCTCTCCGCTTTTGGGCTAACCGTTAACGTCGTCGTCTTGTTCGCTCTTATCCTCTCGGTGGGACTGCTGGTCGATGGCGCAATAGTCGTTACCGAGTATGCCGACAGGCGCATGATCGAGGGCATCCATCGGGCAAAAGCTTATACCGAGGCAGCCGAGCGTATGGCTTGGCCCATCATCGCATCGACGGCAACCACACTTGCGGCATTCCTACCTCTTCTGTTCTGGCCAGGTCTCGTCGGCGAGTTTATGAAATTCCTGCCAATCACTTTGATTGCCACCCTGATCGCCTCCCTTTTTATGGCGTTGCTCTTTGTCCCCACGCTTGGCGCACAGATCGGTAAGCCCGGCGCGATCGACACACATATGGTTAGTCAAATGGAGATTATGGATAAGGGCGATCCATTGCGGATAGGCGGCCTGACCGGCGCCTATATCAGAGTGCTGAGCGCAGCACTGCGTCATCCTGCAAAGATCGTCGCAATGGCGATGATCACCCTCGCAGCATCGTGGCTGTTATACGCCAATTTCGGCCGCGGGTTCGAATTTTTTCCCAAGGTAGAGCCTGACCGCGCGGTCCTGAAAGTCTTCGCCAGGGGGAACTTGTCTGTGGACGAGCAAGCCAGACTCGTCGGCCAAGTAGAACAACGCATCCTTGAACTTCGGCAAGAGCGCGACGAGATAAGGTCAATTTACATCCTATCCGGCGCGCAACAGCGGCGGGATGATGCACCATCTGATATTATCGGCACAATAAACATCGAGTTTTCCGACTGGGATAGTCGGCGCCGGGCCGATGATATCCTCGCCGAAATCGTCGCCCGGTCGCAAGATCTTGCCGGCATACATATCGAAACGGCCAAAGAGGAAGCAGGTCCGCCAGTTGGAAAGCCGATACATCTGCTAGTCACGTCCCGGGCGCCCGAGACAATTATTCCCGCGGTCGCCAAAATCCGGGCGAAGCTCGATTCGATGTCGGGGTTAAAAGATATCGAAGACGGTCGCCCTGTTCCAGGAATCGAATGGGAACTGAGGGTAGATCGCGCACAGGCAGCGAAGTTTGATGCAGATGTTGCAGTCATAGGCAATATCATCCGGCTCGTCACCAACGGCCTGAAAGTTACGGATTTCCGCCCAGACGATGCTGATGGCGAGATCGACATCGTAATCCGCTACCCGACCAATGACAGAACNCTGAATCAGCTCGATAACACCCGGCTNCAAACGCCTAAAGGGCTGATCCCGCTCAGCAATTTTGTCGAACGCACNCCGAAACTTAAAACTAGCGAATTGCGCCGGACCGACGCGCGACGTTCCATGACGGTGAAGGCAGACCTTTTGCCGGGGATTCTTGCCAATCCCAAACTTGAGGAAATAGAGAATTGGCTTTCAAAAAACGCCGCCCTCGACCCACGCGTGCAGATCGTCTTCAAGGGAGAGGATGAAGAGCAAAAAAAGGCAAGTGCATTCCTGGGCAAAGCCTTCAGCGTCACCCTCTTTCTCATGGCGATTATCCTAGTCACCCAGTTTAATCGCTTTTATTCGGCTTTCCTTATCCTGACCGCCGTTGTGATGTCGACGGTCGGCGTTATGCTTGGTCTGCTTATAATTCAACAACCCTTTTCCATCGTTATGAGCGGAATTGGGGTGATCGCCCTTGCCGGCATTGTCGTTAACAACAATATCGTTCTTATCGATACCTTCGACCGGATAGTCTTGACAGCAAAATCTCCGATGGAAGCAATCATCCGAACAGGTGCACATCGGCTTCGCCCAGTTTTACTAACTACAGCGACCACGATATGTGGCCTTCTCCCGATGGTCACGCGTGTGAACATTGATTTCGTAACTCGCGAGGTCTCAGTCGGCGCACCTTCCACCCAGTGGTGGCAGCAATTGGCAACGGCCGTTGCCTTCGGGCTCGCCTTTGCAACAATCCTGACTATGATCGTGACGCCGTCGCTCTTGATGGTTCGCGTTAATGTGTCTGCTTGGCGCACGAACCGACGGGAAATGCGATTGTCCAGACAAGGGATCGCCACGGAATAATGACGCGTCCTTATCATTGGCTTCACTTGACCGAGCATGGTCGGCCCCGCTAATAAATTTGCAGGAATGTAAATAATATCCGGGTCTTCCGGAGAAGCTTGGAAAACCGATGCCCTTAGATATGTCCAACCAGCCAAAACTGGCGTTACCATTTGAATCTACCAGGGCGCTGCTGGCTAGATGGCGCGCGCGGGAGGCTGGAAAAGTCGCGCTTGTAGATCTCGACCAGGATGGGAAATCGATCACCTGGGGTGAACTCAGCGTCGAGGCAAACAAAGTCGCCCAGTTTCTGTCGGACCGGGGAATCAAGCCGGGCGACAAGATTGCGGTGCTGTCGGATGAATATATCGAAAAGCTTATCATCTGGATGGGTATATGGAGGTACGGAGCGGCGATTTGTCCGTTAAATGTTGAGATGAACGAGGTTCACCTCGTCGAAATTCTCGAGGGTATAGCCCCCGCCCTCACCTTGTGGCACTCGGATCTCGATGGCGCAAAGCTGACGTCCGGACTCAAAACGCCTTCGATCAGGTTTGAACAGTGGCAAGGCAGCGCCCAGGATCCGAAAGAGTTCTTCTCGGTACTGAGGACTTTGCCTGATGGAGCCGGCACAGATATCCACAGCGAGAACTGTGCCGAAGACCTGTCGTGCATTTTCTGCACATCGGGCACAACATCAAAACCGAAGAGCGTCGTCTACAATCATATGTCCTATTGGCTCAGCGGTCTCAGCACCATCGATATGCTCGGCCTTGACGAAAACGACCGAACGCTTGAGTACCGGTCTTTTGGCTGGAACTCAGCCCAAATCCTCAGTCTGATGCCCTGGCTGCAGACCGGGCTAACAATGTACATGGCCAAACGCTTTTCGCGCTCGCGTTTTTTCGGTTGGATACGCGACAACGACATCACGTTTTCCGCAGGCGTGCCAACTGTGGTCAACCTGCTGCTGAATGAGCCCCCGCCCGAGGCCGAACGCGATGTCCCGTCGCTGAAGAAAATGACCTGCTCGACCGCGCCACTGGCGCCGGATCAATGGACCAAATTCGAATCCATGTACGGTGTAACACTATTGCAGCTTTATGGAATGTCAGAAGCTGGTTGGATTTGCGGTAATCGCCATTACCGCCGCGCGATGGGAACGGTTGGCCCCCCTGCGAAACATCAGGAATTCATCATTGTCGATGCCAGCGGTGACAGCTGCCCAACCAATGTCGAGGGTGAAATAACCGTCGGTGGGCCGCAAACCTGCATGGGAACTATCTCACCCGAGGGTGAGTTCGAGGATCTATCGGAATCACGGATCAAAAGCGGAGATCTCGGAATGATAGATGAAGACGGTTTCGTTATCGTCACCGGTCGTACGAAAGACTTAATAATCCGCGGCGGGGTAAATATTGCTCCGTTGGAAATAGATAACGTGCTATTGCGCAACCCAAAGATTCGCGAAGCCGCTGCCGTTGGCGTTCCTGACGGGATTTACGGCGAAGAAGTAGTAGCCTTTGTTGTAGTAAAATCGGACGAGCACCTCTCTGAAGAGGAGGTAAAAACTTGGTGTGGGGGGAGCTTGCCAGACT
>NZGJ01000041.1 GCA_002689465.1 Rhodospirillaceae bacterium | reverse complement strand
CAACTTGCCACTCGTCGTAGATACGCCCTTCTACATCGTTTGGCCGATATGTCTTTTCCATAGTCATCCCTACCCGCTTATCCGACCGCCGCGCGCACCTTTTCAGCACCCGAATGCAACGGTGAGGAAGCTAATGTTCCCTCGATTGAATTCACGAGCTTTATCGCGTTTCAAGGGGGATAGCGCAATGTCCGATCGATTGGCCAATTGAAGACCCGGTGCAGCAACGCCCTAGCCCTGTGAAATATCTTCCGCTTCGCGGCTCAACCGGTCGATTTCCCGGGCAACCATGCGCTCGACAAGTGATGGCAGGTTATCGTCTAACCATTCGCCGACCATCGGCCGCATGACGTCTTTAACCAAATCTTCAATTGACCGCGGCCCGATACTTGGGTCCAGCGCGCGCCGTCGGGTATCTACGGCGGCGGCAAGAGCTGAGAGGGAAGCCACGGAATTCATCGCGGCATCTGCAGATATCAGACGGTCCACCGTCTCCTCAACCGATACATTCTCTGGTTCCAGTGCCGATTTCGGGGTCGGTTCTGACGCCGTCACCCCTTGGGAAAATGCAAGAGTACTAGGTTCAGGCTCCGAAGATTCTTTTTCGGAAGACTCTTCCGCCCCGGCGCCCAATTTAATTTCGACCTCTTCTTCAGAGATTGTGAAGTTGGAGACTTGATCCCCGGTATTTAAGTTTACAACAGTCCCGTCAGCCTGAATTTCATCAGTCAATTCGAGAACAGCGTCTTCATTCAGCTCAGGTTCACCCGGTGCGGCAACCGCCAACGGTTTAATAACCTGCCTCTCTGCTGCTGCCGTTTTTTTTTCATCGCCATCTGCGGAGATTATTCTTCGGATAGAGGCAAGAATCTCCTCCATCGATGGCTCTTGTTCTTTATTTTGTTCGGTCATCGAATGACAACCCTCTTTAAAAGTGGTTTTCACGCGTTGAAGATAAAAGATTAACCAATCTTAGACAAACAATGGCCAATCGCCGCGAAAACGATTAACCGCACCCGACACACCTCATTTACCGTCGTTCGCACCCAAGCCCCACCATTTACCGCGCACTTCGCGGTAATGGTCATCGACATTGTAAAGTGTAACGGGCAATTCAAGCCTTTCAGCAGTCGCGGCGCCCACCGCCTGACGAAGCTGATAAGTAGCTACAAGTTCGTCACGCATGGCCCTGACCCGACCGACACGCGCATCAAGTAGTTCTTGCTCGGCATCGAGAACATCTAGCACAGTCCTGGACCCCACATTTGCCTCTTCGCGGATGCCTTCAAGAGCAATATTCGCCGCGTTTACCGCCGCAGAAAACGCCTTAATCCGGGCCCGTGCGGTCTGCAGGGTTTGCCAAGCATCCGTCGCGGCTTTTACCGCCGTGCGGACAGCCTGATTAAATTCTTCGCGGCGCTGAGACGCAATCTGCTTTGCCTGCCGAACACGGGACGTTGCAGCACCGGAGGCGTAAAGTGGTACGCTCACCCGGGCGATGAGAGAAACTTCCTCACTCTCATTCCGGTCATTCGCCGTTTCTTGGCTGATATCAAGCGCTCCGTTCAGGGTGAGATTAGGAAGTAATTCACCAATCACCAGCCGAATCCCATCCCGTGCAGTGCGCTCGGTAGCGCGCGCCAGGCTAACAGCGAAATTATTCTGTTTGGCCAACTCAACAGAATCGCTTAAAGACATAGGTAATTGATCAAGTGGCTTCGCAGGTTTCAGAAACTTCGGTGCTTCACCTACTAAGCTTTCATAGGACGCCCGGGCATCGATCAGGCTGCCCTCCGATGCGATCCGGTCGGCGCGCGCCCTAGCGAGACGCGACTCCGCCTGAGAGACTTCGGAACGAGCCACCTCGCCTACCCGAAAACGGTCTCCAGTTGCCTCAGACTGTCTCTGAAGCACGCGTTCATTGCTGATATTTAGGTCGACCTCGGCCTGACCACGAACAACATCTGCGTAAGCGATTACAACACCTACCAGCAGCTTTTGCTCAGTATCCGCCATGCGCGCACGATCAGCCTTCACGCGGCTCTCCGCCTGATCGGTTGCCGCCGCAATCCTGCCACCGCGATAAAGATTTTGGGTTATTTTTAAAGAACCAACCAACGGCTCCCGGACGTCCCCAATTTTATCACGTCCTGTCAACGATGAATTTGCCCGTGCAAACCCATAACTCGCCGACAACTCTACAGTAGGACGCCAGCCGGAAAGTGCCTGCGGAATGCCTTCGTCTGTTGCTCTTAGCCGCGCACGTTCCGCTTTTAGCGTCGGATTTCCCTTGTAAGCTTTTACCAGAGCGCCTTCCAATGTCTCGGCATTCACAATACCCGCCATCAAACAGATGACGAGTCCCGCGGCCCCGGTCCTAAAAATTTCCGTCGAAAGCATCAGAAACTGAATCCTTCTTCCAGTTGGAATTCCGGCAGTAACGGAACGGTCGCATTGAACAAACCTCGGCTAGATACTACGCCGCCATTTTTTAAGAACAGCGTCGCCAGTCCGATGCCGCCCTCGCCACTCATGATCGCGCATAGCCGACCACCGTCGGCAAGTTGTGAGAACAAATCGGCCGAAATTTCATCACACGCACCATTAACCATGATGACATCGTAGGGTGCCTGTTCGGACCAACCGGCATTAATGGGACCCATCTCGACCACAACGTTATCCAATCCAAGTTTTGTAATCCGAGAACTTGCGGCACTTGCGAGATCTCTATCGGTCTCGACGGCGACGACAGCTCGAGCAACCCGGCCAAGCACAGCCGACGAATAACCAGCGCCGCATGCCACGTCCAACACCACGTCTTCCCAAACAATTTCCAGTGCCTGAACCATCCGAGCCAAAATCATCGGTTCGACCATAAACCGGTTTTCACCGATATAGATGTCCTCATCGATATACGCGAAGCTGGCACGGTCTTCGGCTACGAAGATTTCACGCGGAATATCTCCCATCGCCTCGAGGATCTTGGCATCTGTCACTTTGTTGGTGCGGAGTTGCACATCGACCATGGTTTGCCGCAGTGCCGAAAAGTCAGCCATATTATTCGCCAATTCCGGAACTCCAGAACGCTCGGAGTTTTTGTTGGGTTCAAGGCCGAATCCACACCGTCTGCAAACGGATCATTCGACACCGATTAACATAGAAACAACTATAGGATTCTCTGTCTCCCGACAACATTTTAGTCTGCGTCCGAACCGAAAATGTTGACCGGTTAGCTCGCCACCACTATATACGTCGACACTCTGAATCCTATAGCAAGATAAGGCCCGGTGGGAGAGAGGCTATCCAGCGGATTGCAAATCCGTCTACAGCGGTTCGAATCCGCTCCGGGCCTCCAGATATAGCAAATCACCCGCCGATTTAACTAATCCGCCCTCGCTCTTTGATGTCAGCCATAGTTAAGCCTGCGAAAATATCCAGGATCCCTATGATGAAAGAAGATCTACGCTACTATTCAATGCCCCGAACCGACGTTATTCGGATGATCCCCAACCCAGTTGGCCGAGTTCTCGAAATTGGCTGCGGGGTCGGTAACACCCTTATAATGTTGAAAGAGGCTGGCTTGGTTGAATGGGCCGGCGGTGTTGAAATAAGTCCTGAAGCTGCCTCTAGAGCCGCCGAACAACTCGATTGGACTTGGGAGGGAAATATTGAGTTTTTCGATCTGGAAACCGAGATAGCGGCCGGATCTTTAGACTTGGTGATTTTAATGGATGTCCTCGAACATCTTGTCGACCCGTGGGCGGTCGTCAAAAAGCTGAAGCCGTTACTATCGGAGCGCGGTGCCCTTATCGCGAATATTCCTAATGTTCGTAACAAAAATATCGTCAAGAAACTGGTATTTTCGGGGAGGTGGGACTACGAAGAAGAGGGCCTGATGGATAGGACTCACTTACGTTGGTTCACACGCCAAACTATGAAAGAACTCCTCGAGTGCGGAGGCTTACATGTAACAGAGATCGAACCAATCCCCCATCTCAAGCCATGGAAGAATAAATGGCTCTATACCCAATTGACTTTCGGACTGCTTCGCGATTTTTGGCCTTCGAGTTTTATGATGCGTGCTGAACGTACTTGTAAAAGTCAGATATCCGAAAACGAGTGAACGTTCTTGATACTATGGCGCGGCAGATTTCAAGCATCACCGGTTAATCCGACCTAAGCAACAGTAAGTCTCTTGTTCACTTGCCTCGCGTCAAATTAGTTTATTTAGAATGATGCCAATTAACACTGTAAATTTATGGATAAGATACCAAAAACTCCACATTACTCGCAGAGATTTGGTCAATATTTATACATGAATGCGCAGCGTGCAGTATTTTCTCTGATCAGCGAGAAACCCTTCAAAGTACATAGGGCGTGGTTGGGCCTGTCAAAACAACGAGCAGAACCCCAAATCTATCTATAACGGCGCAAAATGTAGTAACCGACTACCAACACCGCAACAGCAACAACAGTTTCTGGCTTCAAAATTGAGACAACGACAGCTAAATTTTGTACAACAGAATTGACATATTCGCCGGCGCCCTCCCCGAGTAGCAAGTAAGAAATCACAATGACTCCAATCAGGCCAATGCCAATTTCCGCAGTACGAAAGATTACGGATCTTATTCTGGAGAGAATATCGATCAGTTCTTCCATATCATTATCCCACTCGAGGAGGGTAAAATCGACGGCTGCTTATCTTCTAAACAACCAAAGAACGATACCAGCGGAAATCAATCCGACTAATCCGGCACTACCTAGAGCTTTAACAAGAGCTATAATATTACCGACTACGTCACCCAAAAATGACATATTAGATTGTCCAACTAAAAGGGTCGCGATAATAGCGAGCGCTAAAAGAGCTAACCCCAATTCTGTAATAGACTTTATTGCATTTCTTGCACTGTCGAACATAGTTCCTCCTGTATTTATTTAATCGACAGTAGACTATTTTGTTTATTAGCGAATCGCGCAACGAAAAATATTTATCGCAACTCCGGCGGGCGGTGGCGGGACAGGGGCAAGGACAGATACCGTCGGCCAAAATCCAATCTCATTTGAAAAAGCAATGGCACATCAAACGGCCGAAGCTTACCATGCACACGTTACTTTCTCTTAAATCGCTCATTCCAAAGTTTATTTGATCCATGACCACAAAATCCTAATGTTGCAAAATTACGCTCGAAAGAGAGCCCCGAAAGCAAGTGGCGCCGCGCGAAGAGAATAGCGTCAACGGCGCATTCTTTGGCCATCGGCGTTGTACTGTGTGCCAATCGATTGGCCCAGGCCTTTTTATTCACTTCTACCAAAGGCACAGTATTTAGCCCCCATCAAGCCGAGCTAGCCACCACAAAACTGCGCGAAATTATAGGGATTACCCTCCGAGATCACCATTCGAAATGTGAAGGCAGCGTTTACGTCAAACAAACAGAACATCAGAAATAAAAGGAACGATTAATTGCTGATACTCATCTCAAATTTCCACGCTCGGCATCGCGATTTTAATCGGCTGATGAATTAGGATATCGCTATCAAACCAGCGATAAAAATCGCAGGGCCTTTGTTCCGAACGCCGAACAACGTATTATTCTCTAACACGCGGAATTAATAACGGGAGTTGGAAGGTGAGCAATTCCTTCGAGACCGACTTGGATAAAACCCCAGCTAATTTTCAGGCCTTGACGCCGCTAAGCTTTATCGAGCGCTCAGCCACCACATATCCCGACCGCATCGCTGTCATCCACGGCGACATCCGTCACACATGGGCCGAGACCTACTCCCGATCGAGGCAGTTGGCGAGTGCCCTCGAAAACCATGGCCTGAAACCTGGAGAAACAGTTGCGGCCATGCTCCCAAATGTGCCGGCGATGCTTGAAGCACACTTTGGTGTCTCAATGATGGGTGGTGTCCTAAACGCGGTGAATATCCGGCTCGATGCCGATGCCATAGCGTTTATTCTTGACCACGGCGAGGCTAAAATCTTGCTAACCGACCGAGAATTCTCCGACATCATTAAGGCTGCATTATCCAGGGTGGCATCAGATATTTACGTAATCGATGTCGACGATGTGTCCTACAGCGGCGGAGAAACGATCGGCGCAATTGAATACGAAGACTTTATCGCCAGTGGCAATCCAGATTATGCGTGGGCTTGGCCGTCGGACGAATGGAACGCATATTCACTAAATTATACATCAGGCACGACAGGTAATCCCAAAGGCGTAGTCTACCATCATCGGGGTGCTTTTCTGAATGCTATCGGAAATCTTATGGCCTGGGAAATGCCGCCCCACCCCGTCTACCTGTGGACGCTTCCAATGTTTCACTGCAATGGCTGGTGTTTCCCTTGGACCGTCGCCGCACTCGCGGGCACCAATGTCTGCCTGCGTAGGGTCGAGGCCGGTCCGATCTACGATGCGATTTCTGAACACGGTATCACGCATTTCTGCGGCGCACCCATCGTTCTAAACATGATTGCCACCGCTCCCAGCAGCCTTAAAAAACCGTTTTCACACATAGTAGAGGTTGCAACCGCGGGTGCGGCGCCGCCGGCCGCTGTGATAGAATCAATGGAAAGCCTGGGGTTTAACGTCACCCATGTTTATGGGTTGACGGAAACCTACGGCCCGTCCGTCGTGAGCGCTTGGAAGTCGGAATGGAATGACAGGTCGATCGCCGACCGTGCCGCGCTGAAGGCGCGTCAGGGCGTCCGCTACCATGTCCTCGAGGCCTTAATGGTTGGTGATCCAGATACTTTGGAGCCGGTTACAAAGGACGGTGAAACGATGGGCGAGATCTTCTTCCGCGGTAACGACGTGATGAAGGGTTATCTGAAAAACCCTGAAGCGACGGAAGAGGCCTTTGCCGGCGGGTGGTTTCATTCCGGCGATCTCGGCGTGTGGCACGAAGACGGGTATGTCGAGCTTAAGGACCGGTCTAAAGACATAATCATCTCAGGTGGCGAGAATATTTCGTCGATCGAGGTTGAGGGATTGCTCTACAGTCATCCTAAAATTCTTGAAGCCGCTGTCGCCGCCCGCCCCGATCAAAAATGGGGTGAGAGCCCATGTGCATTTGTGACACTCCATGACGGCGAAGATGCATCCCAGGCCGAGATCATCGATTTCTGTAGAGAGAAAATGGCGCGCTTTAAAGTGCCGCGGACGGTCGTCTTCGGGCCGCTGCCGAAAACCTCCACTGGCAAAATTCAGAAATTCATCCTGCGGGAACGAGCCAGAGAACTCGGCGAGCGAAGCGAGGGTTAATCATATCCATGTGGGAAACACCCGAAATTCCATTCCCAGCTCCATCACGCGATTATGTCGGAACGGTCATGAAGGACCGGCGCAAAATTGCCGTCGAACGGGCTAAACAATCCCGTTTCTTCGCCGGAAAGCTTGACCACATCAATTTAAAACATGTCCATGAACCGGAGGAATGGGCGAAAATTCCGATTCTTACCAAGGATGAATTACGCGGTATTGCTCCAGAAGATTTTCAGAAAGATTTCTGCATCGCCCCGCGGACTGAGATCATAGAATTCTGGCGGTCTGGTGGCTCGACTGGGCGGCCGCTACTTTATCCTCGGTCAATGAATGACCTGCGCTTGGCGCGCGAGGGGTTCCGACGCGCTTGGGAGGCAGCCGGCGTGAAGAAAGGCGACCTCGCCCATGTCTCCTTTCCGCTTGGCATTCATCCAGTTGGACAGGTTTATTGCCGNTCCGCTCAGCAAATGGGCATTGGAGTNAACTGGTGCGGAGCGGGAAATTCGACGCCAACAGAAATGCAGGTCGAGCTAATCCGGACACTTAAACCCACGGTTTTTTGCGGTATGGCAAGTTACGGATTGCAACTTGCGCAAACTGCCGAGCGCATGGGGTTCGATCTTGCAAATAGCACTGTCACGACCTTTCTGACGGCCGCCGAGCCAGTGTCGCCTGGCAAACGGGAGAGGATCGAAAAGCTGTGGGGAGCGGAACTCTACGATCAGTTTGGGTGTACGGAAACATCATTCATGGCAAGCGAATCGAACCGACATGACGGCATGCATTTTTGGACCGATATGTTCGACCTCGAAGTAATCGACGAGAAAACCAAGGAACCAGTGCCCAACGGGCATAACGGTATCATGGTGACAACACCATACTGGAACAACGAAATGACGCCTTTTCTACGTTGGGAAACGGGGGATTACGTGTCTTACCACGAAAACGGGGAGACCGACGGCCCGCTGTCTGTGTACCCGATGATCCGTCATGCCGCGAGGACATCCGGATTTTTAAAGGTCCGGGGGATCAATATAAACCACGCCGACTTCGAAGATTTCATGCATCGCCGTTTCGAGATCACCGATTTCAAGGTAGAGGTGGAAGAGACAGAGAGCCTAGACCTGATCCGCGTTTCGATCGAAGTTTCGAACACCTCCGATTCGGATGCAACGGTCGGGGCGCTCCGCGCAGACATCAAAAAAGTTTTTGAATTGTCGGCCGAAATAGAGGTACTCGAGGCCGGTAAGCTTGAAATAGAATTTCAGACCCAGGTCAAACAACAACGTTTTATCGACAAACGAGGGTAAGTGTTTCACGCGGAGTAACTCAATTTGACCCAACATAAGGCTGGCGTACCAAACGCACTGTTGATCGGAGGCATTCTGACCCTCCTAGTGGCGATGAACCCCGTGAGCACGGATAGCCTCGCACCCGGGGTACCGGCATTGCGCGATTATTTCGGTGTCTCGACAAGCGAGGCCAATCTTGTCTTTAGCGTGTATGTTTTCACATTCGGTTTTATGCAGCTTGTCTACGGACCGATAGCGGACCGGTTTGGGCGCCGGCCGGTTCTCCTGGTGGCAATCGCCGTGTTTTGCGTCGCGACCCTGATGGCGGCGGTTGCACCAACCTTTGAGACATTGCTTGCCGCCCGGGCTTTACAGGGCGCTAGCGCCTCCGCGGCCCCAGCCCTCGCACGCGCGGTCATCCGCGATCTGTATGGGGTTGAAGGGTCCCGCAAGGTCATGAGCTATGTCATGTCGGCTTTCGGCATCATGGCGATTGGCGCACCTGTGATTGGCGGGATTCTTGTAGCCTGGCAGGGTTGGCAGGCTTCTTTCTATTTTTGTCTGGTTTACGGTATCTTCACGATTGCCGCCGTCTTTGTCTTCCTCAAGGAATCGCGCCCCGGTGACGCCCCGACCACACTTAGCCTCGGCTCGACATTTGCGATATATGCGCAGCTAAGCCCCAATCCGGTTTTTGCGCTCAATTGTATTTCTAATATGCTCATGTACGCCGCGATGTTTGTTTGGCTGTCTGGCAGTATGCTTGTCATCGTTGACGGCTACGGCGTCTCCGCCGAAATAGGCGGGTTGTTTTTCGGCTTTGGCTCTGCAGGATTCATGATAGGAGCAGGTATTGCCGGCCGGCTCGGCACGCGGCTAGGCGCACCGACACTGATCATGCTGGGCAGTCTCACAGGCATTGTCGCCGCAGCAATCATTGTGGCCTTGGCATTATTCGACATCAGTAACGGTCTTGCCGTCGCTCTCCCCGCCCTAGTGTGGATGTTCGGGCACGGTCTACATTATCCTCAATCGATGGCCGGCGCGGTCGCCCCTTTCCCGCGAATGGCGGGGGCTGCGTCATCACTGATCGGTTTCTATCAGACCTGCGCCGGGGCGATCGCGGCTTTTATTATGGGTGCCCTCCATGACGGCTCGGCGCTGCCGTTGGGCGGGTTGATGCTCGGATTAAGTATCCTCGCCCTTTTAGCCTACGCCCCATTCTATCAAAGGGTGTTGCGCCAAAATTGACACAGAAGTGACAGGGTTAAAGCCACCCTTAAAAAAACCGATGAACAAAATCGTGATTAGGAAGTACATGCCGCACACATACACGGCTATAGCTTAGCTTGACATTCCAACCCGCGGCAATGAGGGTCGGTTAGCTTCGTAGCAGTTTCTACCACAGATTGACTTTTTAACCCTCTATACAACCAACAACGAGACCAAGCCTCCATATGCACTTTGCATTTGGAATGCTTCCCACCGAGCCATTATTTGGTTGCCATCTGGGAAAATCATTGAAAGGCACTCCCCGATTTCGATAATACAAATTAGCTTTAGCTTTTGTGGATCGGCGCAATAATATGTGGGCGTTAAACCGCCAACGCAAAGGCGGAGATGTACAAATTTGAGCCCCGAGGAAATGCTGCGTTAACCATAAGGCAGCTGGCCCTGACCTATTTTGATCTCAGGGGTAGAAACCGGTTTGAAGCGGTGTTATACGGCTTTGTTAACTAATCCCCGGTAGCTCAGTTGGTAGAGCAGGTGGCTGTTAACCACCTTGTCGCTGGTTCGAGTCCGGCCCGGGGAGCCATTTAAAGCAAGGGGTTAGCGGTTTAGGCTAGCCCCTTCGCTTTTGCTTTTAGGTACAGGTTTAAAAAGTCATACGCTTCGACGCGCAAAATTTAAGGACCCTTGTTACCGATCAGGGCAAAACAATAATGACGTAATAAAAAACTCCAAAAAAAACCAATACGACCATCTAACCGCTGGGATTACGGAAACCGACCAATTCCCGAAACTTCGCGACTATTCTCCATAACAATCAGTTCCAGCGATAAACAAATTCACAAACACAGAAACCATTATTTCCAAAAACCGTCACCTATGAGGCCCCCTTTTTTATCGATTGGCTGGTCTTTCACTCACCTCTAAAATATTCTCGTCGTGCGCTGGCGGATGTCCGTTGGGCTAAACAAATAGGAACCTGAGAAATGTCCAAAGCCCAGAAAGAATGCGTTTACATGCCCGGGATGTCCGAAGCACTGAAAAAGGGCAAGGTTCCGCTTTCCCCCGCTGTAAAGGCAAATGGATTTGTCTTCGTCTCCGGCCTCCCACCAATAGATTCCAAAACGGGTAAGCTGATCACAGGAGATATTACCAAACAGACTCGGCAGTCATTGCGAAATGTCCGCGATGCCCTGAAGGCCGCAGGTTCTTCAATGGAACAGGTGGTCAAGGTTGTGGTTTACTGCACCAATTCGGGATATTTCGAGATAATCAATGACGAATACCGAAAGTTTTTTCCCAAGAACCCGCCCGCGCGTACCTTCGTTACCGTCGGTTCCTGGCCATGGGCATTCGATATTGAAATAGAATGCACGGCAATTTGCGGCGATGAAAATCGGAGCAAAGGCTAAAGGCATTGATGTACGCGCGGTACCTTTTACGATCAACCTAAGAAACTAGTTGTCACCAAAAATCAATTCCACCATCACGGCCTTTCCCAACCGGATAGGGCTTGCAAGACCAATTGACATAAGGTGATAGTCTCTCTTTTGCATATCGATACGGTCGACAAACCAGATTTCAATTCAGTCTACTTCAAGCATACGTCCTGCGCCGAATTCCAATGGAGTTCTTCCCGTCTGCCTGTAAATAATCTGGCGTTGAAGGATATTTTGGGTATCAGCGTTATTGGAAATACCGAGGGACATAGCCCTTGGGTCGAGGGTTTTCAATCTGTCGGAAGCCCGACTCGCTTCGATGTCTAGGTCTCGGGTCACCCCCAGTGCCAATTCTTAACAATAGGAAACATTACAGAAAAGCCGCGAAAGTAAGAAGATGCTTGCCGATACTCCCTTCAATACCCACCTAAGTCGGATTTTTGCAGGAGTATCGGCAAAAGGTTGCTCTTTCCTTCAGTGTCCGGTGTGCCTGTGCTTGGATTTCATTTGATGCTTCATGTCGCCGACACCCATGACAGTGAAGGCTACGGTGTGCTTCCCGGCCTTCTCAAAAATTAGGGTTGCCGAAAACTGGTCGCCTTTTGACAACGGCTTGTGCAACCCGAGCAACATAATGTGGTAACCCCCAGGCTTGAAAACAACTTCACCACCGGCCGGGACGTTTACACCATCGACCTTGCGCATACGCATCACCCCTTTATCGTTGATATGTGTATGCATTTCCGTCTTTGCTGACATATTGGATGACACGCCCACAATACGGTCTCCGTGTCTCCCATTATTTCTGGCGGTGAAATAGGCTCCGCCATTCTTTACAAGCCCAGGTGTCGCGCGCGCCCAGGCATGGTGAACTTTTATACCGGACGAGATGCCGCTATGTCCGGGCATTTCTATTTTCTTTCCGTGCTCATGGGCCGAGACAGTTGCCAGGCCAGAAAAAAACGACGCGGTCATAAAGAGCGCCTTCAGGTATACCGATTTCATTGTCTACTTCTCTATAACTGATGAATAACCGGTAAACACCGGCTTACATTTGAGCGTTTCAGTTGAATTAAGGAGGAGCTCGCCTTTCCAGAGGAATTAATTCAGCGCGAAACGTTATGGAACATGGCTGCGCAATCATGAAGACGAATTCCAACTACCCAAAAATCGCGTATGGGGTGTGTTGATAAGAGCGTAGTCCTGATAAAATCGGGTTTTCGCAAGTGTAAAACTTGCAGTGATCGCTGTGGCTTGGTTCGGCTGGCTTCGACGCCGTCGGTATATACTTACCGGCGGAACCACAAATTGACGTCTGAATCTGCACGCCCTTTGCCGCGGCACCGGCACCCGGAAATCCGCCGGCGACAAGCAACATTATCGCTGCAAATAGTTCGGTCCATGACTTAGTGGGACGAAAGCAAACCATCGTTAACTTGTAGACGAGTTCGTATCAGGTAGCCAGATTACCGTGCTTTGACTGGCGCCTGACGCCCCTGACGCAACAGTTTCATAGCTGCATCCAGCCCATCGACTGTCAACGGAAACATCCGCCCTTCCATCAACTGATAGATCATGCGGATACTCGGTGTCGCCATCCAGCGTTGTGGCGGTACCGGATTGAGCCATACGGCATCCGGATAGGTCGAAAGGAATCTCTTTAGCCAAAGTTCACCTGCTTCCTCATTCCAATGCTCTATCGATCCGCCGGCTTCGGAGATTTCGAATGGGCTCATGGTAGCATCGCCGACAAAGATCGCCTTCCAATCCGACCCATAAGTGTTCATGACATCCCAAGTCGGCGTCCATTCATTATAGCCCCTGCGGTTCTGGCGCCATACGCGTTCGTAGAGGAAATTATGGAAATAGTAATATTCGAGGTGTTTGAACTCTGTACTAACGGCGGAAAAGAGTTCTTCAGAAATTTTAATAAAACTATCCATTGAACCGCCGATATCGAACATGGTCAGTACCTTGACCTTATTCTTTCGTTCGGCACGCATTCGGATATCAAGCATTCCTCCATGATGCGCGGTTGATTTGACCGTTTCATCAAGATCGAATTCGTCCTCTGCGCCTTCGCGGACGAACTGGCGTAACCGCCGCAGCGCCATCTTCACATTCCGCGTCCCAAGCTCGACGTCGCCTTTAAGGTTCCGAAAATCACGTTTTTCCCACATTTTTGCTGCGCTTTTACCTCCGCCGTCACCGCCGATACGCACGCCCGAAGGATTGTTCCCGGAATTACCAAATGGTGAGGTGCCCCCAGTCCCGATCCACCGGCTACCACCATGATGCTCGCCGTCCTGTTCTTGCAGGCGTTTGGCAAGCTCTTGCATAAGCTCCTCAAAATTCATCGCCTCAATTTGTTCTTCGTCAAACAGTTCTCGGGCCATGCCACGTAACCATTCTTCTGGGATATTTTCTTCAAGTAGGCCCGTCGTCTTGTTCATCGCACCTTTGAAGAAGTTTTGGAAAACCAAGTCAAAGGTGTCGAATAGGCGTTCGTCTTTCACCAGAGAAGCGCGTGATAAGTAATAGAACTCATCGACACTACCCTTCGCCACACCTTTTTCTAGAGCTTCAAGAAACGTCAAAAACTCTCGGATCGTGACCGGAATACGGGCATCCCGCAGCTGGTAAAAAAAATCAACAAACACCTACTCTGTCCTGTCCCGTCCAGCCTATGCGCCCTGACGACGCGACATAAAGGCAAGCCGTTCGAACATATGCACGTCCTGTTCGTTTTTAAGTAATGCGCCATGCAGCTTCGGAATTGCCTTTGTAGTATCACCGCGGAGAGTCTCAGGGTCGATATCTTCCGCCAGCAGAAGCTTGATCCAATCAAGCAATTCGGATGTCGACGGTTTCTTCTTAATCCCGTTGACATCGCGGATTGAAAAGAAAACCTCCATGGCTTCTTGCAACAGCTTTTTCTTAATGGCGGGGAAATGCACCTCGACGATCTTTTCCATTGTTTCCTCATCAGGAAAACGGATGTAATGGAAAAAACAACGACGCAAGAAAGCGTCTGGCAGCTCTTTTTCGTTGTTGGATGTGATGATGACTACAGGTCGGTTTATCGCCGTGACGGTCTCTTTGGTCTCGTAGACGTAGAATTCCATTCGGTCGAGCTCACGCAAAAGATCGTTGGGGAATTCGATATCCGCCTTATCGATCTCATCAATCAGCAAAACCGCCTGTTGATCCGAGGCGAAAGCTTCCCAGAGCATGCCGCGTTTGATGTAGTTGTTGATATCCTGCACCCGGTCATCGCCGAGCTGCGAATCCCTCAGGCGCGACACCGCATCGTATTCGTAGAGACCATGATTTGCCTTGGTCGTGGATTTAATATGCCATTCGTAGAAAGGCATCGCTAATGCTTCGGCGACCTCCGTAGCAAGGAGTGTCTTACCCGTGCCGGGCTCTCCCTTGATCAGAAGCGGGCGCTGCAAGGCAATGGCCGCATTCACCGCCGTCATCAGGTCATCAGTCGCTACATACTTGTCTGTGCCGGTAAAAATCATTATGTGGTCTTTCTCGAAAACACTTGCGTTCGGCCGGAACGTAATGCACGCCCTGCACCCAATCAAGCGAGAGAGGCACGATGATAACCTTCGCACTTGGCCTTCACCTCTTCGCCGCCCTTGTCTGGGTTGGCGGCATGTTTTTTGCCATCATGGTTTTGCGCCTGGCTGCTGGAGAACTGCAGCCGCCGGTCCGCTTACCGCTCTGGGGGAGGGTCTTCGCGAAGTTCTTTCCGTGGGTATGGATGGCCGTCATCCTACTACCTTTGACCGGTTACTTGATGATATTCAGTGTTTGGGGTGGATTTTCTGGCTTACCGCTGCACATCCATCTAATGCATGGTATCGGCTTGATCATGATTCTCATATATCTGCATCTCTGGTTCGCCCCCTATAAGCGGTTCAAAAATTTTTTGGCAGAGGGGGATATACCGTCAGCGGGCGCGAACCTTAATCAAATCCGCATTATGGTGACCGTAAACCTCGTAATCGGCCTTATAAGTTCCGTAATCGGCAGCACGGGAAGATACTGGTAACCAAATACTTCGCTTTCAATGTTGTGACGAGGAGGAGCACCCAGTGAGCTCGATTATGATTCAGGGTATGGTGATTTTACCTCGCCTGTTCGTTATCTGCTCCGCAGCAGGGTACTCAATCCACTTTATAATCACGCTATCACCAGGTGATCAAACAACTGCCAATTCATAAGTCAAAGACAGAAAATGCAGGGGACTCGCCATGAAAATGCAAACACGTGGCAATACCGATATTCAAACGTCCGAGATAGGCCTCGGTTGCATGACCATGACCGGTATTTACGGTCCCGCAGACGAAAACGAATCCATCAACACGATTCATGCTGCCATAGATAATGGGGTGAGCTTCATAGATACCGCAGATGCCTATGGCGGCGGGTCGAATGAGATCTTAGTCGGAAAAGCGATCGCGGGTCGGCGCGATGAAGTGTTGCTGGCGACCAAGTTCGGCAACATCTATGCCAAAGACCCAGAACGCGGCGCCAACGGAAGGCCTGAATATGTTCGTGAAGCCTGCGAAGCCAGCCTCAAGCGACTCAATCTTGACTCGATCGATCTGTATTTCCAGCATCGCGTTGACAAGAGCGTACCCATTGAAGACACCGTCGGTGCCATGTCGGAACTTGTCAAAGAAGGCAAAGTCCGCGCCCTCGGGTTGTCCGAATGTTCATCCGACACACTGCGGCGAGCTCACTCGGTTCATCCAATTTCTGCCCTACAAAGTGAATTATCTTTATGGACTCAGTTTGCGCTAAACGACCACTTACCCGTTTGCAAAGAACTATCAGTTACCTACGTTGCCTACTCGCCGCTGGGACGTGGGATACTAACTGGCGCCATCAAAAGCGATGTTGACCTACCCGAAAAAGATCGTCGCCGCGATCACCCCCGCTTTCAGGGCGACAACCTGAAACACAATGTCGCGGTTATTGAACCGATTGCAGCGCTCGCCGAAGCGAGGCGCTGCACGCCAGCACAGATTGCGCTGGCTT
>NZGJ01000040.1 GCA_002689465.1 Rhodospirillaceae bacterium | reverse complement strand
CAGAGCTCGGGATCGCCGAATTCCAGAAGTTCGCTCAGCACTTCCTGTTCGGCGCGCAACTTGGCGGCGGCGGATGCGGCTGTCTGGTGAGACTCGCGGGCATCGTTCTCCGCGGTGCGCGCGTCGGCAGTCGCCGTTTCCGCGGCGGCGAGCGCATCGCGGGCGGCCAGCGCCTGGTTGCGCGCGTCTTCTGCTGCCTTGCGGGCTTCTTCAAGGGCGCCGTCGTCATCGNCCGCCGCGGCGGCTTCGTGCTGTTCGGATTCGATATTGGCGCGCCGCTCTTCAAAGCGCTTGCGACGGATTTCGAACTCGGAAAGCTGGCGGGTCAGCGTCGCTTCGCGGGTCTCGTCGGCGACGACCGAGCGGGTCAGCTCGGCGACAGCCTGTTCGCAAGTGCTGACACCTGCCTGTGCTTCGGCGAGCTGCGCCTTTGCATTGTCCAGGTCGTCTGCTTCGCGGGTCTGAGCGTCGCGAATGCTTTTTGCTTCGGCTTCCAGTTTCTCCACGGCTTCCGTGGCGTCGCCGCCAAGATTCTTCTCGCGCTCGATATCGCCATCGATCATCGCGATCCGATTACTGATTTCCGTACGCAGGGATTCGATGCGTTGTTCCTCGGCGTCGAGCGTATCCCGGGCAACCAGAAGGCGCTGCAATGCTGCCGCAGCTTCGGCCTCTTTCTGACGAAGACCCGGCAACACGGTCGATGCATCGGCCTGGGCCGTGGTGGCGGCCGCAACGACCCGGGTCAGCTCGGCGACCATTGTCTCGATGGCGTTGAACTGTTCGGCGGCAACTTCGCGCCCCGACTGGGCAGCCACCCAGCGCAGATGCAGCAGGATCGCTTCGTGGCGCTTGATGTGATCGGACAGGTTGCGATAGCGCGTGGCCTGGCGGGCCTGACGTTTGAGAACCCTGTGCTGTTCTCCGAGCGCACCGACGATATCTTCTAGCCGCTCCAGATTTGCTTCCGCCGCGCGCAGCCGCAGTTCGGCCTCGTGGCGGCGNGCATGAAGGCCGGTGATGCCCGCGGCTTCNTCAAGCANNCCGCGGCGCTGGGTCGGTTTGGCGTTGATGATTGCNCCGATACGGCCCTGGCTNACCATCGCGGTCGATCGCGCGCCGGTCGANGCGTCGGCGAACAGCATCTGGACATCGCGGGCCCGCGTNTCCATGCCGTTGACTTTGTAATTAGACCCGTTGCCACGCTCGATCCGGCGAANNATGTCCAGCTCGTCGGTGTCGTTGAACTGGGCCGGCGCGCGCCGGTCCGAATTGTCCATCGANAGGATGACCTCGGCGAGATTGCGCGACGGCCTGTCGGCAGTGCCGGCAAAGATCATGTCGTCCATCTCCGAACCGCGCATCTGCTTGGCGGAAGTCTCGCCCATAGCCCAGCGTAGTGCTTCCACCAGATTTGATTTGCCACAGCCGTTTGGACCGACGATGCCGGTCAATCCCTCGCCAATGAGCAATTCGGTCGGATCGACGAAGGACTTGAAGCCGGCGATGCGCATACGGTTGAACTGCACCGCTCAGTTACTCCTATTCATTCGGCAAGTTTCCGTTTCAGCAGGGTCCGCATCTGGTCGAGGGTCATGCCACCGCCATAACGCTCGCCATTGACGAAGACCGTCGGTGTCGACTCTAACTTGAATTCGTTGGAGGCTTCGAGCCGCTGTTGCAAAATGATGTTCTGGGTTTTAGCGTCCGTCAGGCAAGCTTCGAATTTAGTTTGCGACATGCCGCCAAGCCTGGCGAGATTGCTTAGGGCCGAAATTGGGTTTGAGGCCCGCGACCACTGGCCCTGCGCTGCATAGAAGGTGTCGATAAAGCCGAAGAAGCTGTCCCGGCCTGCGCAGCGCGCCACCATCGCTGCAGCCAGCGCCAAGCGGTCCAGTGGGAAGTCGCGGTAGACATAACGCACCTTGCCGGTAGCAACAAATTCCTCCTTGATAAGGGGTAGCACCGCCGTGTGGAACCGCGCGCAATGCGGGCAGGTTAACGAGGCATATTCGACAAGCACCACTTTGGCATCCGCCGGACCCATCGCATATTCCTCGGCTGTCAGATTTAGGCCGGAGACCTTTCCGCTCGGTAAGGGGGGCTCGATGAGCTTGTTCTGGGCGAGGGCAGAGGCACTCCCGATGAGCATCAGGGTCGCCAGGGCAATTCTAATTTTATTCAACATATTCCGTATCAATCTCTCCTTTCTACAATATCTAGCGGGTAAATATGAGTCCAGCACAGGATGAACTTCAAATATGGCGGTTTTCGGGCATTTCGGGTTTGGTTACAAATTAACCTTCAGCCCGATTCCCGACCCGGGTCTTTGCGGGCTCCGCGACCAGCACGTACCGAGCGTCCAAGCCGCAGCAGGGCTTCTTTTAGAGCATCATTGTCCATGTCCCCGATGCTTCGCCGCAGCTGGGCTTCGTCCATGTCGTTCAGCCGGGTGGGGGCGATCCGGCGCGGCTTGCGTTGGGGTGGAATCGGCCCCTGAGCGTAGCGCAGATCCGCGACCGCGCGAAAGCCGAAAAATCCGTTGATCCGGTCGATTATCTGAGGGGCGATGTGCTGAAGCTCTAGTGCGTATCCGGAAGCAACACGGAGATGGAGGATTGCATCCGTTTTGCNNNNGCGCGGAAAAANCANTTTTTGCGGCACGGTCTCCCGCGCAAGCACCTCGCCGACGATGGCCGGCCAATCTGTAATCAGTTTGGCCTGCGCAAATCCTCGCTTGCGCAAAGCCGGCGCCGCCAGATTCGGCAGACTGGTGCCGACGGTTAGCAGCCCCCGCGCCTTGCGTTGTGATGGGTCGTACGCCTGGCGTTTGCGGCGTGGCTGTTTTTGGGCGGGATTTTTGACCATTGGTTTATGGTAGTGTGGTCCCCCATGCCGGACAACAGACGATGCGTTGAATTATTCGTGACCTGCCAATCCGCCCGGCTGATGTGTATCCGCCGTTTGCGCAAAAACTCGAACTTGAAACGTCCCTGCAACGAAGAGGCCTAACGAATTGTCCGATGCAAAACCTCTTCAGATAGCGGTCCCACTGCTTGATTGGTATGACCGCCATCGACGGGCGATGCCTTGGCGCGTCCTGCCAGGCGAGGTCGCAGACCCCTATCATGTCTGGCTCAGCGAAATCATGCTGCAACAGACCACGGTGACGGCCGTCGGACCTTATTTCGAGCGCTTCCTTTCTTTATGGCCGAAAGTGGCAGACCTCGCCGGCGCCAATCTAGATGACGTTCTGCATGGTTGGCAGGGGCTCGGCTATTACGCACGAGCACGGAACCTCCATAAGTGTGCGATAGTCGTGGCGTCCGAACATGACGGTGTGTTTCCCGATAAGGAAGAAGAGCTGCTAAAACTACCCGGGATCGGCCCCTACACCGCGGCTGCCATCGCTGCTATTGCCTTCGATCGCCGGGCTACCGTGGTCGACGGTAATGTCGAAAGGGTGATGGCGCGGCTATTTGCGGTCGAGGACCCACTACCCGGATCAAAGAAGGCATTGTGCGAGCTAGCCATAAGCGTTACGCCGGATGCGCGCTTCGGCGATTACGCCCAGGCGACGATGGATCTTGGTGCGACGATCTGTTCGCCGACTAAACCGATCTGCGTGATCTGTCCTCTGATCGATATCTGCCAGGCACGTGGCCTCGGCATCGAGGAGGAGCTGCCGATAAGAACACCCAAGGCTGAGCGCCCGACCAGGCGCGGTGTGGCATTCTGGATCGTCGCCCCGGACGGCTCCGTGTTGCTCCGTCGTCGTGTCGAATCTGGTCTGCTCGGGGGCATGATGGAGATACCATCCACCGAGTGGGTACCGGATGGGGTATGGAGCACCGAAACAGCTATTAAAGAAGCGCCGGTGGATGCGGACTGGCAAAAAATAAACGGCCTAGTGCGTCATACGTTCACTCATTTTCAACTGGAAATAACGATTCTTGCGGCGCGGGTGGACGAAAAAGGCAGCTTAGAGGGCGTGTGGTGCCCGCCTGGCAAATTTGGTGATTACGCGCTGCCGACCATTATGAAAAAGGTTGTGCGGCTGGGGGTCGGGTTTTCCGCTTAGGCGGTTTCCTTCATGCCTTCGCGGACCACTTGACGCAGGTGGTCGAGAGGCTGGGTGCGGCCTTCTTTTTCATAATGCCAGAATGTCCAGCCGTTACAGGCCGGAGCGCCCTGGAGTTCGGCACCAATCTTGTGTATTGAGCCGCGACGGCCCTCCGAGATCAGCGTGCCGTCCGCGCGCACACGGGCGAAGAACCGCTTGCGGGTATCGAACAGTTTCTGACCGGGTTCGATTAGACCGCGCTCGACCAACGTGCCGAAGGGCACGCGCGGTTCGGTCCGTTTGGATAGGATATTGAAATCGGTCTCGTCTTGGGGTGGCTGGACTTTCTTAATCCGCTTTTTAGCGACCCTGGCATAGGTCTTATCGCGTTCAATGCCAACAAAATGCCGGCCCATTTTCTTAGCGACTGCGGCCGTGGTGCCTGAGCCGAGGAACGGATCGAGCACCACATCACCAGGTTTGGTGGAGGCCAGCAGCACCCGATACAGCAGCGCTTCGGGCTTCTGCGTTGGATGCGCTTTCTTGCCATCTTTCTTAATGCGTTCGTGACCTGTGCAGAGCGGAATGGTCCAGTCAGAGCGCATCTGAACGTCGTCGTTCAGAGTTTTCATCGCCTCATAATTGAATGTCACGCCCTTCGCGTCTTTGGTTTTGGAACACCAGATCATAGTTTCGTGCGCGTTGGTGAACCGCGTGCCGCGGAAATTCGGCATCGGGTTGGTCTTGCGCCATACGATATCGTTCAGCACCCAGAAACCCTGATCCTGCAGTATCGTGCCGACCCGGAAGATATTGTGATAACTGCCGATCACCCAGATCGAGCCGTTATCCTTTAGAATGCGCCGTGCTGCGGCGAGCCATTCCCGTGTAAAGGCGTCATAGGCCGAAAAGCTCGACAGTGGGTCGCCGCCCTCGCGGGCGAACTGGTCCCAGGCATCGTCGACGCCGTCGACCTTTGTGTTGTTTGGCCTGCGAAGCTCGCCGGCGAGCTGAAGATTGTAAGGCGGGTCGGCAAAAATAACGTCGACCGAACATTCCGGCAGCTTGTTCATTTCAGCCACGGTGTCCCCAATGAGGACAGTGTCCAAAGGCAATTTCATCATGTGTCCCACCAAAGCCCCGCTATTTTTATAGGGCAAACATTAACTATGGATCATGAGTCCGGCGGAACTCGTCGTCAAGAATTATTTTTGGAGTCAATGGGTTACGGGATTTTACGCAACATATGGTTCATCTTAATCCTCGAGACTCAAGATCTTGGCGATCGGGCCATAGGTATGCCGATGATGGCAAGTGACGCCGAGAGCCGCCAAGCCGTCCTGATGCTGCTTGGTACCGTATCCTGCATTGCGGTCCCAGTAATAGCCGGGATAGCGCTGCGACAGTGATGTCATAATCCGGTCACGTGTCACCTTGGCAAAGATAGAGGCGGCGGCGATGGACAGGCTGAGATTGTCACCCCTGATTACCGTGCGTCCAGCGCAAGGCAAGCCGGATGGCAACTGGTTGCCATCTATTAGGGCCGTGTCTGGCGTCGCGTTGAGCGATTCGATAGCACGGCGCATCGCCGTAAAGGTAGCGGCGAGAATATTGTAGCGTTCGATTTCCGAGACGCTAGCGGCACCGATGCCGAAATCTATTTCGGGAGAGGAGACGAGCGCGCGGAATAGGTTTTTACGCTGCAAGGCGGACAGTTTTTTTGAGTCGTCTAGCTTGTCTGTCAGGTCGCTCGACAATGTCGGCGGCAGTATGACGGCGGCGGCGACAACCGGCCCAGCCCAGGGACCGCGACCGGCTTCGTCGACGCCCGCAACCCGTCCACCGCAGTCCCGTTCGATAGAAAAATCAGGCATCGTTTTTTTGACCGGATGATGATCGGGCCTCGTCTTTTGATGCTTCGCGCACTTGGTTGGCCAGTTCGGACAGGTTGTCTTTTTTATCCGCCGATTTTTTAGTTTCGCGTTTTACGGCTTCGTCATTTGATAAATCGTTTTCATGTGCCGAACTGTCGCCGTCCGGTGCTTTGGTGCCGTACGGCGCCCGGCGGCGAGGATCCCGGATCCGCATGAGCCTAAGATGTCGCGCCGCCACTTTTTTCCATGCTTGCCGAGCGATTACTCGAGTCACGATGGCAAACCTTCGCGACCCGCGACGAACTACCTCAACCTCGTCGCCATAGGCCGCGTCGACAAGTTCGCGCAGTGTGTTAATCCTGCGGCTGGTAAGCCCATGCACCCGCCGCGCGCTGGTCAGCCAAAGCGGGCTGATAGTAAGACTAAGAACCGTCACCGCGATCACAAGACGTGACTGTTCTTCGCCTATCGCGCCGGCCGATAGGCCAGTTGTCGTCAGCAGAAAAGAGAACTCGCCGAGCTGCGAGAGCGTCAGTCCCTGCAACGAAGCGCGCTGCCAGCTTTCGCCCATCAGCCGCATGATGCCGATATTCAAGGCTGTTTTGAAAAGTGTGACGACTAAGAGCAGTACCAGCACCGTTCCAAGGTTCTCGGTAATGAATTTGAGGTCAATCAAAAGCCCAACCGACAGGAAAAACACCATCACCAATACGCTCTGCACCGGGCGCACGGAGTGGATCATTTGTTCGCGCTGGCTCGATCGTCCAATGACCAGCCCGGCGAGAAACGCTCCATAGGCGGGCGATAGCCCGAACAGCCCAAATACGGCGCCGAAGCCGAAGCAGTAGACAAGCCCGGTCAGAGGCGACAGGTCGATATTGCCCATTACGATCCGCGCAAAAGGTAAGTCCACACGGCGCTTGTTGAGCTTCTGTACCAGCAGCACCAGCACCAAAACCGAGCCGCAAATCTGCACAATCTCCCAGAGACCGAGCGTCCCGCCGCCGATGTTCTCGACAATCAGCAGCATCGGTAGGAAGGCCAAATCCTGGCCGATCAGAATGGCGACCGCGATACGGCCCGTGCGGGTTCGAAGCTGGCCGATTTCCTCAAGTATTTTGATAGCGACCGCCGTGCTTGATAGCGCGATGACGAACCCGAGCAACACTGATTCCGCGGCCGAGAATCCGAGGAAAATCGAGCAGAGGAATATCGCGCCGAGGCTGCCGGCGATTTGCAGCCCGACTGCAGCCAGCGCCATTTTCCATGTNACCATNAAAAANCNCACNCTGAGTTCGGTGCCGATCAGGAACANNAGNAGCAACACCCCGAGTTCGGCTAGCCCGCCGATCTGGTNGCGNTNCTCGACNACGCCGAAGGCGCTCGGTCCGAGCAGGACCCCGGCGATGATGTAGCCGACCAGNGCNGGTTGCCGNAGCCGCGCCATTANCATGCCNCAGAGCAGCGCCGAAAGNCCNACAANCGCCATGCCGGTAAGATTTACGTGCGGATCCATGTTCCACGGAACTTATCACGGGGCAGGCAGGGACGGGGCCGAATCTGTCAGATCTTTAGCAAGGTCGAAGCTATTCGAAAAACCGCATCTGGTCACCTGCACGTGGTGGCGGTTTGAACTGTGTCAGGTCGAGTCGATGTTTGTGCTCATTCAATCCCAGTCGCTTGCAGGCTTTTTCAAATCTCTGGAGCAGCAGGTCGGCATAGATGCCGGTGCCCCGCTGACGGAGACCATAAGTCGAATCGTAAATCTGCCCGCCGCCCGCTTCCCTGATGGCACTCATCACGTGATCGGCCTTTAGCGGAGCGTTGGCATCGAGCCATTCGCGGAAGAGGTCTTTTATCTCCATCGGCAGGCGCAGCATTAGGTATCCCGCCATACACGCGCCCGCATCCTTTGCTGCGTCCAGAATCGATTCAAGTTCCGGATCCGTCAGAACCGGGATCATCGGGGCGGCCATCACGCTGCAGGGAATACCTGCTTCGACTAGCGTTCGGATGGTATCTAGCCGGCGCTGCGGCGTTGGTGCCCGCGGCTCCATTTTGCGNGANAGATCNCGNTNNAGNGTGGTCACCGACAGGCTTACCTGTGCCAGTTTCTTTTTCGCCATTGGCCCAAGGATATCGATATCGCGCGCGATCAGACTTGCCTTTGTGACGATGCTGACCGGGTGGTTGTGCGCCGCTAAAACTTTGAGGATACGCCGCGTTATTTTGTGCTCACGCTCGATTGGTTGATACGGGTCAGTGTTTGTGCCCATCGCCATCACATTGCAGGCATAGGATTTCTTTTGCAGTTCTTTTTCGAGCAGCGCAACGGCTTCTGGTTTATAAAAAAGCCGGCTTTCGAAATCGAGGCCTGGTGAGAGGCCTAGAAACGCATGCGTAGGACGGGCGAAACAATACACGCAACCATGTTCGCACCCTCGATAAGGATTTATCGATCGGTCGAATGGTACGTCGGGAGAAGTGTTTCGCGCGATGATAGTGCGGGTCGCATCTGCGGTCACAGTTGTGCGTAACGGTGGCATGTCGTCATCCGGCTGTGGATTCCAGCCGTCATCTATGGCGACTATATTACGGCATTCGAATCGCCCGGTTCGATTGCTTATAGCGCCGCGCCCCTTGCGGGGGATGTCTGGTATTTCTGTATTCATCAAGACAAAGAGGGTGAACCCAAAAAAAGAACAAATCAAGAACTTTCTTAGATGGATCGGGAATCTGCATTCAGCTCATGGTATTAACGCTGCGAAATGATCTATTCACCCAGCATATCCGTCGTGATTCCTACCCTGAACTCTGCCGCACTGCTTCCAACGCTGCTGCGGTCGGTCGGAGGCGATATCTGCGAAGTAATCATCGCAGATGGCGGATCGACGGATAATACCTGTGACATCGACCCGGCGGTGGGCGTGCGCATTGTTCGATCCGAAAAGGGCCGGGGTCGGCAACTTAGCGCCGGGGCGGCGGCGGCATCCGGCGACTGGCTGCTCTTTTTCCACGCGGACAGTGTTCTGCCGGAAGATTGGTTCATCGATGCGTACACCTTTGCCGCTGATGCGGAAAATACCGGACGCGCGGCGGTGTTCACCTTTGCGCTCGACGACCTGTCGCCGCAGGCGCGGCGGGTGGAGCGTCTCGTTGCATGGCGAACGCTGCAGCTCGGCCTCCCTTATGGTGATCAGGGTTTGCTGATCTCGCGCCAACACTACGACCGAATCGGTGGGTTTTATCCTATGCCCCTGATGGAGGATGTCGATATTGTGCGACGTATTGGCAGATCTAATATTCATATTCTACCCGCTCGCGTCGTGACTTCGGCTGATCGTTATCGTTGCGGCGGCTGGTGGGTGCGGCCATTAAGAAATATTTGCTGTCTCGCGCTTTATTTTCTGCGCGTGCCTCCGCGGATTCTGGTGCGGCTATCANNANNGAAACACGTCGTTATCTTTTCACGCCGCCCTCAGCTTGGCAGGGTCAAAACCCGCCTTGCAGACGATATTGGGCCGGTTAAAACGCTTCGATTTCATAGATCGACGCTAAATAACATGGCACGCCGCGTGTCCGCCGGTGGCGCCTGGACAACATGGATTGGCATCACGCCGGATAATACGTTGGACCGCTGCCGGCTCTATCCGTCCGGTGTCCGGCGGTTGCCGCAGGGGAATGGAGATCTTGGCCAGCGGATGACAAATTGTCTGTCGCGGTTCGGCCCGCACCCTGCGCTGATCATCGGTAGCGATATACCTGACATCTGCCAGCATCATATCGCCGCTGCCTTCGACAAGTTGCGGCGCAACGAACTGGTCTTCGGCCCCTCGCATGATGGCGGCTACTGGCTGGTTGGCGGGGCGCAGGGTGCCCGCGTTGGAGGGTTGTTTAAAGACGTACGCTGGTCGACTGAGTATGCCCTTGCCGACACGCTGGCGAACGTTGGACAGGGGGTAAGGGTTGCAATGCTCGAACCTCTTACGGATATCGATGATGGTGTGGCCTATCGCGACTGGCAGTCGCGCTAAAATGGCAGATACTTTCGCCAGACCGTAACGTCGGATGACACCGGAAACCACTATCGTTTGATCAGCAAGAATCTACTGGAAGGAATATCAGAATGCACGTTGCAGAAACTGAGGACAGGTCGGGTGAAATGGTTATAACGCGGATACAGCCCAGTTTGTTTGTAGATAAAACTTCCATAAGAATCGCCATATGCGAGAAGCGTCCCGATCCACTGTGTATGTGACCAAGTCCCGAAACCGAGAGAGATTTGGTAACAGAACTTAGAACCTTTAAATTTAACGGGAAGGCTGCAGACTAGACGACTGGCTTGCTATTTGGCATGAATTTGAACGTAAACGCATGGTTCTTATCCAAGGCATTCACTCAGTACCCAGCCCACACAACAAAATTTAGTCCCTGCAACCGCACGTGAATTGTCTCTTTAGAGTTCCTCCGCCGCCAGATGCTCCTGCAGGCGCGGTATCAACTCGATGAAATTGCATGGCTTGTGCCGGATATCAAGCTGGAAAAGCAGGATATCGTCCCACGCGTCCTTGACTGCACCGGTCGAGCCGGGCAAGGCAAACAGGTATGTGCCACCGGCAACGCCAGCGGTAGCGCGTGACTGGATCGTCGATGTGCCAATCTTCCGGTAGGACAGCATGCGGAACAACTCGCCAAACCCAGCGACTTCTTTTTCATACACGGCATGGAATGCTTCCGGGGTCACATCGCTGCCCGTCACGCCGGTGCCGCCGGTGGATATCACGGCGTCAATCTCCGGGTGGGCGATCCATTCGCGAAGTTTGGCGACGATGGTTTCCTGATTGTCTTTTACGATAGCGCGTGCTGAGACCGTGTGGCCCGCATCCGCGATACGTTCGGAGAGAGTGTCTCCGGACTTGTCATCCACTTCCGTTCGCGTGTTGGACACAGTCATCACGGCAATATTGATTGCCACGAAAGGAAGGTCTTCTCTAATCCCGAACATCTTCACCTACCGAGCCGTTTGGGTCGTCTACAGCGATGTAGACCGGACGTTCGCCTGCTGCAAGGGTATATAGGGATGGGGCCGGCTGGCCAAGGCGCTCACGGTACATCCACAGGTTCGACAAAACACGCTCGATAAAGATGCGGGTTTCGCGCGACGGAATGCTCTCGATGAACATCAGCGCGTCGGTGTAGGCCCCCTTCCGCGCGCGCCGCTGCCATTTTTGTAGATTACCCGGTCCGCCATTATAGGCCGCGGCCAGCAGGAGTAGATCGCCGTCGATTTGCGAGGACTCCAGCAGGTGCAGGATATATTTCTGACCAAGCGAGATATTCAGTGCCGGATTGTAGAGCAGGTCCCGTTTTCTGCCGCGGAACCGTTTTTGCGCAATAAAGCTCGCGGTGGCTGGCATCAACTGCATCAGGCCGCGCGCACCCGCCCAACTGCGGGCACGCACATTGAAAGCAGATTCCTGTCGCATGAACGCGAAGATCAGCGCGCGGTCGACCCGGAAGCCCTCGCTCGGCTTCCACTGGGGCAGCGGATACAGTGCGCTTGCCGGCAACGTGCTGCTGTTGCCGATAAGGGCGGCGCCGGCACGAAAAGAAACCATCGGCAAAGAGAGTTTGTCCGCCATTGCGATCAGCGCTTTGGTTAATTCGTGGTCAGGCCCGCCCGACATAAAGCGGAGTTCACGACCGGCACGGTTGTTCGATCCAATCTCCAGCAGGGCGAGTGCGCGGCGTCCGGCTTTATGCGCTGTAATGCGTTGGATTCGGTCGGTGTTGAGGACGGGTAGGTCCCAATTGAAAGGTGATTTTTCGCCGAGCCAGCGGCGCGCGATGATGCCGTAAAATGTTCGGGGCTGTGCCGCCGCCATTTCGAGCCAGCGGCTGACCCGTTCAGGGCGTTGGCCAGTCATGTTCGCGCGTGCGGCCCAGAATGCCGCGGCCGCATGGTCGTAACCCGCAACCTTATTCGACTGCGCGACGAATTCGAAATGCTCAGCCGCTTCGATAAATTTGCTAAGGCGATAGGCGGACAGCCCGGCGATCCAGTGAGCATAAGGAATCCGGTGGCCTGATCGCTTAGCGGCGGGGTATGCGGTCTCATAGGCGCGTTTGCCATCGCCATAGAAAAACCAGCCGGAGGCAATATGCGTGCGGGCCAGATCGTAGCCGACTGTTCCAAGTTGGCGCCTATTGCTTTTGCCATTGATATAGCGAGTGGCTCGAGACAGGTGCCGCCGATGGGTCATGCGGCGGACCTGGCGGACGATAGAGCGTGCGGATTTGCGAACAGGTCGGTAGCCCGAATGCTCTATAATCGTGTTCGACGCATAGGATGGGTAAAACTTCGGGCTCGGACGTTTCGGTGCGCGATAGTTTCGCGGCTTGCGCTTGAGAGCAAGCTTGTAGATCCGTCTGGCGTCCGGATGGTCCGCATAGGATTTCATCCAGCGCGACAGCTCGACATAGCGCGAGCGGTATTTCGTTGGATGGAGATAGCGTTGGGCCATGACATGGCCCAGCAGTAATTTTTTGTCGAGTTTTTTTATCAGTCGGTCTGCGCTGCGCCAATTCCCACGTCCTTGAATCGCAAAAATTTTTCGGTACCGGGCCTGGTCGGCTTTCGATAGAATCTCGGGCAGCGTCGCCGCGATGCCTTTTCCATTTGTTTCCAGAGACGCTGTTTTGGCTGCCTGCACGGAACCGGAGCTCAGCATCAAGCCAAATATCCCGCACATGACTACGCCGCCGCAAAGGATCATTCGAAGCGCTATTAGGGCAAATCTTTGGTTCAAATATGAGTTCCCGCCCATAACCCTTGATTACAATCGGTTTTGTTTGATTTTTGCTGACCGATTTTACCCGAGGGGACGACGGGCGGCAATAAAGGTTAGGTCGATCTGTCGCAGATTTGTCTTAAGAGGTGTTGTTTTCGGATTGGTCTAGTCGCGATTTGATGTCGAGCAGATCGTTCCAGGTTTCTCGTTTCTGTGCCGGTTGGCGTAGCAGGTAGGCGGGATGTAACAGCGCTCGAGCCGTTATAGGATCTCCTAAAGCCGGTTCATACTTCATCCATTTGCCGCGAAGGCGCATTATTCCCTCGGTCCTGCGCAGCAGAGTTTTCGCCGCCGTACCACCCATAAAAAGAAGGATTTCGGGATTCAAGAGCGCGATGTGGCGTTCGAGAAACGGAAGGCACGCGGCGATTTCGGCATCGGTGGGATTGCGGTTCCCTGGTGGCCGCCAGGGCAGAATATTAGTGATGTATGCCTTTGTGCGGTCTAGCTGGATCGCCGCAAGCATCCGGTCGAGCAGGCGTCCAGCGGGTCCGACGAAAGGCAACCCCTGGCGGTCTTCTTCCGCCCCCGGCGCTTCGCCGATCAACATTACTTTTGCAAACGGGTTGCCGTCGGCGAACACAAAGTTCATCGCGGTCTCTTTGAGTGGGCACCCGTCGAATGCCTCAAACGCCCTGCGCAGTTCTTCGAGCGTCGCGCATCCGGCGGCGATGCCCTGCGCGGTCTCGACAGCGGCATCGCGCGACTGCAGCTGCGATGGCTTCGACGCCGGCTGGGCCGTTGGCGGTCGGGCATGGTCGGTTGCTTTGAGCCCTGCGTGTGTCTCTCGAATACTGCTCGAATTTTCGGCTGGGGTGGTAATGGGATCTGCAACAAGACGGTTCACCGGCTCGTGGGCGATGGTCTCGTCTACGCCTGCGGCTACGTACCAGTCCAGAAGGGCCCTTTTCGCTGCGATGTTATCCATACATGCAGTGTAATCTATTTTGCCCTCGCTGGATAATCCGTTTCCGCGTGTTATATAAAGAGTTTACAGGTCACTTGACGAGGAAGACGCTACGGGCGTTTACACAACCCTTTTACGGAGCAAAGTTTTGGCTGAGGCGGTAGAACGGGAATCTATGGAATTCGACGTGGTGATCGTTGGTGCCGGTCCTTCTGGTCTGGCCTGTGCGATACGTCTCCGGCAACTTGCCGAAGAAAAAGGTCGCGAGATTTCCGTGTGCGTTATTGAAAAAGGCTCTGAGGTTGGCGCGCATATTCTATCTGGCGCCGTCATTGAGCCGCGAGCGCTGGCGGAACTTTTCCCTGATTGGCGGGAACGCGGCGCCCCGCTGAACACACCGGTCGAGAGCGATCAGTTTTTATTACTAGGTAAGTCCGGCGCGATCAAATTGCCGACTCCGCCCCAGATGAACAATCACGGCAATTATATCGCCAGCCTTGGCAATTTCTGCCGCTGGCTTGCCGAGCAGGCTGAATCAATGGGGGTTGAGATATATCCCGGCTTTGCTGCCGCCGAAGTGCTCTATGCCGAAGACGGTAGCGTGCGCGGCGTCTCCACCGGCGATATGGGTATCGGCAAGGATGGCGGGCAGACCGCGAATTATCAGCCCGGATTCGAACTTCATGCAAGGCAGACGATTTTTGCCGAGGGCTGTCGCGGATCGCTCACAAAGACGCTGTTTGCAAAGTTCGACTTGCAGGACGATGCCGACCACCAGACCTACGGCATTGGCATCAAAGAGCTCTGGGAAGTTAAGCCTGAGAACCATACGCCCGGCCATGTTACTCACACGATAGGCTGGCCGATGGACAGCGGTACCTACGGCGGGTCGTTTCTCTATCACTTCGAAGACAATCAGGTCGCTGTCGGTTTTGTCATCGGCCTCGATTACACTAATCCGTATCTTAGCCCGTTCGAAGAATTTCAGCGGTTCAAGACACATCCGAGAATTCGCCCCATTTTCGAGGGCGGGCGCCGTATTGCCTATGGCGCGCGCGCGATTAACGAGGGTGGCTTTCAGTCTGTGCCGAAACTGACGTTCCCCGGCGGTTTACTTATCGGCTGCACTGCCGGTTTTCTCAATGTGCCTAAAATCAAGGGCAGCCATACCGCTATGAAATCGGGCATGCTGGCCGCCGAGACAGTATTTGAGGTGGTGGCAAGCGAGACAGCAGCCTCCGATACGTCCGCCTATGAAGATGCAATCAAGACGAGCTGGGTCTGGGATGAGCTGTACCGGGTGCGCAATATCCGCCCGTCTTTCAGGTGGGGGATGTGGGCTGGTCTGTTGTATTCCGCTATCGATACCTATCTTTTTCGTGGCCGGGCACCGTGGACTTTCCAACATCATGCCGACCACACGACCTTAAAAAAAGCGGCCAATGCACCGACAATTAATTATCCTGCGCCTGATGGCGCAGTTTCCTTCGACAAGCTGTCTTCAGTTTTTATCTCTAACACTAACCATGAAGAAAACCAGCCGGTGCATTTGACCCTGAAAGACAAGAAAACGCCTGTTTCGATCAATCTAGCGGAGTATGATGCGCCTGAGCAGCGTTATTGCCCGGCAGGCGTTTATGAGATAGTTGCCGCAGCTGACGGCTCTACTCCGCAATTACAGATCAACGCGCAGAACTGCGTTCATTGCAAAACCTGCGATATCAAGGACCCGACACAGAATATCAACTGGGTGGTGCCGGAGGGCGGTGGAGGGCCTAATTATCCCAATATGTGAATTTGTGCCGTGCTGGAGCACCACATTGCCGACCGGTACTCTACGACGTTGTGATCTGCCGTTTAACTGTTGACATGAAAGACCTATAATCAGTGTGCGTGGCAGTATGGGACTGGTTGTCGGCGACGGGGATAAGACTTCGTCGTAATTTTACCTGAAGCTGGCAGGTACGTCATGAAGGATGAAGTTAGGCACGCGAAGATTGACCCAGACTATTGAACGGAGCGGGCGCACTATGCGCGGCAGTTCTCTGAAGACTATTGCCCTCACACTTTCCACATTCGCCTTTCTTGGCGCTTGTACGTTAGGGGGCGAATCTCCGGTTCTCAACCCATACAGCGCCGCGCGGGCGAACCAGCTGAATGTTGGGCAATCAGGCTCCGGTAATTACCTCGCAGGGAGATATGCGCAAAAACAACGGGATTTTCGAGTGGCGTCGCGTATGTTGGAAAAGGCGCTTCAGGACAGTCCTAAAAATGCCCGACTTCTACGCAGTACATTTCTGTCCAAGCTAGCGAATGGCGATGTCGCGTCCTCTGCCGATATCGCACAGAAGATTGCTGGAACGGCAGTGAGGGCGCCGATCGCCAAGCTGGTCGTGTTTGTAGAGGCGATCGACAAGGGCGACTTAGCCGGTGCCCATACCGTTCTGGCGAAATTGCCCAATGATGGTTTTGGCGGTTTCATGAAGCCTCTACTTCAGGCTTGGGTGTTTGCTGGCCAGGGTCGCGGAGACGATGCTATCGCGGCGCTGGAACCGCTCAAAACACAGTCCGGTATTCGCGTTTTGTATGAACTTCATGCCGCGCTAATTTCCGATGTAGCAGGAAATGCCGGGGCCGCCGCAAAACATTACAAGCTTGCCGGGAACAACGCCGGCCGCTCAACCCTTCGGGTGGTCCAGGGGTTTGGGCGTCACCTCGAGCTCGGCGGTGACACAAGCGAAGCCCTGGCACTCTATCAGGCCTATCTTCGCGAAAACCCGGATTCGCTGGTGTTCCAGCCGGCGATGAAGCGCCTCGCTATGGGTGAGAAACCAACTTTTCTGGCCACAAATGCAGTCGAGGGCGTAGCCGAGGCGTTGTTCAATATCGCTAGTACGATGACCCGCCAAAACTCGGCACAGCTCGCCCTTATTTACGGCCGCCTGTCAATTTATCTGAGGCCAGATTTCGCCCTTGCGCAGATGCTGGTGGCTGGCATTCTTGAATCCATGAACCGATACGAAGATGCCATTATAATCTATCAGTCGGTGAAGTCAGCGTCGCCGCTGCATTGGTCAGCGCGGCTGAGAGTTGCCGGAAATCTCGAGGCGCTGGAACGGGACGAGGAGGCGATCAAGCTGCTTAGTTTACTGACCAAGGAAAATCCTACCCGGCCCGGCCCGCTGGTTAATCTGGGAGACCTTTTGCGGTCGAACAAACGTTTTGAAGAGTCAATTGAAGTTTATAACCGCGCGGTCGATATACTTGGCGATTTCAAGAAGCGCCACTGGACCATTCTGTATTCCCGAGGAATATCGCTCGAAAGATCGCGCAAATGGGGCCGCGCGGAGAGGGATTTTCAACGTGCTCTCGAGCTTAACCCTGAACAGCCGTACGTGCTCAACTATCTTGGGTATTCCTGGGTCGATCAGGGCATCAATCTCGACCGAGCACGCGAGATGATCGAACGCGCAGTAGAACTTCGTCCTAACGACGGATATATCGTTGATAGCCTCGGGTGGGCGTTTTATCGGCTTGGCAACTTCAAAGGTGCAGTAAAACAGCTCGAAAGAGCCGTTGAACTGCGCTCTCAGGATCCGACGATTAATGATCATCTTGGCGATGCCTACTGGCGGGTCGGACGTTACAACGAGGCCCGCTTCCAATGGCAGCGGGCACTGACGCTGAAGCCTGAACCTGATCAGGTCTCGGCGATTGAGGGCAAGCTATTGCAGGGACTCGGTGATCCCAAGTCTGCCGAAAAGGACGGCTGAGCCACCTATGCCCGGCTCACGAAAAACCCTAATGTCGACAAATACTCGACTGTCGCTAGCGGCCCCGGCCAAAATTAATTTGTTTCTCCATGTAACTGGTCGCCGCGATGACGGCTATCATTTTCTGGAGAGCTTGGTTGTTTTTACCGAAACTGGAGATCGGCTAATTGTCGAGGCGAGAGAAGACCTTACATTGTCTATCACCGGGCCGTTTGCCCAGAACCTAACCGCTGCGCGGGCCGACAACGTTGTATTACAAGCAGCGGAGGCTCTGCAGTACAAAGCGTCGACGACCCTAGGTGCGCATATTACGTTGGAGAAGAATCTGCCAGTTTCATCCGGTATCGGCGGGGGCTCTGCCGACGCGGCGGCGGCGTTGCGAATGCTGTCGGTATTGTGGCATGTCGACTTGCATGAGTGTTGCCTGAAAGATATTGGAATTGCCATCGGCGCTGACGTGCCTGTTTGTCTCAACGCCCGATCAGCCATCATGTCGGGTGTAGGGGATATGCTGCGGGATGTCGATCCGCCACCTCATTGTGGTGTGGTGCTTGTCAATGGTGCAGAGGGTGTGGCGACGCCGGCGGTTTTTAAGGCTAGGAAGGCACCATTTTCCGATATAGGGAACTGGCGAACACCCGCAAATTTCGGGGCATTTATCAACGCACTAAAAAGCAGTAAAAACGATTTGTCCGACCCAGCACGCGGCGTTTCGCCAGTGATCGGCGACGTGCTCGCCGCATTGTCTGTCACCGAGGGTTGCGCATTGGTGCGCCTGTCTGGAAGTGGTGGCACCTGTTTCGGTTTGTATGCCGATACCAATGCTGCAGACAAAGCGGCGGCGGCCATTAAGGCATTGCACCCGGAGTGGTGGTGTCTGTCGACAGTATTCCGTGACGGCCCGCTAGCAGTCACTACCGTTTAGAAGGTTTGCGAATTCTATTTCCAGCGCTTGTTTGGCATCGTTTTGTCGACGGCGCAGAGGTTTCCTATAAGACCTGGGCGCGGGGTGTTGTCTTTATCCATGCCGGCGAATTTTTGATACAGCTGGCCATAATCTGCGCTGCTTTTGCTGATCTGTTCATCGACTGCAAGGTTGGCACAATCACGTGCCTCGCTGGAAACGCTTTTAAGGCTCCAGGCCATGCCTGACCACTCAAATGATTGTATCTCAGAAAAACGACCCAGGTCACGTTCTGCCGTTGCATCGATACCGGATGTTCCGATATGTTCGCGGATAGCCTTGTTGGGGCGTAGCCAAGTGGTAAGGCAACGGGTTTTGATCCCGTGATTCGCAGGTTCGATCCCTGCCGCCCCAGCCAACGCGTTTTCTTATGGAATATTTGTCAGAGCTGCCATGAGCGATGAAGTTACCATCCTGGATGCGACGGGTCTGCGCTGTCCCTTGCCTGTGCTGCGCGCGCGTAAAACGCTGAAGTGGCTACCCGGTGGGGCACTGATGGAGGTGTTGGCAACGGATACCGCCGCTCCACGGGATTTCGAGGCGTTTTGCCGAGAATCTGGTCATACGATTATCAATATCGAACAGGAAGGTGACGTTTTCAAGATTCGGCTGAGTAAAAAGGTCGCTTACGTCGAGATGTCAGACAGTTGATTTAAAGGGAAGGTCGAGCGCGACCGCCGCGCGTTTGGCCAGCCCGACCGTGCCGTCGCGCAGCAGGACGATATTGTCGGAGGGATGTGCCACCGCGAGCAGGTCATTGGTGACAAGGCCGATCATTTAGCGAGGAGCTTTGAATATTTTGGCAAGTTCGATCAGTAGATCGTAATACACAATTGGTTCGAGGGCGGAGAGCGGCGCCCAGAGCACCTGCGCGTCCAGGTCTAGTATCTATGGGCGCATCAGGCGCACAAGCTGGTGCTAACGGCCAAAAAACCTGCCGGGTAGCGCCTCAGTACGCCGGCCAGTAACCGTGTCAGCTCGGTCACTGTTTTCCCATCCGGGCGAACGTTGCTGTTACTCTGCGGGATAAACATCCCCATCAATCTCAGTAGGGTGGAACTACTGCACCTGTTGGGGCGGTAAGTGCAATGGTCTACCTTGCAGAGATGTCGAGATCGGTTTTCAGTGTGTTTAAAGTCGGCGGTCACGTGAGAACACTAACAGTATAATCGACATCACCATAAATCCGGCAGACAAGAAAAGAACCTCGTTGTCGAGCCCGCTGTCGAGCAGCGCACCATAAGCTAGTGGCGCCAGACCCTGGCCGACATTGAAACCAGTACTGACGAACGCAAATACGGTTCCCAATGCACCAGCCGGTGCGATTTCGCGCACCATCATATCGCGCGACGGATTGACTATTCCACGGGCGAAGCCACCGATTGTGAAACAGGCGAGCAAAACGCTTAGCGGGATCGATGCGGTGCCGACCAGCGTCAGGATCGTGGCATAGATCGAGAACGCTATAATCAGCACCATGTCATGGCGTTTGGTCTGGTCGGCCAGCCACCCGCCGAACAGGGTTCCTATGGCATTGCTGAATAATAGGACCGATAATATGAAGCTGGCCGTTTCTACCGACACGTTATATAGCGTCGGCAAGTAGATTGGCGCGAACGCCGTCAGACCGATATTCGCCGACGATGTCAGTACGTAGAATATGAACAGCAGGATAACGCTCCGGTTTATCATGCTCCGCAGCGGCGCTTCCGATTTGGTTTTTTGTTTGCGCGCCGCGTCTTCGCGCAGGGTGCTTCCCGAAAAAACAAATACAAAGCTGAGTGCGACCCCGATCGAGCCGCCAATCACAAGTGCGGTACGCCAGTCGGTTTCGGACAGCAGCAGCGCCATCACCGCCGGCCCTGCCGCCGTGCCCAGTGATCCGCCGAATGAATGAAGCGAATAGGCGCGTCCCTGGCGTGATTCATTCACTGAAGCGGTCAGGATGACGTAATCGGCAGGATGAAAGACACTGTTGCCGGCACCGGCGATGAAGAACAGAATCACGAGCTCCCAGTATGAACTCGTGAATCCAGCAAGCCCGAAAGCCGCTGCTGTAACGAGCAGTCCGCCAATCAGCACCCGTCGTGCGCCGAGACGGTCGACCAAAACGCCCATCGGCGTTTGCAAAACGCCGGTAGCGACATTCCAAGCCGTGAGGATAGCGCCGAGTTCCAAAATGGAAACGTCGTATTCCGCCCGGATGCCGATGAATAGCGGCACCATGCCGAAAAAGTAGAAATGGCTGAGGAAATGTCCAAAGCCGATCAAACTGATGGCGCACATTTCACGTCCGAAGGGAGAAGTGGCAGCAGTTTTCATATCGAGAATATGCCTCGTCCAAAGATTAAGTGCCGGCGGTAGCGGTTAACGAAAGAAAACTTTACCGGATGTGAATCTGGTTACCTGAAACCCTTAATCCGTTATAAATCGTAACCTGATAATATCGTATACGATGCGGATCAAGTCCGACGGCTTTGAACTTTCAGCGATGCCACCCGTTTGAAAACTGGTATATCCTTACGTAATGGCCCCCTTTAACGACATCGATGATGTTCATGATAATAGCCGAGCCTCGCCGCCGGGGAATTTAGAACAAAACTGTCGGAATCGAGCATCGATCAGTGCATCTGCTATATCTTGGCTGTGCGACGGTTCTGTGGCCTTCAACAGTTGTGCCATTTTTCGCCCGAATGCCGGAGCAAGATCAGTCTGCGATTATTACGTCTCTGAGGGAAGTGAGACGCCCAGCGTGCTGCAGAGATCGCCGATCGCGCGGGCTTCAAGCGGGCTCAATTCGCCATCGGCCTTGGCAATTGCGACGGCGACACGGATAATCAACTCGGCGGCTTCGTGATCGCGGTCAATCTTGGCAACGGCCGCCATGGCGGCAATGCGCCCGGCATCGGCGTTTTCAACAATTGCGTCCGCAAAATTCCGATAGATTTCGACGGCGATATGTGGATCATAGATCTGCAGATCCTGGACAGATTCAAGCACCTTATCGAGCGCGATGAGTTCGGAAAACGCAACCTCACCGTCAGCCGTCGCTACAAGCGCTGTCGCCGCCATCGTTGCGTCCAGAAACTGACGGTTCCGGATACGCGATAAACCGTTACGAAGCGTTTCCCGCGCGGTGCGAAACATTGGGTAGTCCCTCCGTTTTTGCCCGAGTATAGACTATCACATGCGCGATTCTATGGAGAACACGGATTGCCGGTGACCATATTCCTGTGGATCTCGGCCTACGCATCCTCTTTGTCGTGGCCTGATTACAGCGCTGGATGCTCGCTCACCCGCAACCGGGATAACCGATAGTCGCTTGGTGGGGCTGTGGCATTTCTCCCGTCTAGCTTGAGACACCAGCGGTTATCATGACGGCGGCAGCAAGTTTGTCGACCATCATTTACTATGTTGCTTCCAACTGCGCGTTTCAAACGGTTGTTTGTCTGACCAGGGCCGCCGCCGCCGGTTACGTGGTTACGCTCCCGCGCGCCTGATGGCGCACTGACGGGTAGGGGATTTGTTTTGCTCCGCTCGATTAGCAAGTTCCACTAAATTACCCCGACGAGGTGACATCGATTATTCGGGAGCGGGCACCTCGGCGATGCGCTCATACGCCTTGGCGCTGAATTCTGCGGCGGGGGCGTCGCCGCCGATGACGAATAGCATCAGGCCTTCCATCTCCCCCTCGGGCACCTCAACGCACTCGAACCGTCGTGTCGCGCCTGCAGGGAACGAAACCACATCGCAAGGGCCGACAATGATTTCCTCGTAGTCGTCGCCCTCGTTCCATGCGCATTTCCATTTGCCCTTGACCGGCATGAAAGTCTCGTTCGTATCGTGATTATGCATCAGCGGCCCCTTGCCTGCTTCTGCCCGGACAAAACCCATATTGAAGCCTTCGGAAATCGGTATCGCAGATTGAAGCGCGACGTCTTCGCCTACGGGGGAAACGACATTCTTTTCGGCCCCGTTTTCCGGCGGCTGAAAACCGATGACGTTTAACAGCTCGCGATCACACTCCGGCAGGTGACTGTCGGGCAGGCCGGTGCGCGCGCCCCTCAAATTCTTGAAAAGGGCGACGCGTTTCATCATTTCTTCGCGGGTCCAGACACGGGCTTCTGGCAGCATGGTGTTTCCTCCTTGGATAGATTTGTGATCAGGCCGGAACCGACGCATTGGCCGCACGCTCCCGGGTATCTTCGCTGATTTTATCGGTGGGCGCACCATCGGCGACGACGAATGTCATTAGGACTGTGTTCTCTCCCTCGGTAGGTTAAATGCATTCGATAGCGCTCATGGCCCTTTGGCGGAAACGAGATCATATCGCAGGGACCCGCCTCAATATATTCATAATAGACGCCTCAACCTCGCGGCTGTTGGAATCCGATCACATGGAAGATATCATTTTCGACTTTCTACAGGCGACGATCCGGCAGGCCTCCCGTGTTCTTCATCAAATCTCTGAACAGAGCGATCGGTTGCATTGGATTGTTGCCGGTCAAGACGCGAGTTTCCGATAGTATCTGTGATCGTCACTCGAAAACCCCAGCGGCTCGGAGGCACAACAGCTGGTGGGATTGCGCTAATATAACCGCGGTATGATCAGTTTTTCAGCCGATAGCCAGTTTGAAAAATCCAGCATAAAATACCGATACATACAGTCAGAAAAAGCCCGATCATGGCGATGCTGATGCCCACCGGCACATCGCTGGTGCCGTAAAAGCTCCATCGGAAAGCACTGATTAGATATACGACCGGGTTGAACAGTGTAAGTGTACGCCACACTGGTGGCAGCATGTCGATTGAATAAAAAGTGCCGCCTAAGAATGTCAGCGGCGTGATCACTAGCATGGGCACGAACTGCAGCTTCTCGAAGTTGTCCGCCCAGATGCCGATGATGAAGCCAAGCAGGCTGAACGTTATCGCGGTGATGACAAGGATGCACGCCATCGCTGCCGGGTGAGCGATGTCGTAGTCGACGAACAGGCGTGCTGTTGCCAGGATGATAATGCCGAGGACAATGGATTTTGTCGCGGCCGCGCCGACATAGCCGAGTACGACTTCGAGCGACGATACCGGGGCCGATAGCAGCTCGTATATTGTGCCGGTGAAACGCGGTAGATGAATACCGAACGAAGCGTTGGAGACGCTTTCCGTTAACACTGACAGCATGACCAGGCCGGGAATGATAAAGGCTGCGAAAGTGACGCCATTAATTTCCGTAATGCGCGAACCGATTGCTGCGCCGAACACGATGAAATAAAGTGTTGTTGTGACTACGGGCGAGACCACGCTTTGAAACAGGGTGCGCCAAGTACGGGCCATCTCGAACAGATAGATAGCGCGAAGACCCTGAAGGTTCATGACGATTTACCCACAACGCGGACGAAAATATCCTCCAGCGAGTTTTGCCGCGTGTCGAGATCTGAAAACCGGATTTTTAGCCGGTCGAGATCGCCTAGCAGACGAGTTGTTCCGGTGCGCTCGACCTGATTGTCAAATGTGAATACCAGCGTGTCACCGTCATCTTCTAGCGCGAGTTCATGACCGGAAAGTTCTACTGGGATGGTTTGCATCGGGTGGTGTAAACTAAGCCGGAGTTCTTTCTTGCCGAGTTTTGACATCAATACCGACTTGTCCTCAACCAACACGATCCGCCCGCCGTTAATTACCCCGATCCGATCGGCCATTTCTTCTGCTTCCTCGATGTAGTGGGTCGTAAGGATAATGGTAACACCGGTTTGC
>NZGJ01000039.1 GCA_002689465.1 Rhodospirillaceae bacterium | reverse complement strand
AACCGACGGCTTCGGTCGCTCAACACCCTCCTGAACCTGATGCAGAATACGCTGCGCTTCGGATTCCGATATCGGCGACGGCTTGTTATCGGCTCCAAGGAAACCTGTTACCTTCGGCGTATCCTTAATCAAATGCCAAGCATCGTCGGTCATTTCTAGCTTCGCCAACACGTAGCCGGGGAAAAACTTCCGCTCTGCGCTGACCTTTGTTCCGCGGCGCATCTGGACAACCTCTTCCATCGGGACGAGCACTTCTTCAATCAACTCGTCGAGGCCTGTTTGCTGCGCCTGCTCACGGATCGACTGAGCAACCTTGCTCTCGAAACCTGAATAAACATGAACTACGTACCAACGTGCGGTCATGATCTATTGGCCTCCCAGCCCCAGTATGGCTTTAACACCAACCGACAGCACCTGATCGACGAGCAGGAAAAAGACAGCCGATATCGCAACGAAGATGAAAACCATCATCGTCGTGACCATTGTTTCGCGCCGGGAGGGCCAAGTGACTTTCGCCATCTCGCGCCGAACCTGCTGTACGAATTCGCCTGGGTTCGTTTTCGACATTATAGGTCTTAATCTTTCACTTGCCGTTCAGATTGTCTGGCCGTAGTTCCAGGTGGCAGGAGTGGAGGGACTCGAACCCACAACCCCCGGTTTTGGAGACCGGTGCTCTGCCAATTGAGCTACACTCCTAGCGTCCGTCGACTGCCCGACCAAGCTATTCAGAGATTGAAGCAACGACGCCAGCACCGACGGTACGGCCGCCTTCGCGGATTGCAAAACGCAGGCCTTCATCCATCGCGATTGGTGCGATCAGTTCAACATCCATCGAAATGTTGTCGCCCGGCATCACCATCTCCGTGCCTTCTGGCAGAGAAACCTCTCCCGTCACGTCCGTCGTACGGAAATAGAACTGCGGACGGTATTTCGTGAAAAACGGCGTGTGACGGCCGCCTTCTTCTTTAGTCAAGATATAAGCTTCAGCCTTGAACTTCGTGTGGGGCTGGATCGAGCCTGGCTGCGCCAAGACCTGTCCGCGCTCGACACCTTCGCGATCCGTACCGCGCAGAAGACAACCGACATTGTCGCCAGCCTCGCCCGAGTCCAGAAGCTTACGGAACATCTCAACACCGGTAACAACAGTCGTAGATGTGTCTTTGATACCAACGATCTCGACGTTGTCGCCAACGTTCACCACACCCCGTTCAATACGACCAGTAACAACTGTGCCACGGCCGGAAATCGAGAAAACGTCCTCAATCGGCATCAGGAACGGCAGATCCTTCGGACGGTCAGGCTGTGGAATGTAACGGTCAACCTCAGCCATAAGTGCCAAAATAGCGTTCTTGCCCGTCTCCTCGTCACTGTCCTCAAGCGCTGCAAGCGCCGAACCCTTGACGATCGGTATATCATCGCCCGGAAAATCGTACGAGCTCAGAAGTTCGCGAACCTCCATCTCGACAAGCTCCAGAAGTTCTTCGTCGTCAACTTGATCAACCTTGTTCAGGAACACTACAATCGCCGGAACACCAACCTGACGAGCAAGCAGGATATGTTCGCGCGTCTGTGGCATCGGGCCGTCAGCCGCGTTAACAACCAAGATTGCACCGTCCATCTGCGCCGCGCCCGTGATCATGTTCTTGACATAATCCGCATGACCGGGACAATCCACATGTGCATAATGTCGGTTCTCGGTCTCATACTCCACATGCGCCGTCGCAATCGTGATACCGCGCTCACGCTCTTCAGGTGCCTTGTCGATGTCCGCGTAATCCGTGAACTCCGCGCCACCGCTCTCGGCCAAAATCTTTGTGATCGCCGCCGTCAAAGATGTCTTGCCGTGATCAACGTGACCAATCGTGCCAACATTGCAATGCGGCTTTGTACGCTCAAACTTCTCTTTAGCCATTCGTCTCGTTCCTCAAAGATAACGGTCTTATTTTAAAATCGGTTAAGCAAGCTTTTCGCGGACCTCGTCTGCAACACCCTGCGGGACCTGCTCATAATGATCGAAATGCATTGTATACTGGGCCCGACCCTGGCTCGACGAGCGCAAATTATTCACGTAACCAAACATATTCGCCAGCGGCACTTCCGCATTCAAAACCCGGGCGTTGCCGCGTGTATCCATGCCGGACACGTTACCGCGGCGGCTGTTCAGATCCCCGATGATGTCACCCATGTACTCTTCCGGGGTAACAACTTCGACACGCATGATCGGCTCAAGCAACTTAGGGCCGGCCTTAGCAGCACCCTCACGAAAAGCCGCTCGCGACGCGATTTCGAACGCCATCACGGAGGAGTCAACATCGTGGCTGTCCCCATCAAACAGGGTCATTTTCATATCCGTCATTGGAAAGCCGGCAAGCACGCCGGAATTCGACGCGCTCATGAGGCCCTTCTGAACGCCCGGAATATATTCGCGGGGCACATTACCACCAACAACCGTCGATTCGAACTGAACCCCGGAACCAGATTCCAGCGGTTCAAAAGTGATCTTGATACGCGCGAATTGGCCTGACCCACCCGTCTGCTTCTTATGAGTGTAATCGATATCGATCGTTTTGGAGATTGTCTCACGATACGCCACTTGCGGGGCACCAACGTTAGCTTCGACCTTGAATTCGCGTTTCATACGATCAACAATGATCTCAAGATGAAGCTCACCCATGCCACTGATAATGGTCTGGCCACTTTCCTCATCAGACTTCACCCGGAAAGACGGGTCTTCCTGCGCTAGACGCGAGAGGGCAACGCCCATCTTTTCCTGATCGCTGGCCGTTTTCGGCTCAACAGCCACCTCTATAACCGGGTCGGGGAATTCCATGCGCTCCAGAATCACCGCATTCGCAGTATCACTGAGAGTGTCGCCGGTGGTGACGTCCTTGAGACCAGCAAGAGCAACAATATCGCCGGCATGCGCTTCCTTGATTTCTTCACGCGAATTGGCATGCATTAAAAGCATACGCCCAACGCGCTCGCGCTTGTCCTTCACCGTGTTCATGACACCCTCGCCGGTGCTAAGCACGCCGGAATATAGTCGCACGAAAGTTAGCGTACCAACAAACGGGTCGGTCATTATTTTGAACGCCAGCGCGGCAAAGGGTTCATCATCACGGTTCGACCGAGTAATCTCCGTCTCTCCGTCAGCGGCAACACCCTGGATAGCCTTCACGTCAATTGGCGACGGCATTAGATTAACAACTGCATCAAGAAGCGGCTGGACCCCTTTATTCTTGAAGGCCGTCCCATTGAAGACCGGCACGATGGCATTCTCTATCGTACCCTTCCGCAGGCAGCTAATCAGCGTCTCTTCGGACGGCTCGGCACCTTTTTCGAGATAGGCTTCCATGGCATCGTCATCGAACTCGATGGCGGCCTCGATCATTCGTCCGCGGTAGTCGGCCGCCTGGTCGGCATATTCGGCCGGAATATCCTGGTATTCAAATTCAGCGCCAAGGTTTTCGTCCTTCCAGACGACAGCCTTATTCCTAACCAGGTCGATTACACCTTGATAATCAGCCTCTGCACCCAGTGGCAGCTGCATCACCACTGCATTGGCACCGAGACGATCGGTTATCATATCGACACAACGATAGAAATCAGCACCCGTGCGATCCATCTTGTTTACAAAACAGATACGCGGCACGCCGTATTTATCGGCCTGACGCCACACCGTTTCCGACTGAGGCTCGACACCGGCGACAGAATCAAACACTGCAACCGCCCCATCGAGCACACGCAGCGACCGCTCCACCTCGATAGTGAAGTCAACATGACCTGGCGTGTCGATGATATTGATCCGGTGACCGTCCCATTCGCAGGTTGTTGCGGCCGACGTAATCGTAATTCCACGCTCCTGCTCCTGCTCCATCCAGTCCATGGTCGCAGTGCCTTCATGCACTTCGCCAATTTTATACGACCGCCCGGTGTAATACAGAATACGCTCAGTCGTCGTCGTCTTACCGGCATCAATGTGTGCCATGATGCCGATATTACGATATTTTTCGATAGGCGTGGTGCGTGCCATTATAATGTATCCTGATCTCTACGCTAAATAAATTGGCGAACTACCAGCGGTAATGGGCGAACGCTTTATTGGCATCGGCCATACGATGGGTGTCCTCGCGTTTCTTAACCGCCGAACCGCGGTTTTCCGCGGCGTCCTGCAGTTCGCTGCAAAGCCGGTCGGCCATAGTGTTTTCATGCCGGTTACGAGCGGCATCGATAATCCAACGGATCGCCAGCGCCTGCCGGCGGTCGGGACGAACCTCGACTGGCACCTGATAAGTCGCCCCCCCAACACGGCGCGAACGAACCTCCACTGTCGGCCGCACATTTTCGAGTGCGTCGTGAAAAACTTTCACAGGGTCGGCTCCGGAACGCTTGGCGATGGTATCCAACGCACCATAAACGATGCGTTCTGCCGCTGATTTCTTGCCATGGAACATGATGTTATTGATAAACTTGGTCAGAACAACATCTTTGAACTTTGCGTCAGGAAGAACTTCCCGTTTGTCTGCTGCGCGTCTCCGAGGCATGAACAGTCCCCTCCCTACTTCGGCCGCTTGGCGCCATATTTCGACCGCCGCTGACGGCGATCAGACACGCCCTGAGTATCCAGCGTCCCGCGAATGATGTGATAGCGGACGCCAGGCAAATCCTTCACGCGACCACCGCGGATCATCACAACGGAATGCTCCTGCAGATTATGGCCTTCGCCCGGAATGTAGCTGGTGACCTCGAACCCATTCGTAAGCCTAACGCGGGCCACTTTGCGTAGCGCCGAGTTCGGCTTTTTGGGGGTCGTTGTGTATACCCGTGTACACACACCACGCTTTTGCGGGCACGCTTCCATTGCAGGTACTTTATTGCGCGCAGGCTTTGACTTGCGCGGCTTCCGGATCAATTGATTAATTGTCGGCACGCCGTCCGTTCCTTAATCTTGTGCGCGAGCGTCTAACCCGGGAGGTTCCCGATCAAACGAAAAGCAAGACGCCTGATCGGTCTGGCCGATTTACGACTCGCGCTGATTGTTTTCAGTTTTTCGTCAGGTTCTCATTTCGCCGCAGCGAGATTTATCCCTGTTGAGGAGCGGAATATAGTCACGCTCCGGACCCTCGTCAACAACGATTTTAAATGATTTTTCCGCTTATCTAGGGTGCAGCGCGACCCCTAGCTCAGGGATCGCGCCGCACCGCAAAATAAAGGGATTATGAACGGCTTATTCGGCGGCTTCTACAGGCTCCATTTCCTCTTCTGCCGGGGGTAGCGCCGTCGCTTCCGCCGCCTTGGAGATTTCAGCGATTTTGTTGTCTCGCTCTGTGGCGATAGTGCGCATTTCATTCATAAATGCGCCGGTACCTGCCGGTATCAGACGCCCAACAATGACATTTTCCTTCAAGCCGACTAGGTTGTCGATCTTGCCCGAAACCGCCGCCTCGGTCAGGACACGAGTGGTTTCCTGGAACGACGCGGCCGAGATAAACGACTGGGTCTGGAGGGAAGCCTTCGTAATGCCCTGCAACACGGGCGATGCCTCTGCAAGCTTCACGTTTTCAGCAGCGGCTTTATCGTTGATCTCATCGAATTCAAGACGATCAACTAGTTCGCCGGTCAAGAATGTCGTTTCGCCGGGGTCGGTAATCTCTACCTTTTGCAACATCTGGCGCGCAATGACCTCGATATGCTTGTCATTGATTTTCACGCCTTGTAGTCGATAGACTTCTTGGATTTCCTTTATCAGGTAGTCCGCAAGAGCCTCGACACCCATGACCCGCAGGATGTCGTGAGGTACTGGGTTACCGTCCATCAGTGCATCGCCACGCTCGACGACGTCGCCTTCCTGAACGGCAACCGGCTTGCCCTTCGGCAAAAGGAATTCGATCGGGTCAGCATCCTTCTCATCGGGATGGACGAAAACACGCCGTTTATTCTTGTAATCTTTACCAAATTCGACCCGACCCGCGAGATCGCTGATAATGGCAAAATCCTTGGGTTTTCGGGCTTCAAACAACTCAGCAACGCGTGGTAGCCCGCCCGTGATGTCACGGGTTTTAGAGCCTTCGAGGGGGATACGTGCCAACACGTCGCCAGCATGCACTTCCGAACCTGGTTCCACCGAAAGAATGGCGTCAACCGACAAAAAGTAACGGGCCTCCGCACCGGATTCCAGCAGGATGACCTCCCCCTTCGGATCACGCAAGGTGATCCGCGGGCGGAGATCTACACCCTTCGGCTGCTGCTTCCAGTCGACCACAGTCTTGTAAGACAGGCCCGTCGCCTCATCTGTAATGTCCCGCATCGATACGCCATCGACAAGGTCCATGTAGTTCACGGTACCTTTCTTCTCAGAAATGATCGGACGGGTATAGGGATCCCATTCGGCCAATTTCTCTCCACGCTCCACGACAGAGCCTTCGTCTTTCAGCAAACGTGCACCATAGGGGACGCGATAAGACGCTCGCTCGCGACCCTGCTCGTCCACAAGAACGATCTCGGTGTTACGCGCCATAACAACCGGCAATTTGTTACGATCTATCACCGCATTACGGTTCTTAATCTTAACCGTCGCATCAAACGAAGCCTCGACACTCGACTGTTCCGCACCACGCTGTGCGGCACCGCCAATATGGAACGTCCGCATCGTAAGCTGCGTTCCGGGTTCGCCGATAGACTGAGCCGCGATTATACCCACTGCTTCGCCCATGTTCACCGGCGTGCCGCGCGCCAGATCGCGGCCATAGCAAGCAGCACAGACACCAACCTTTGTCTCACAAGTGAGGGCCGAACGGATAAGAAGCGACTCTAGACCGATGGTGTCGATCGTCTCGGCAAGCGCTTCGTCGATCAGCACTCCCCTCTTGGCGATCTTGTCGCCGGATACCGGATCAATAATGTCTTCGCCTGCGGTCCGCCCTAGTACACGCTCGGAAAGCGGTTCCAGCACATCACCACCTTCGATCATTGGCCGAACCGTCAGACCGTTCTGAGTACCGCAGTCTTCTTCGAGGACTGTGCAATCCTGCGCAACATCGACGAGACGGCGGGTAAGGTACCCTGAGTTTGCCGTTTTGAGCGCCGTGTCGGCAAGGCCCTTACGCGCACCATGCGAGGAATTAAAGTATTCCAGCACTGACAGACCTTCTTTAAAGTTCGAAATGATCGGGGTTTCGATGATCTCGCCCGACGGCTTGGCCATCAGACCACGCATACCGGCTAACTGTTTCATCTGCGCGGCAGAACCACGCGCACCGGAATGTGCCATCATATAAACCGAGTTGACCAATTCACCCGGCTCAACCCGCTCGAGACCGGCCATCATCTCGTCGGCGACATCATCCGTGCACTGCGACCAGGCATCAATGACCTTATTGTATTTTTCGCCCTGTGTAATAAGGCCATCTTGATATTGTTGTTCGTATTCCTTGACCTGATCCTGGGTCAAAGAAACCATTCTCTCTTTAGCCGCCGGAATGACCAGATCATCCTTGCCAAAGGAAATACCAGCTTTACAGGCGTTAGAGAAACCGAGGCCCATCATCCGATCGGCAAAAATCACCGTGTCTTTTTGGCCGCAATGGCGATAGACCAGATCTATCACATCCTGAACGTCTTTCTTCGTCAGTACTTTGTTGATTACGTCGAGCGGCACACTCGGGCTTTTCGGCAGTATATTCATGATGAACATCCGACCCGCCGTGGTCTCGATACGCCGCACGATTTCCTTGCCATCCTCATCGACAGTATCGACACGCACATGGATTTTCGAATGCAGCGATATGGTGCCTGCGGCCAATGCCTGCTCGACCTCGCCAACCGTGCCGAAGGCCATGCCTTCGCCGGGCTCGTCATCGCGTTCGATGCTGAGATAATAGAGACCCAGCACGATGTCCTGAGACGGAACAATGATCGGTTTGCCATTGGCAGGGCTCAGGATGTTGTTGGTCGACATCATTAGCACTCGGGCTTCAAGCTGGGCTTCAAGCGATAGCGGCACGTGAACGGCCATCTGGTCGCCATCAAAGTCGGCGTTGAAGGCCGTGCATACCAGCGGGTGAAGTTGAATGGCCTTGCCTTCGACCAAGACAGGTTCGAACGCTTGAATACCAAGACGATGCAGCGTCGGCGCTCGGTTGAGCATTACCGGATGCTCTCGGATAACCTCTTCAAGGATATCCCAAACTTCCGGTCGCTCTTTCTCGACCATCCGTTTTGCTGCCTTAATGGTGTTGGCCATACCGTAAAGTTCGAGCTTCGAATAGATGAAAGGCTTAAAAAGTTCGAGCGCCATCTTCTTCGGAAGGCCGCATTGATGCAGTTTGAGTTCGGGCCCGACCACAATGACCGAACGGCCAGAGTAATCGACACGTTTCCCGAGCAAGTTCTGACGGAACCGGCCCTGCTTGCCTTTTAACATGTCACTAAGCGATTTTAGAGGGCGTTTGTTCGCACCTGTGATGGTGCGGCCACGACGCCCGTTATCGAACAGTGCATCCACGGATTCCTGCAGCATGCGCTTTTCGTTCCGGACAATGATGTCCGGTGCGCGCAGTTCGATCAGGCGTTTCAGCCGGTTGTTGCGATTAATGACCCGGCGATACAGATCGTTGAGATCGGAAGTCGCGAAACGGCCGCCATCGAGAGGCACTAGAGGGCGCAACTCCGGCGGAATGACGGGAATAACCTCAAGGATCATCCATTCTGGACGGGCGCCGGACTCCATAAAAGATTCAACAAGCTTCAAGCGCTTGACATATTTTTTACGTTTAGCCTCCGAACCGGTCTCGCGCATATCGACACGCAACTCGTCGCGTTCTTGTTCGAGATCGATTTCAGCCAGCATCTTTTTTAGGGCTTCGGCACCAATCATGGCCTCAAAGGCATCTTCCCCATATTCATCTTGGGCATCGATAAAGGCTTCTTCCGATAGAAGCTGGCCTTCTTCGAGCGGCGACAAACCGGGTTCGGTGACAATGTAGTTCTCGAAATACAGAACCCGCTCGACGCTTTTCAACGTCATATCAAGCAGCAGCGCAATGCGGCTCGGCAGAGATTTTAGAAACCAGATATGGGCAACTGGCGAGGCAAGCTCGATGTGGCCCATGCGCTCGCGGCGCACCTTCGACAGGGTGACTTCGACACCGCATTTCTCGCAGATAATGCCGCGATATTTCATGCGCTTGTATTTTCCGCACAGGCACTCGTAATCCTTGATCGGACCGAAAATCCGCGCGCAAAATAGTCCGTCACGTTCAGGTTTGAACGTGCGATAATTGATAGTCTCCGGCTTTTTGATCTCGCCATAGGACCACGAACGAATGCGCTCCGGGCTCGCGATTGAGATCTGGATCTGGTCGAAGTTCTGGGCAGTACTGACCTGTCCGAAGATGTTCATCAATTCATTCATCAGCCGTCTCCTGGCATTTGCGGCAGCTGCACAATTTCAGCCGCCTCTCGTCAAATTATTACGCCGTTAAAACAGAATGTCTCGAGGTCAGGATACCTGATTTAACTCGACATTTAGGCAAAGCGATTTTAGCTCCTTCACAAGCACGTTGAAGGATTCCGGAATACCGGCTTCGAAAGTATCGTCACCACGCACGATGGCCTCATAAACCTTGGTTCTGCCAGACACGTCATCCGACTTAACCGTCAGCATTTCCTGCAGTGTATATGCTGCGCCGTATGCTTCCAGCGCCCACACCTCCATCTCGCCGAAGCGCTGACCCCCGAACTGCGCTTTACCACCCAACGGCTGCTGGGTAACAAGACTATACGGCCCGATTGAACGGGCATGGATCTTGTCGTCCACCAGATGATGTAGCTTCATCATGTAGATGTAGCCAACGGTGACTTGTCGATCAAACCGTTCACCGGTACGACCGTCATGCAGGGTCACTTGCCCCGATGAATTCAGACCAGCCTTCTCGAGCAGTTCAACAATGTCGCCTTCATGCGCCCCGTCAAAAACTGGGGTCGCCATCGGCACACCGGGACGGAGATTGCCTGCAAGTTCGATTACTTGGGGATCTTCCAGATCGGCAATGTCCTCATCAAAGGTCTCCTTGCCATAGATCTCTTTCATTTCGTTCCGCAGCTGGGACATCTTCCCCTCGCGCACGGCCTTATCGAGCATGTTACCAATTTTTTTACCTAGCCCGGCAGATGCCCAGCCAAGGTGGGTTTCAAGAATTTGGCCAACATTCATGCGCGATGGCACACCAAGCGGATTTAGCACAATATCGACGTTCGTGCCGTCCTCAAGGTAAGGCATGTCTTCAAGCGGCGAAATCTTGGAGATAACGCCCTTGTTGCCGTGACGGCCGGCCATCTTGTCGCCAGGCTGCAGCTTTCGCTTCACTGCAACAAAGACCTTGACCATCTTCATCACGCCAGGCGGTAGTTCGTCGCCGCCCTGCAGTTTCTCGACTTTGTTTTCGAAACGATCCTGAAGACGTTTTTCACTCTCCTGAAATTGCTTACGCAGCGCTTCGACATTTTCCATAACCTTGTCGTTCTTAACACTGATCTGCGCCAGTTGCCGCGCACTCAGTTCTTTCAGAATGGTCTGCGTAATTCGCGAAGCTTCGCTGACTTGCTTTGGAGCCGAAACGATAGTTTGGTTGATTAAAAGGTCCTGCAGTCGGGCCGAGAACGAGCGTTCGAGTATTTCTAGCTCGTCGTCACGATCTTTTGCCAGGCGCTCAATCTCTTCACGCTCGATCGCCATTGCGCGCTCGTCCTTATCGACGCCACGGCGAGAGAACACGCGCACTTCAACAATTGTACCTGCGACGCCCGGCGGCAGTTTGAGCGACGTGTCACGGACATCAGAAGCCTTTTCACCAAAGATGGCTCGGAGAAGTTTCTCTTCCGGCGTCATCGGGCTCTCACCCTTCGGCGTGACCTTGCCGACAAGAATATCTCCCGGGTTCACCTCGGCGCCAATATAGACGATCCCAGCCTCATCTAGACTTTTAAGCGCTTCCTCACCGACGTTCGGAATATCGCGCGTAATATCCTCCTGTCCGAGCTTGGTATCGCGAGCCATTATCTCGAATTCCTCGATGTGGATCGAGGTGAAAACATCATCGCGGACAATACGTTCGGAAATCAGGATCGAATCTTCGAAGTTATAGCCGTTCCAAGGCATGAACGCGACGAGCACGTTCCGTCCGAGCGCTAATTCACCAAGTTCCGTTGAGGGTCCGTCAGCTATAATGTCTTGCCCTTCGACGCGGTCACCGACCTTCACCAAGGGACGCTGGGTGATGCAGGTATTCTGGTTCGAACGCTGGAACTTGCTCAGATTGTAGATATCTACTCCCGGCGCCGAGAGTGAGGTCTCGTCGATCGCGCGGATAACGATACGCGTCGCATCAACCTGATCGACGATTCCCGGGCGTTTTGCGACTGTAGCCGCGCCAGAACCCCGGGCAACAGCCTCTTCCATTCCGGTACCGACCAGCGGCGCCTCGGCGCGAACCAACGGCACGGCCTGGCGCGACATGTTCGACCCCATCAAGGCGCGGTTGGCGTCATCGTTTTCAAGGAATGGGATCAGGGCGGCGGCAACCGAGACAAGCTGTTTCGGCGACACATCGATCATGTCGATCGTCTCGGGGCGGGCCATAATGAATTCACCACCTTGACGGCAGCTAACAAGCTCCTCTTCAAACTTGCCATTTTTATCAAGCATCGCGTTTGCCTGGGCGATCGTAAACTGGCCTTCCTCGATCGCGGAATGATAGACGACTACGTCCGTCACCTTGCCATTATCAACACGCCGGTAAGGAGTTTCAATAAAACCGTACTGATTGACCCGCGCATAGGTGGCTAGCGAATTGATCAGGCCGATATTTGGTCCTTCCGGCGTTTCAATAGGGCAAATCCGGCCATAATGCGTCGGATGTACATCTCTAACCTCAAATCCCGCGCGCTCGCGCGTCAAACCACCCGGTCCAAGCGCCGAAAGACGGCGTTTATGAGTGATCTCGCTAAGCGGATTGGTCTGATCCATAAATTGGGACAGCTGCGACGAACCAAAGAATTCACGCACTGCTGCAGCGGCCGGTTTGGCATTGATCAGATCGTGCGGCATCACGGAATCAAGGTCTATAGAACTCATGCGTTCGCGGATTGCTCGCTCCATGCGCAACAGGCCGACCCGATACTGGTTTTCCATCAGCTCGCCCACCGAACGTACACGACGGTTACCGAGATGATCGATATCATCAATATCGCCCTTACCATCTTTTAAGTCTACAAGGGTTTTGACGACAGCCAAGATATCTTCGCGGCGGATGACCCTAAGCGTGTCGTCACCTTCGACATTTAGACGCGCGTTCATCTTCACGCGACCGACGGCCGAGAGATCGTAGCGTTCCGAATCGAAGAACAAGCTATGAAACATCGCCTGAGCGGTTTCTAGCGTCGGCGGTTCACCCGGGCGCATCACCCGATAGATATCCATCAATGCTTCTTCGCGCGACCGGTTGCGGTCGACGGCGAGGGTGTTTCGGATATAGGGGCCGACATTAGAATGATCGATCGCCAGCGTGTTAAAGGACTTCAAACCCGCCTGGTTGAGGACTTCGAGTTTCTCTTCGTCGACCTCGTCACCGGCTTCAACAAAAATCTCGCCGGTGTCTTCATTGATGATGTCTTCGGCGAAATAACGGCTATAGAGATCGTCCTGCTCAACGAAGATTTCTTTCAAGCCATTGTCCTCGAGCCGACGGATACTTCGCGGAGTTAATTTGTCCCCGACCTCGGCTACTACATCGCCGGTTTTGGCATCGATTAGATCGTGCGTCAGCTTCACACCGCGCATCGCTTCCCCGTCGAACGCCGTCCGCCAACCCTCCTTGCCCAGCGTGAAGGCAATCTTTTCATAAAAATAGCCAAGAATGCTCTCGATGCTCATACCGACCGCTTGTTCCGGCGGCAGTTGTAAGCCTTCGTCAGCCAGCTCAAGACGTTTCTGCGCCGTCTCGTCAGAGTCTAACGCCATCAGCAGTGTCGTTACCGGTAATTTTCGGCGGCGATCAATACGGACGTGCACAATGTCCTTGGCGTCAAATTCGAAATCTAGCCAAGAACCGCGATAAGGGATCACCCGGGCGGCAAACAGGAACTTGCCGGATGAATGCGACTTGCCCTTGTCATGGTCGAAAAACACGCCGGGTGAACGATGCATCTGCGAGACGATCACGCGCTCTGTACCGTTCACCACAAATGTGCCCATATTGGTCATCAGGGGCATATCGCCCATATAGACGTCCTGTTCTTTGATGTCGCGAACAGAGCGTGCGCCGGATTCCTCGTCCACATCGAACACGACCAGACGCAGCGTAACCTTCAATGGCGCTGCGAATGTAATGTCGCGCTGTTGGCATTCCTCGACGTCGTATTTCGGCTGTTCGAGTTCGTAACTAACGAATTCGAGGGTACCCCGTTCAGAGAAATCGCTGATCGGAAAAACCGACTTGAAAACTTCCTGCAGACCGCTGTCATCGCGGTCTTCGACCTGGGTAAGGATTTGCAGGAACGCATCATAGGAACTCTTTTGCACCTCGATCAAGTTCGGCATAGGCGCCACTGCGCGAATGCGTCCGAAATCCTTACGAATGCGCTTGCGTTCTGTAAACGACTTTGCCATGGTGACCTCTCACGAATCCAAAAATAGCCCACGCGAAAGCGCGGACCGAAAATCAATAGCGAATGCTGCCGCACCGCACCGAAGCGCGGGCGGCAAACATTCATTAGGTAGTGCTGCAAGCAAACGAAGTGTCATTACTTAACTTCGACCGACGCTCCCGCTTCTTCCAGCTTCGTCTTAAGCTCTTCAGCCTCGTCTTTGGCGACACCTTCTTTGATGGGCTGAGGTGCCCCCTCAACGAGGTCCTTAGCCTCTTTGAGGCCGAGACCTGTAATCGCCCGCACTTCTTTGATGACATTGATTTTCTTATCACCAGCGCCCGTGAGCACTACATCAAATTCGGTCTTTTCTTCAGCAGCGGCACCCGCGTCGCCCCCGCCGGCAGCCGCGACGGCAACAGGCGCGGCAGCGGAAACGCCCCACTTTTCTTCGAGCATCTTCGACAGTTCGGCCGCCTCGAGGACGGTAAGATTGGAAAGATCATCAGCGATCTTTTCTAAGTTAGTAGCCATTTCTTTTCTCCTTAGCTTGAACTTGGTTTCTGGTTATCGGCTCAGGCGGCCTCGCCCTGCTCGGCCCGTGCCGACAGCACGCGTGCGAGTTGTCCCGCGGGTGCTTGCGTCACGCCTGCGATACGGGTGGCCGGTGTCTGAATCATGCCAACGAGCATACCCCGCAATTCGTTCAGCGAAGGAAGCTTGGCGAGTGCGGTAACTCCTGACACATCCAAAGCCTGTTCTTCAAGACCGCCGCCGAGGATTTCGAACTTATCGTTATCATCGGCAAATTTAACCGCAATGCGGGCGGCGGCGACGGGATCTTCTGAATAGGCGATCGCCGTCGGTCCTTTGAACAGGTCACTCAAGTAGGCGAACTTCGTGCCCTCGAGCGCGAGACGGGTGAGCCGATTTTTGGTCACTTTAAAGCTGGCGCCCGCTTTACGCATTTCCTGACGAAGTTCCGTCGATTGCGCGACCGTCAAACCACTTTGACTTGCCACGACAACTAGCGTCGCCCCTGAGAAAGCATCGTTAAACGAAGCGACCAGTTCTTCTTTTTGTGTCCGGTCCACTCAGTAGTCTCCATTTTTTGGAACCTTATGCCCAAAGGGCAGGCCGGTTCCGGTTGCTTCTGAATCCGCATCGTGGCGCGAATCCGGCTCGCCTGTCCCAGAAGTTCAAGCCCTAACCAACAGACAAAGTTGCCTGCCAAAACAGCTTTTACCCCCGTCTGTGCAGGCGGATTGCCATTACCCGGATCAGCATTTCTGCATTCACCGGACCTGCAGTCTCGGACAGGTCGGATTTCCTTTGCCACTTTGTCGCGGCGCAAAAACCCTTTTTACAGCCCCGAAAGGCCGCAAAATTTGGTCGCTACTGGCCAACGCGCTCGAGGAGCGGTCCGATGTCCAGCTTAATCCCGGGACCCATCGTAGATGAGATCGAGATCTTTTTAATATAAGTACCTTTTACACCCGTTGGCTTAGCCCTGTTTACGGCATCGACCAGGCTGCAGATGTTTTCAGCGATATCGGCTCCGGCAAAACTCGCCTTGCCGACACCAACATGAATGATGCCCGCTTTCTCAACACGGTATTCGACCTGGCCGGCCTTGGCGTCCTGAACGGCTTTCGCCACGTCAGGCGTCACGGTGCCAAGCTTCGGGTTCGGCATCATGCCTTTCGGCCCCAACACTTTACCGAGGCGGCCAACGACGGGCATCATATCGGGTGTCGCGATGACACGATCGAAATCGATATCGCCCTGTTCGACCTTGACTGCGAGATCGTCGGAGCCGACGACATCGGCACCAGCGGCGGCCGCCTCATCTGCCTTGTCGCCTTTCGCGAAGACGGCAACGCGCAACGTTTTGCCGGTGCCCTTCGGCAGCGACACGACACCACGAACCATTTGGTCCGAATGACGCGGATCGACACCGAGGTTCATCGACAGTTCAATCGTCTCATCGAACTTCGCCTTTGCATGGTCCTTGAGCATGTTCACGGCAGTATCTAGCTCGTAAGACGCGTCGCGATCTAAACCCTCATAAGCACTGCTTATGCGTTTTCCTTTTCTCGCCATGATCTTATCCCCTCACCTGTATACCCATGGACCGTGCCGATCCGGACAGGATATTTACAGCCGCGTCCATATCATTGGCATTTAAGTCCGCCATCTTGATCTCGGCGATTTCCTCGAGCTGCTTACGCGTCACTGCGCCAACAACTTCGGTACCAGGCGTTTTCGCACCCTTGGACTGTTTTGCGGCTTTCTTAATATAATACGATGCCGGCGGTGTTTTCGTCTCAAACGAAAACGACTTATCTACAAATACGGTGATCACTGTCGGGATCGGAATGCCTTTATCCTGGTCCTGCGTGGCGGCATTAAACGCCTTGCAGAATTCCATGATGTTAAGCCCTGCCTGCCCTAGTGCAGGTCCGATAGGGGGCGACGGATTCGCCGCGCCAGCCGGCACCTGCAGTTTGATGTAACCTTCAATCTTCTTTGCCATTAGTCCTCACACTTCGTAAGGGCGCGGTTCGGCTTTGGCGAGCCTCCCGCACAATTCGCATCCCGGTTATCCGTAATGCCTCAGTCTCCCCAAGTTCGTCTAGCTCCGGGGTCTAGAGCTTTTCCACCTGTCCGTATTCGAGTTCGACCGGTGTTGCACGTCCAAAGATCGACACTGCGACCTTGAGACGCGCACGTTCCTCGTCGACATCTTCAACCAGAGCATTGAAAGACGTGAATGGCCCGTCGGAAACACGGACCTGCTCGCCGATTTCAAATGTGACCGATGGCTTTGGTCGCTCAACGCCCTCTTGAACCTGATGCAGAATACGCTGCGCCTCGGACTCCGATATCGGCGACGGCTTGTTGTCGGCTCCAAGGAAACCCGTTACTTTTGGCGTATCCTTAATAAGATGCCACGCATCGTCGCTCATTTCCATCTTGGCCAGCACGTAGCCTGGGAAAAACTTTCTCTCTGCACTGACCTTTGTGCCCCGACGCATCTGTACGACCTCTTCCATTGGCACGAGCACTTCCTCAATTAGTTCGTCGAGGCCTGTTTGTTGGGCCTGCTCACGGATCGACTGAGCGACCTTGCCCTCGAAGCCCGAATAAACGTGAACTACGTACCAGCGTGCGGTCATGATCTATTAGCCTCCCAGCCCCAGTATGGCTTTAACTCCAACCGAAAGCACCTGATCGACGAGCAGGAAAAAGATAGACGATATCGCAACAAAGATGAAAACCATAATCGTCGTGACCATAGTTTCTCTGCGGGACGGCCAAGTGACTTTCGCCATCTCGCGCCGAACCTGCTGTACGAATTCGCCTGGGTTCGTTTTCGACATTATAGGTCTTAATCTTTCACTTGCCGTTCAGATTGTCTGGCCGTAGTTCCAGGTGGCAGGAGTGGAGGGACTCGAACCCACAACCCCCGGTTTTGGAGACCGGTGCTCTGCCAATTGAGCTACACTCCTCCCCACAACCCCGTCAAATCCAAAAGAACCTGACGACGCTGCAATCTATGCAACACTGTCATTCCACGTTGATCGAAACTTTGAAACACCGTGGATTTCACCGTCTTGTTTTTCAATATACAGGCGAAATTTCTGCCTGTACCCTTACTTTAACCCTTAATAGAAGCAACGACACCTGCACCAACAGTTCGGCCACCTTCGCGGATCGCAAACCTAAGCCCATCATCCATTGCAATCGGCTGGATCAACGTCACTTCCATTGTAATATTATCTCCGGGCATAACCATTTCTGTTCCATCAGGAAGAACCACAGAACCGGTCACATCAGTCGTACGGAAATAAAATTGAGGACGATAATTTGAAAAGAACGGTGTATGGCGACCGCCCTCTTCCTTAGTTAGGATATAAGCCTCCGCCATAAACTGTGTATGCGGCGTAATCGAGCCTGGCTGCGCCAGAACTTGTCCACGTTCAACTTCTTCACGGTCAACACCACGAAGCAAGCAGCCAACATTGTCACCCGCCTCGCCACTGTCCAGAAGCTTACGGAACATCTCAACACCCGTGACAACAGTCTTTGACGTATCCTTGAGACCAACAATCTCAACTTCGTCTCCAACGTTTACAATTCCCCGTTCAACACGACCCGTTACAACTGTACCTCTGCCAGAAATCGAGAATACATCCTCAATCGGCATCAGGAACGGAAGATCTTTAGGACGATCAGGCTGCGGTATATATTCATCAACCGCCGCCATCAGAGCCTGAATCGCCTCTTTACCTGTAGCAGGATCACCGTCCTCAAGTGCGCCAAGAGCCGTACCCGAAACAATCGGAATATCATCTCCAGGGAATTCGTAAGAGCTCAAAAGCTCACGAATCTCAAGTTCAACCAGCTCAAGAAGCTCAGGGTCATCAACCTGATCAACCTTATTCATAAACACAACAATCGCCGGAACGCCTACCTGGCGGGCCAAAAGAATATGCTCACGTGTCTGAGGCATCGGGCCATCGGCAGCAGAAACAACAAGGATAGCCCCATCCATTTGCGCTGCACCTGTGATCATATTCTTCACATAGTCAGCATGCCCCGGACAGTCGACATGTGCATAGTGACGGTTATCCGTCTCATACTCGACATGCGCTGTAGCAATCGTGATACCCCGCTCCTTCTCCTCAGGAGCCTTATCAATCTGGTCGTACGCCGTAAAATCTGCACCGCCACTCTCAGCAAGCACCTTCGTAATCGCCGCCGTCAACGTCGTCTTACCATGGTCAACATGACCAATAGTGCCGATGTTGCAATGCGGCTTCGTACGCTCAAACTTCTCCTTAGCCATTGTATTTTCCCTTATCTATCTATCTCAGCCGTCAATTCTTCTTTTAAAGCGTTTTTGCGAACGGTTTATTAGGAACATGGTTAACTCCTAACCTGGAGCGGGCGGAGGGAATCGAACCCTCATAACCAGCTTGGAAGGCTGGGGCTCTACCATTGAGCTACGCCCGCATAATAAAGCTAGTCATGTTCATTTAATACCTATTCCGTCAAATTCTCTTTTCAAAAACCCAATAAATTCCTACCAAACTATTTTCTTTCTACACTCCAATACCCCAAACCAAATGAATGGTGGAGGGGGTTGGATTCGAACCAACGTAGGCGTAAGCCAACGGGTTTACAGCCCGTCCCCTTTAGCCACTCGGGCACCCCTCCTAGTTCAAATCCGATCGGACGGAAGAATTAGCGAGCAAATACGGGAATTTAGGTTCGCTTGTCAATGTCCTAAATGAGCCAAACACAAAAAACCCCCTGCCCGTTTAATTCCATTGGCGGGATGGAGGTTTGCTTTACCCTTCAATCGCGGCGCAATATAGATGGGTATACCGTCAAGCGCAAGGAGAACAAAGTATGGCTCGAGGCCGCTCGCGACGCCGGAAAAATCCCCGGACACCAGGAAATTCTGAGGAATTATGGATTTACGGCTATCACGCTGTGAGTGAGGCTTTAAAAAATTCTAGCCGCATGGCCAAACGAGTGTTTTTTATACAAGATATATTGGATAAGGTGGAACCACTCTTCGCGCACATTGATATAAAAGCGGAGCCTGCATCCCGTGACCAAATAGGCAAGGTTTTGCCACCTGGTGCCATCCATCAGGGTATAGCTGCGTTGATGAGCCCCCTTCCAAACGTCTCCCTAGAAGACATTTGTCAAGATGCAAAAATACTTCCAAGCGCGTTAATTATTGTCCTCGACAGAGTTTCAGACCCCCAGAATATAGGAGCGATAATCCGATCGGCGTCAGTTCTTGGCGCTATGGCTGTTATTATCCAGGATCGGCACGCGCCGCAGATCACCGGTGTTATAGCTAAAGCAGCGTCAGGTGGAATTGAGCATGTCCCCCTTGTCAGGGTCACAAACCTTTCTCGTGCTATGGAAACCCTAAAGAACAGAGGTTTTTGGTGTATTGGTTTAGATTCTGAAGCAACCACGAATTTACAACAGGTCAAACGAACTTCGCATTCGGTATTAGTAT
>NZGJ01000038.1 GCA_002689465.1 Rhodospirillaceae bacterium | reverse complement strand
TTATATAAATCACTCGCTGAACCCTGATCACCGAAATAAATGAGTTAAAAGGATTTAAGTGGCATACTAGGAAGTTACAAAGCCAGGACCTCTAGAGCAAAGGACGCTCTCTATCGCCGAGTTCTCGCCATTGGCTTCGAAACCGCCTAACTGTTAATGACCCACATAGAAGGCGGTGGACTATCAACAAAAACAGACAAATCACAGTTGAACATTAATTTTAAAAAAAATATGAAATATACAAACTTGGATAAAATGCTTGAGACTGAACCACCCCAATTCAACTTCGATAACAGTTTCGCTCGTGACCTGGAGGGTTTTTTTGTTCCTTGCGAGGCATCGAAGGTGCCAAGCCCAAGTATGGTTATTTTCAATGAGCCATTAGCCGAGGAACTCCAACTTAGCGCCAGCCGGCTCCAAACTCCCCTCGGGGCAGAGATTTTCTCGGGAAATCTGTTGCCAAATGGCGCCACGCCCTTGGCACAGGCCTATGCGGGACACCAGTTTGGGAATTTCTCTCCCCAACTGGGCGATGGACGCGCTCTTTTGCTGGGCGAAATTATCGACACCCAAGGGAGGCGGCAGGACCTTCAATTAAAAGGAAGCGGACGCACACCATTTTCACGTAGCGGAGATGGCAAGGCTGGGTTGGGACCAGTCTTGCGAGAATATCTTATTAGTGAGGCTATGCACGCTCTCGGAGTTCCAACAACGCGCTCACTCGCGGCCGTTACAACAGGTGAAACAATATTCCGAGAAACAGGAATGCCTGGGGCGGTTCTCACAAGAATATCAGCCAGCCACCTGCGTGTCGGCACGTTTGAATTTTTTGCAGCCCGCGGCAAGACGGACATGGTTCGAAGATTGGCAGATTACGCGATATCCCGGCACTATCCCGAGACACTGGACACTGAAAACCCTTATTTAGAATTTTTTCGAGCAGTCTCGAGAGCCCAGATCAAGCTGATTTCACACTGGATGAGAATTGGTTTCATTCATGGTGTCATGAACACTGATAACACAGCAATTTCTGGGCAAACAATTGACTATGGTCCATGCGCATTCATCGATGAATATAACCCAGAAACAGTATTTAGTTCGATCGATCTGCAGGGGCGTTACGCTTTCGGAAATCAATCGTCGATACTCATGTGGAACTTAATGCGATTAGCCGACACTCTTGTCCCACTCATCCATGTTGATAAAGATCGTTCGATCGGGATACTCACTGACGAAATTAGAAATTTTAGAAGTGAATATGATGAGATTTTCTTCGAGCAAATGCGGGCCAAAATTGGCCTAAATAACGAGGAAGATGGAGATGACGATTTAGTTCAAGACCTCCTCACAGCGATGCAAACGGATGAGGCAGACTTCACTCTGACGTTCCGGGGGCTTTCAGATGCAACACTTGGAGACAATTCGGGGGTTCTCCAGCAATTCCAAAATACCGCTTCTTACGAGGCGTGGGAGACCAAGTGGCTTTCACGATTAGAAAGGGAGCCAACTCCTCCCTCAAAGCGCGCGGCGGCAATGAATAAAGTGAACCCGATTTATATCCCTCGTAACCACAAGGTGGAAGAAGCGCTATCAGAGGCAATCGAGCATGGCAGTTTAACGTTATTTGAGAAAATATTATCGCTTGTATCGGCCCCATTCGAAGAAATCCCGGGTGAGGAAATTTATACAAAACCAGCACCGGAGACATCCCTCCCGTATAAAACTTTTTGCGGCACTTAAGAACTGATAAGGCCTTGGGCTACCCATTGCTNAAATACACGGCGAGGTCTGTCTAGTNGAGGCCGCAGATCTCAACAGCTGACTGTGCTCTCATCGGGGGCGACGTTAACCCACGAGATTGACCACTCCTTTTGCAAAGATAGATAGGGTCGCCGAAGAACACNGCCATCGAGCCGTCTGAAGCAGACCACGCCAAAAATGTGGATATTACNTCTCGTCAGAAATCTTGGCTAAAACTTCTTGTTTTCNGTCTTAATAAACCCATTTCTCANTTGGTTGGTTGCGGCCACAAATTTAAATCAGAGAGNATTCATGGTGTTAGCCAATCGCGGTCNNTCATAACATTTTTCAAGGAGACGACGATGCAACTTTGCAAAGGCACAGAGATAGAATTTGGTCCTTTTCCAATTCCGGGAGTGGATAATGTTACTTTCGCAGGCCTAACTGAACATCCTGACGGCGGTTTCACTGCGATGATAGCTATGGAAAAAGGTTCCGTAATTCCTGAGCACGGTCACAAACACTTCGAAGAAACATACGTGATCTCCGGTGTCGTTGACTGCGCGGGGGCAACGCTGGAGGCCGGAGACTACGTTCGGGTAAATGACGACGAGACCCACAGTGTCAAAGCACTCGAAGATACCAAGCTTTTAGTGATGGTCCATCAAGGTGTCGTAGTCGAGGGTATGCCAGATTGATTTGGGGAAATATTTAGGCGCCGACAGTTTTATCATTTCACTCTGATTTTGGCGTCTTTCAACTCCGCACGAGCGGACGCACACCTTGATGGGTAGGGAATTATCCAGGTTGCCTCAAATCGAGCCAATTTTATACCCATCTCCATTCTGGTCAGCGGTTTTCTAATAGCCTCTTTCTAAATGCTCTGACGCGTTGAAATACGGAAGATTATCTTTAGACGAACAGCCCATCATCGCGAGCCGCTCAGAAATTTTTAGTGCTTTTTGATACTTCCTCTCGTTTTGCTCTCTGGTGTTTGCGTTGAATGTCGAACCGCATACCGAAACCCCATAATGAGCCTGCAGAGTGTGGATCTTCCTTCCAGCCAAGAACCCATCAGCAATAACGGAAAGGTCAAAGTCTTCTTGCTTCACGATCTGAAGGTCATTTTCAACCAGATACGCCCGAATTCGTGCTTCAGCAGCAAGCGCTACGTCCCAATAATCGGATTCAGATTTAGTAGGCTCACCCGAAACCTCCACGAAAGATTTGCAGAAGGTGAGGAACATCTGGTCCTCAAGCGTTGCTGTTCTCCATGCCATGTCACCGAGGTTGCTCCAGACTGACATGTCCATGTCTTCATATATCTGAGGCACCCGTTCAAAAAATAGTCGGTGCAGCCCGTTTTCATTAAGTGTGCCGTCCAGCTTTTGTTCTTTGTAGATATCTACAGCGGCGTAGGTGCCGCACACAGGACATGTGTCGTCGTCGTAGGCGCCTTTTTTATATATGTGTGAACACCGAGTTCCATTGGATAATTCATTCTTACACAATAGATAGATATCGCCGCTGTCTTCACCATCCTGTTGCTGGCGGATCCAGTTAAATCGGTTCATAAATTGCATGTATGACTTGCGGTGGCTCCAAAGGCTCCACTCGAGCTTCTCAACCGGCCCGAAAGTGCTCCAATTGGAGCTTACATCTATGACTACACACCTATCCTTGCCTGGCGCCGAACGTAAACCTCGTCCAACCGATTGTCCCCATAGGACCTTCGAAAGCGTCGGCCGGAGGTGAACGATGATGTTGCAGTTCGGATTGTCCCATCCCTCTGCAAGGACACCAACGGATACAATCGCCTCAATCTCACCGGCCTCATGAAGCGTCAGCAATTTCATTCGCTCCTTGATCGGTGTCTTGGCCGTAACGATCGCCGCATTAACTCCACACTGCTCAATCGCGCTTAATGTCGCTTCCGCAACACTTACATCGGCGCAGAACCAAGCGGATATCGGTTCAGCTGAAAGTTTTGAACGCTCTTCTTTATAGCTCCAGATAGCGTAATCAATCATTGAGGAGCGAATAATTGCATTCGACAATTTTTCAATCGGAAAATCACCCGAGCTTATATCAATACTCGCCAAGTTCAGATCGTGAACGAAATGAGGGCGATATATTGGCTTTACGAGAACACCCTCATCAATCAGATCCTCGATATTTGCGCAGTCAATTATCGCGTCGAAGGCAAGATTAAGCTGGTCGCGCTGGTCGCCCGTTCGACGCTCCGGAGAGGCAGTCAAACCAATCAGCGGCGCATTGGTTTTACCCTGTTCCTCAAAGGCATCGAGGATGCGTTTGTATCCCTTTCCATTCGGTGAAACCCGATGTGCTTCATCAATAATAATAACGTCGGCCTTAGCAATCGCGTCGCTCAATACCTCCTTAGCTCGAAGACTTGTCGATAGCAGTATGTCGTAGTCTTCGAACGCAGGGCCCGCATCTGATACCTCAAGTTTACGGACAACATGCTTATGACTAAGGGCTTTGTGCAACTGCTCCAGGAGAACCAGCCTGTGACAAAGAACGATTATTTTTTTGCCCTTGTAAAATCGGTCAATTATCTCACTCGCGAGTACGGTCTTACCCGCTCCAGTCGGGGCTTTAACAATAAATCTTCGATATTTCTTAATCACCGAAGGAAACTCGTCGATGAAAGTTTGTTGCCAATTTCTCAGATGCATTTGAATCTAAACCGATGTGAGTAGGGATAAAGAGATGAGCAATCCATCTCGAAGCATTACCAAACCCAAATCCACTGAAAATTATCGCCCAAAAGAATAATAAAATAGGCAACGCTAATAGCGCCTATCTCCTGTTACAATCCGCCCCAAGTGGTGCACCCAATGTGGTCTATGGATATGGACGCATCCTGCAGGGGTTCATCTCTCTAGGAAGGCTTCAGGTCCCGCATTGAATCGAATTGTCTTGACTACTTAGTATGCAGCCGGCTGCCTGTAAATAGGCAGCATTGGTATACACTTTGGTACACCGTTGTGCACCGATGCCAACGTTGAAACACAGCTGAGATCAAAATGAATCTAGGACTCATTTTAAGGGTCATACAGGGTCGTCTCTGTCTCTTGCGTCTCGATGCCTCAGCTTTCCTACATTGCTACGTATGACCCTTAAATTGCGTTACAAATTCTGGGCGATATAGGTCACCTGGTGGTCTCAAGAGTGGATATAAAGCCGTTACTAATGGTTTCATCAGAGGCCCAACGGTGAGCCGCCATATACTCACAACCGCCTCATCCCAATGGTGATGGAATTAACTACCTTGTGAAAACCAAGTGAGACAATTTCGGGAAAAGTGATACTGCGTCGGGCCCCATATAAAGGCCTCTACATTCACTCACACAACATTGTCTCTACCCATTCTGAATATTCTCAATAAGATTTCTGTGAGGAAGATCAAATTTTATAGAGGGAAGAGGCAATGAAGATCAAACCCGAAAACATGCTTCTAAAGCTCCATGAAGACAGCCGATTTCCCATCTCAGCATGGAGATAGATAAAAAACGAATTCGGCTTCACGGCGGCCCACGTCAAAGACATGGCCATCACATCGAAGAATCCAGAAATCCCGCGTATACTGGGTGCACAGGAACTGCAGGAATGTCTTAAACAATCGTTTGATGAAAAATATTGAAGCACATATTGCACTGAACAGGTTCGGTCTCGGGCCCAGGCCAGGAGAGACGGAACGTCTCAAAGCTGATCCGAAATTATGGTTAAAAAACCAGATAAGACCAAAACAATTGGTTCCAGAAGAACTCTCCAAATTTCCACCTTCAGAGGAAACATTTGCCATGATTCATGTTGCCCGGATGACTTCTCCGAGAGACTTTCGCAGCACAACCCGTGGCCTTTATCGATCAATATTCGCTGAAGAAGTCTTAGCTCGAGCAAAGCATATGATCAGAACAGACCTTCCTTTTGCTGAGAGGATGGTTCTGTTCTGGTCTAACCATTTTACAGTATCCAAGACTAAATGGATTACAGGTCCTGTGATTCCAGCATACGAGCGCGAGGTGATCCGACCCCATATTTTTGGCAGTTTTTCAGACATGCTCAAGGCGGCGATAAAACATCCAGCGATGACCAGCTATCTTGATAATTTCAACTCAGTTGGACCTAATTCCAGCGCAGGACAGTATAGAATTAGGCGTAAAGGAAACAAAAAAACGTTAAATGAAAACCTTGCCCGAGAAATTCTTGAATTACACACACTCGGCGTTAACGGAGGATACAAACAGAAAGATGTAATAGAGCTTGCCAAAGCAATCACAGGTTGGAGCCACGGTGGCTTAAGATTTAAAACGCGGGCCAAACCTCCCGATAACGAGGCAGTGAACGGTAGGTTCGAGTTCAGAGAACATTTTCATGAGCCGGGCCAAAAAGAAATCCTTGGAAAATTTTATGACCAGGGTGGAGTAACAGAGGGGCTCGCGGCTCTAGATGACCTAGCTTTGCACCCCTCGACTGCACGTTTCATTGCAACAAAATTAGTGCGTCACTTCGTTGCCGACCACCCGCCAAAAACAGCAATTGAAAAAATTACTGAGGTCTTTCTGCGTTCTGGTGGGAACCTCGCAAAGGTCTCGGAAACCCTGATTGATCTGGACGAGGTTTGGGCAGAACCTCTGACAAAAGTGAAATCACCCTATGAACTGGTAGTTTCCACGCACCGTGCGGTAGAAAATATAAATCCAAAAAGAGATGATATTTTGCTACCGCTTCGAGAGCTTGGCCAGTCTCCCTTTTCGGCCCCCTCACCCCAAGGTTGGAGCGACCTAGGGAATAACTGGATATCTCCTGCAGCGTTAATGACGCGCATTGAATGGCTTCGCCGCTACGCAAGGAGGATACCGTCAATAGTGATACCGTCCGAGGTCCTAGAAAATACAGTTGGTGCAGTAACGAGCCAAGAAACCCGTGACGGGATCGAAAGGGCACCTTCTGGCGACGCTGCGATTGCAATGCTTTTAGCCAGTCCGGAATTTCAAAGGAGGTAACGCAATTGGATCGTAGGAATTTTCTCCTTCTCTCGAGTGCAAGCGCATTAGCTAGCTTTTCTGGGAGCAGTTTAGCTTTATCATCAGCCAACACCGAAAAGCGTTTAGTGTTGATTATCCTCCGCGGAGGGCTAGATGCGCTTCACGCTTTACCCCCATATGCAGACAGGGACTATAAAATTTTAAGGCCAAACCTTGCTCTCGGAGTGACCAGCGATGAACACTCGGTCATTGACCTTGATGGATATTTTGGTTTGCACCCGGCGCTAAAACATCTCAAGGATCTCTACGCATCTAAAGAGCTTTTGATTTTTCCAGCTTCTGCAAGTAGGTATCGACGTCGTTCCCATTTTGATGCTCAGAATTTTCTTGAAAATGGCAGCGGCAAGCCATTTGGATTGAAAGACGGATGGTTAAACCGTTCAATAATGGGGCTGAACTACGAAGACCGGCGAGCCGGTCTCGCACTGGGTCCTACCGTTCCATTAATCATACAGGGGCAAGGATCCGTTCAGACCTGGTCTCAATCATCCTTACCGTTAGCTGACGAAGATTTTCTTACCCGCTTAGAGCGTATTTACGGAAATGATCCCTTATTCGCAAAAGCTTACGCCAACGCCAGGGGGGGCAGACGCCCCGAGGGCACAATGGAGCAAGGGCGCAAACGTAAACGCCGGCATAAATTTCCTGATCTAGCCAAAATTGCTGGCGGGTTTTTAAAGGAACCCAGCGGTCCCCGGATTGCAGTGATGGAAATGCAAGGTTGGGATACCCATTTCGGTCAAAGCTGGCGACTTACCAAACTTTTTCGAGAATATTCCGAAGGGCTTGACCAACTTAAAAAAACACTTGGAAATGCATGGTCTGATACCGCCGTTCTGACGGTTTCCGAATTTGGCCGCACCGTCGCAGAAAATGGCAGTCGAGGTACCGATCACGGTACCGGCGGACTGGCTTTCATGGCGGGCGGAAGTCTCAATGGCGGAAAATTAATAGGGGCCTGGCCAGGTCTGAATTCGAAAGCACTTTATGAGGGAAGAGATTTAACCCCCTCAAATGCATATGAAGGTTTGTTTAAAGCCGCTCTGATCTCACACTTAGGTCTGAAACAAAGTTTTGTGGAAGATAAGGTGTTTCCCAATAGCGCCGCTATCCGTCCCATGGAACAACTTTTTCGAATGGGTTAGTTAATCATTAACTCCGAGAATTTACTTAAGCTGAAAGACAGGCAGCTTTCGGTAATGTGGTAACACGTTTGGGACATGCCTCGCACCCTATCAGGCAGGCTTCAATATCTTGTCCCCGAGAGCTTCAAGTGGCTCAGCGGGTAAACTTTTTGTCCCGCCCTGCTCTAGAGTTCCTAGAACTGCACCGCCGTCTTCGACAGAAAGACTACCGTAGCTAATTTTTCCCGTTATCTTGCCAGTTCGCTTTACCGACAGACTGCCCAGGACGGCAGCCTTGCCGGAGAAAGCGCCTGCAACGATTAAGGTGTCGCATTGCACAGTTCCATCAAGGGAGCCGGCTGCGGAAATCTCAACTGTCTTAGCCAGGATCTCACCATCAGCCGTGCCTTCAAGCACAATACTCTCCGCTTTGATAACCTTCCCGGAGAAAACGACGCCTTGCCCAATGGTAATTACGTTCATGTCTTTTGAAGTATGCAAGGGCTGCTCAGCATAGATTGTCAATGGGGGGGTCGACGGCTGAGGAATATCAACGGCGCCAAAGTCCTCTGAGAATGTTCTCAGAACCGGCTCCTTTGATGTTTCGGGCCGCTTACTGGATAAGTTTTTATTTTTCATAAGCATGGTTACTTAATCCAATCGGTTGAGTTTTCGTCGTCGGTCCCAAGTTCCATCGCCGTTCGGCGATTGGGGTCTAGGTCGGTTGTTGTTTCTACACCAAACGTTTCGGGCGCATCATTTTCCCCCTTGCTTGTAAGGACTTCTGTTGCGACTGGGTCAGTTGATATAGTAGCCAATCCCTTTTCTTTTATGGCCTGGGGTATTTCCATTCTTCGAGCAGGTTCTGAGAACCCTCTCTCATGACGGCGAAGGACACCTGCTTGATTATCACCTCGAGATATAAGAGAAAGACGAGCAGGGGTGCCAGTCGCTATGAGTTTTTTCTGCTGCTGACTTTTCCGGAGTGCTGCTACCCGGCGATTTTCTGCCTTTAGTTTTTCTGCTTCAATCCGAATTTCTGTGTCTCCGAAGGCACCTAGTCTATTCAGGACGATCTCAGGCAGCCGACCGTCTCGTGCGCACCGACGAGCGTGCTCCCAACTACCAAAATTATGCTCAAGCCCATTTTCGATGAAATTGCCGCTAACCGGGTCATACGAGCAGGTACCAGACTTTTGGTCTGCAATCACAGCCCTCGCCCCGACCGCTGCGCCTACACCAACCACTAAGGCCAACCCGATAGAAAAAAATAAATTCTGTTTCATATGAGACGTTCCTTTTTTATCGACTAAGTTTTTAGACAAAAAGAAACATGGGAGTAGATAAAGGCAGGAATGCGCATCAATTAGGGTTTTTTTTGGGCAATTAACCAAATCCTGCAGTTTAAAAAAAGCTGCGGTGGCTGGAGGCAAAACACCCCAGCTAGGGCGGCACAGGAGGCGGGGATGCTCCCCTGCCTGGGCAGACCAATTATTGATTTAAAACATATTTCTCGTGGGGTTTTTCCAGTTTTCAAATTCTGGTTCTGCGCGGCACAAACCCCGGAACCTTCGTGACAGCTCTTTTGCCGAGTGGAGCATTAGTGGCGCGCGTGAAAGCTCACATGCGAACTGCCTGTCCAGGTTAGGGGGCGTGATTTCAAAATCGGTAGCGATGTCGGGAATTAAGAAGCCAAATTTGTAGCGGTTGGCAAGACCAGATGAGATGGTCTCGCGTTTGTAATTAAGCTGTGCCGCTATGAAGACCAGTTCAAGGACCTTTAGGGTATCAATGACGGGTTTAAAGTTCCTGCATGAGGCCGGGCCGTCATTGAATATAGCGGGTGATAGCGGACGACATTAGAGGGGCGATTTCTCGCGACGGAATCCCAGCAAAAAATCCGCAATTATAGCGACTGTTGCGCGGTGGTATTTTTCCTGCGGTCGGTATCGGTCAAGTCGTTAACAACAACCTGACGGAGACCCTTGGCAAGGTCGGTGACTCCGCACCTGTCCAATGTTCTGTTGCAACTTTCCTCCTCATTCCGTTCGTCGCTAAACGAAGCTCGCTCAAATTGAATTATGCATTGGCTGATTACCTACATGGTTATTGCCCTCCTCCATGTTCGATAAAACAACCCGCCGAATCCGAGCGGGGTGACGGAAGAGCAGCAGACAGCAAAAATTTTTAGAGTGTGGGTGTGTGTGCCGCTTGAATGTCTTTTTCCCATACTGAAGTCGTATGAGGCCAATGTGTCCAAAATTGGGTAACAATAAGGTTATTCCATGACAATCCACCAGTATGGTTATGCATATAAGCTTGGCCCAAAGTGAGCCAAAGGTCGGCCTTGTAGATCCTTACTGACTAGCTATTAACGTCATCTGAAGGTTCTGAAACGCCTCCAGTCAACACTCGCATTCTGCCTTTCGGACACACTCAAGGGCGATTTTCTTTCCGATGGAGAGGCTGGCGGGGCTCACTAGTCTATTTGCGTTCCCATGTTCTTGTGCATTTTTTTTCTTCGATACTCCAAACGTAGCCGGCGGACCTTATACAACCATGCTCATCTCTATTACCCCCTAATAACCGTTGAGAACATCCGCTGCCTCCAGAAAGCAGGACAATGGTCAGGCAGAGAATGGCAATTAGTCCCCTCATTTACCAAGAGGTATTTTTAGTTTCTGTTTAATTTGATCGGACCTTACGCTTCTCAAATTTGTTCAAGCAGACAGAGAATGAGCAGCTGAAAACTGGCGCGCCCGGCAGGATTCGAACCTGCGACCTGCGGATTAGAAGTCCGCTGCTCTATCCAGCTGAGCTACGGGCGCCTGTCTAATT
>NZGJ01000037.1 GCA_002689465.1 Rhodospirillaceae bacterium | reverse complement strand
GTGGCCTCCGGCAACAGGATACTAGTGACGGAACTTTCGAGTTTGATCACTGTCTTTGCTACGGCCATGACCTGCTCCGGCGTCACCGCGGATATACGTTCCGGCCATTCTTCAACATCGGCGATCGTCTGCCCCTGGGTAAAGGCTTGGCCAATGGCATTGGGACCGGCACGAATACCGTCGCGGGCATAGATCGCCTGGGCAGACATGAGCCGCTTGGCGCGATCGATATCCGCGGGCTTGAATCCCTCCTGGATAGCCGCAGCCAGTTCTTCAAGCACAGCGTTTTCGAGCGCATCGATATCGCCACCGGCTTTCGGGCTGGCATAGATACCGAATTCTCCGTAGTCGAGCCCTTCGCCGCTGTACCAGGCGCCGGCATTCGATGCTATTCCGCTCTCAATGACGAGTTTTCGGTACAGCCAGCTGGTCGATCCGCCGCCGAGAACTTGTGCGAGCACCTCAAGCGCGTAGCAGTTGCCTTTTTTATCGGCCCCATAGCTCGGCGCGAGGTGTGTCCGCGACCACGCAGGCAGGGTCACCCGCTGATTTGTCAGCACCACACGCCGCGCAGCGCGGTGCGGCGGCTCCTTGGGCCGTACGCGTTCGGGCACAGACCGGCGCGGGATCGGCCCGTAATATTTTTCCGCCATTGCGCGTACTTTTTCCACCGAGGTGTCGCCGGCGATGATCAGCATCGCATTATTGGGCGCATAATGTTTGCGATAGAATGCTAGCGCGCGCTCCGTGGTGAGCTGCCGTATCTCGCCCATCCAGCCAATNACNGGNCGNCCATAAGGATGGTTCAGATACAATGCGCGACGTACCTGTTCACGCAGNTGCGCCGCCGGGCTATTATCGGTCCGNGACCGGCGCTCTTCCAGTACGACATCTCGTTCCGGCAGAACAACTTTGTCAGTGAGAATGACATTCTGCATTCGGTCGGCCTCAAGCCGCATGATAGTCTCAAGTTTATGCGCCGCGACGCGCTGGAAATAGGCTGTAAAATCGTGGCTAGTAAACGCGTTGTCCTGTCCGCCCAGACGCGCGATGATCCGCGAAAATTCGCCTGGCTTGACCGTCTTCGTACCCTTGAACAGCAAGTGTTCGAGGAAATGCGCGAGACCAGACTCGCCCGGCTTCTCGTCGGCGGCACCAACCCTGTACCACAACATCTGCATCACGATGGGCGCCCGGCGGTTTTCAATCACAACCACCTGAAGGCCGTTATCGAGCTTGAATGTTTTGGGGGAGAAGACCGCTCCCGTTGCCGAAGCGGCAGGCAGTGTTGCGACAATCGTCATCATAAACAATGCCGCAAAAATTGCTGTAAGAGAATTAGGCAAACCAAACTCTCGGCTTTGACTGGCGGCAGTCACGCATGCCAGATCGGCAGCAGTCACGCATCATATTGCTCCATACTGGACCGGGGTACGCCGAAATAGTTAGATACACGGCGGGCGGATGGAAGAGCCGTGATCATCACGTGTGGGATAACTAGAAAATACCTTCGAACCAGCCTTTTGGCTTACGGACAATTTTAGGCGTCCGTCCCTTTGTCGGTGCATCGCCGAGACCGGCATTTTCACGCAGACGCTTCTTTTCCGCCGCGGCATCGACGATGGTCCCGAGCGGTGTTTTGTCCTGCCAAAAAATTAGTCGGTCCGTAAAACTATCTTCTTCAGTAGCGAGAATAGATGAGTCACGATTCAATTTACGGCGGATCGAAGGATCAGGATTTGTCGCCCCCGCTTTCGCGAGCAATGCCGCTTCCCCTTTTGAGGTTGAGAGGGCCTGCTGACTAGGGCTTGCAAGCCCGGTGCCTTTGATCAGCAGTTCGCGGGCAGAATCTACGACGGCTTTTTCTTGTGGGCGCCCAGCACCGGGCCGCGGGGGACGCAAGCCGAAATCCGGCGGCATACTCAGAGGTGCGCGGGTGACAACGGCAAATTCGTCGGGCGATTGCTTACCGATACCCATGGCTTCGCGCGCATTCTCGCAGGCAGACAACGCAAATCCCGCAAAAATTAGCATCATAATATGCCGAGGCATCGTCAAATAAGGTGTCATTTTGTCAGACCTATAGTGAACCGTACTCACCCGCCTAGCCTATTGTTGCGACGCTTCTCAATCAAGCCATCAAACAGCAGCATAACGACGCCCATTGAAATTGCGATATCGGCGACATTAAAGGCAGGCCAATGATACCCTCCAGCATGAAAATCGAGAAAATCGGCAACCGCACCATAAATAACCCGGTCAATCGCATTGCCAAGCGCGCCAGCGATCACTAACGCGAGCGATACGCACAGCCAGCGAGACCGCGCCCGGTACATCCATAATGCCAACACCATAGAGATCACCACAGCGATGGTTCCGAGCAAAACCGGCGTCCAGGGCGAAATGCTGCTGAACAAACCAAAGCTTACGCCACGATTCCAAACCATCACTAAATTGAAGAAAGATGTGACCTCGATAATCCGGGGCGGCGACATGATTTCGAGGACCATCCAGAACTTCGTCGCCTGATCGAAAACAACAATCGCCGCCGCAATAGGAAACCCGAGTTGAATCAAATCCCGGTACTCACTCCGCTGCCGCAGAAATATTGGCAACTGCATCGACGCAGCGATTGCAGATATCGGCATTAGTGCCGTCACCGCCAACTTCTGGCCGAACCTGCCAACAGCGTTCGCATTTACCGCCCTCTGCAAGCCCGGGAAGTACCGCAACACCGGGCACATCATCAATCGTGAACGATCCCTCTGGTGCCAAGCCTGTGTCCACAATCATATCCGATGTTATTGAGACTTCGGCAAGGTCAACATCGCTTAGTATGGCGGCAGTGTCACTATCGAGATAGACGGTGGGTGCGGCCTGCAGGCTTGAACCTATACGTTTCTCGGCGCGCTCGATCTCCAGTGCACCGGTAACGACCCGGCGAACGCGGCGGACATTCGCCCATTTCTTGGCAAGGGTGGCATTCCGCCAATCGGCTGGCAATGCAGGATAAGTCTGCAGATGAACGCTATTGCTGTTGCCGTCGCCAGGATAGCGCGACAGCCAGGCCTCCTCCGCGGTAAAGCAAGTCACCGGGGCGAGCCACGCGGTAAGGCAGTTGAAGAGCTCGTCCAGAACTGTGCGCGCAGCGCGGCGGCGGATAGAATCAAGGGGGTCACAATAGAGCGCGTCTTTTCGGATATCGAAGTAAAACGAGGACAGATCGACCGCGCAGAAATTATGCAGCGCCGTGAACATGTCATGGAAATCGAACGATCCTGCTCGATCGCGGACCAATTCGTCGATCTCTGAAAGTCGGTGAAGAACCCAGCGTTCAAGTTCTGGCATTTCGGCAACCGGCAACCGTTCGCTCTCCTCAAACCCATCCAGATTACCGAGAATGAACCGGAGCGTATTCCGCAGCCGCCGATAGGCGTCGGTCTGGTGTTTGATGATATCGGGCCCGATCTTCAAATCCTCAGAATAATCGGACGCGACAACCCAGATACGCAGGATGTCTGCGCCGTATTGTTTGATGATCTCCTGCGGCGCGACAATATTGCCAGTGGATTTCGACATCTTTTGCTTGTCATCAGCTAACACGAACCCATGGGTCAACACGGCGTCATAAGGGGCGCGTCCACGCGTACCGCAGGATTCAAGCAGGCTAGAGTGGAACCAACCGCGATGCTGATCAGACCCTTCCAGATATAGCGTCGCCGGCCACTGCAGGTCTTCGCGATCTTCGAGCACGAAGCTGTGAGTCGAACCGGAGTCAAACCAGACATCGAGAATGTCGAGTACCTGTTCGTATTCGTCGGAACTGTAATCATCACCCAGAAAACGCGAAGGTTCGGATGTGAACCAGGCATCAGCGCCCTCGTCAGCAATCGCGGTTGCTATCCGCTCCTGCACGGAAGTATCTCGGAGCAACTCACCCGTTTTCTTTTTGACGAACACCGTTATCGGCACACCCCACGTGCGCTGACGCGAAACAACCCAATCGGGCCGGCCTTCGATCATGCCATGCAGACGCGCACGTCCTGTCTCCGGATAAAACCCAGAGGCGTCAATGGCGTCCAGCGCGACCTCGCGCAGGGTTTCACCGCTTTCGGTAAACGGTTTATCCATTGCGATAAACCACTGAGGCGTATTGCGGAAAATGAGCGGCTTCTTGGAGCGCCAGGAATGCGGATATTGATGTTTAACTCGGCCCCTTGCGATCAATGCATTAGCCGCAACCAGCGCATCAATCACGGCCTGGTTGGCATCGCCCTTCTTGCCCTTTTGGGTAATAACGCATTTACCATCAAAGCCCGGGGCCTCGGCAGTGTAAATACCATCCGCGTCCACCGTATAGGGGATGCGCGTGTCGATCCCGCGCGCAGTCAGTTTCTGTCCGCTGGCAACCCAAATATCGTAATCGTCACGGCCATGACCAGGTGCAGTATGCACGAAACCCGTACCCGCATCATCCATCACGTGTTCGCCGTTGAGGAGAGGAATCTCGAAGCCATATCCCATCTCGGCCAGCGGATGCGCACATGTCGCAGCTTCTAACATTTTAGTTGTGACGTCTGACGCACGTTTCCAGGTTGTTACCCTGGCAGAGCTCATGACGTCGTCAGCCAATACGTCGGCGAGTACCAGTTGATCTCCAGTCTTCGCCCAATTCTCTTCGGGCGCGTCGGTGACTTCATAAAGTCCATACTGAATCTTTGACGAAAAAGAGATCGCGCGATTACCGGGAATAGTCCATGGCGTCGTCGTCCAAATGACCACTGATGCCCCCGACAGAGCTTCCAGCGTCCCTGCGCCTCCCGCGCGCAAAGGAAACTTCGCCCAGATCGTGTCAGATTCGTGATCATGGTATTCGACCTCGGCCTCGGCCAGCGCTGTTTTCTCAACCACTGACCACATCACGGGTTTAGAGCCTTGATAAAGCAGGCCGTTATCTACGAATTTCATCAGCTCACGGGCGATTTGCGCCTCGGCCGCAAAATTCATTGTCGTATACGGATTGTCCCAGTCACCAATCACGCCCAACCGCTTGAATTCCGCGCGCTGGACGCCTATCCAGTGTTCGGCGAAGTCCCGGCATTCCTGACGGAATTCAACAATCGGCACCTCATCCTTGTCGCGCCCCTCAGACCGGTACTTTTCCTCGATCTTCCATTCGATGGGTAGGCCATGGCAATCCCACCCGGGCACGTAGTTGGCATCCTTGCCAAGCATCTGCTGCGACCGATTAATAACGTCTTTGAGAATTTTGTTGAGCGCATGACCGATATGCAGATTGCCGTTTGCATAGGGCGGGCCATCATGGAGTAGGAACTTCTCGCGTCCCGCCGATTGCTCGCGCAGTCGTTCATAAAGGTTCATCTCTTCCCAACGCGCCAGTATACCGGGCTCACGCTCGGGCAGTTTGCCTCGCATTTCGAATTCGGTATTCGGCAAAAAGACAGTGGATTTATAATCGGTCGCCATATTTTCTAACTATCCNGAAGGACGCGTTATGCTGGCGCCCGTCTTAAATCATCGGGGCCGATGCTGTCCAGCAACGCTCGGGCATCATGGGAATCAAGCGCGATCTGCTCACGCAACTGGGCGATTCCATTAAATTTTTTCTCGGGGCGAATGTACTCGACCAACGCGACCCGAAGTAACTTGTCATAGATATCGTCCGTGAAGTCGAAGATATAGGTCTCGCAATTAACTTCGTTTTTATCAAAGGTTGGCCGCCGCCCGATATTCGCACAACCGGCATGCCACGTGGTCACACCACCCTCTTCGACACCGACCCAGACGGCATAAACCCCGAGCGCGGGTTCGAGGTAATCGTCAAGTGATATGTTGGCAGTCGGAAAGCCTATCTCGCGGCCGCGCTGGTCGCCCTTGATAACGCGACCTTCAACTTCCCACGGCCGGCCTAAGAGGTTCGCCGCCCCCACCGGATTACCGGCTCGCAGGCAATTCCGGATATTTGTCGACGAATATATCGTTTCGCTCTTATCTCTCACCGGTTCAATCGTAGACAAACCGAAACCGTCCCGTTCTGAACACTCACGCAGATAGTCGCCATCGCCGCCCCGACCAGCGCCAAATACGAAATCGTACCCGACTGCGACATGCTTTGCTTGAAAGCCGCCGGTTATAAATGTGTCGACGAATTGCTCATGGGTCAGCTTCGATGTCTCGCCATCAAAATGCACAACCAGAAGCTGGTCCACGCCGATTTCCTCGAACCGGCGAACCTTGCCGCGGAGGGGCGTCAACTGGAATGGCTGATCTTCAGCTCTGAAAAATCGCCTCGGGTGCGGATCAAACGTGATGACCGACAACGATGTGCCGAGTTCTACAGCATATCTCGCAGCCTCNCNNATCACGGCCTGATGACCGAGGTGGACGCCATCGAAGTTACCAATAGCGACAGAGGTATCCCGGACAGTATCCGGCAGCCCCGCAACGTGTCTGAATATGCGCATCGCGGCGGTCTTGGTAACTACCGCAAGACATCAAGTCAAACCATAAACCTGCCGCCAGTGGCAGAAAATGATTTGACTAGTCTCTCTTGCGGCGGTTGGGGACCCATAGCGTGGCGACGCCATCGATCACGACTTTCTCGCCGATCGAACAAACAACATCAGCAACGACGTTATTCGTGTCGTTATCAACATCCTTGATTGTCACACGTGTCTGCACCATGTCGCCGATGCGAACAGGTGCGCGGAAGTTCAGGTTCTGGTTCAGATACGCACACCCAGGACCTGGTAACTTGGTGCCGAGAACAGCCGAAATATGACCGCAGGTCAGCATACCATGGGCGATACGGCCCTTAAAAATAGTCTGTTTCGCAAATTCCTCATTAACATGGAGAGGGTTATCATCGCCGGAAACCTGGGAATACTGGACTATATCCGTTTCTGTAACAGTGCGGACATAGACATCGGTCATGCCGGCTTTCAAATCGTCGATAAAATAGCCATGCAGTTCTTCCATTGTTGCGATAACTGCCGAGGGGCGAACTTGCTGATCCATGAACTCTTCCAGTTGTTGAGTGCCAGTTCAATATACTGTTGCGTCGCAATATAAATTGTTGCACCGCAATATATCCCTCGATCAGGTGAACAGCAAGCGCAACCCTCGTAATTTTTTGGCTTATTAGTCGGCCCTATTTATTCCTCGTTAACCCGACGAATCCATTATTCCGACCAGCCACACGGCTCTTAATACACATCATAAAACTCTAAAATTTCGCGAATATTCTCGATGGTTGGTAGGATAAACAGATCCCTGGATTAGGAACCGGTCCAGAGAAATGACGATGCCCTGCGGTCGGCTCTGATCGGACTGGCGAAGTAATGACGATTGCTCGAGACAAGCTACCCTCTGCTAATGCGAGACCGGAACCGTGTGATCTGCGCCGCCAAAAATACCAAATTTGCAGCCGTGAGCGCGTCATAGACTTTTGCGCCGGTTCTTATCCTTGCCGCATCCCACATAGATCCGCATGCTCAGTAACGTGATAGTTCTGTTTACTGATTTTGGCGAAGTTGGCCCCTGTGTGGGCCAGGTCAAAGCCGTTCTTGAGCACGATGCTCCCGGCATTCCAGTCATCGACTTGCTGCATGATGCCCCGATGTTTCAGGCCCGCTTATCTTCCTACCTACTCTCTTCGTTGATTGACATCTTTCCCCCCGATGTCGTGTTCCTCTGCGTTGTCGACCCGGGCGTCGGCGGGGGCCGTGCCCCAGCGATCGTCACAGCTGATGGACGGCGCTTTGTGGGGCCCGATAACGGTCTGTTTGAAATTGTGATGCGTCGCGCTAACGAAAGGTCTTTTCGCCGGATCACCTGGGAACCGCAGGACATGTCCGCAAGTTTTCACGGGCGCGACCTGTTTGCCCCGGTTGCCGCCCGGTTGGCAAAGGGAAACGAAGTGGCTTCCGAAGCGCGGCCCGAAGAGGAAGCAGCCGCCTACATTGGCCGAACGATCTTAAAGAGATCGTTTATCTCGATAATTTCGGTAACGCGATGACGGGAATGCGAGCCAAGAACGTTCCAACCGGGTCGGATATGATTGTTAACGATCATCGGCTTTCCCGCGCCCGCACATTTTCGGATTTGCCGGAAGGCAGCGCATTCTGGTACGAAAATTCATCCGGCCTTGTTGAATTTGCCGTCAATCAGGGCGACGCCAAATCGACGCTAAGGATCGATGTCGGCAGTGAATTTTCCATCGACACGACGAATAGCACAGCCTAAGCCGGGTTAATCTCTTCGTAGATGGGTCGACTCAAAACGGAAATCATCAGACGATCACATGGACCAACTTCTGAGCGATCCTATTTTTGCTTCTTTTGCTATTGGCGCGGTGCTGCTTGCCGGATTGTCGAAGGGTGGCTTCGGCGGCGGCATTGGCTTCGTCGGTGTATTGGCACTGTCGCAGGTCTCATCGCCAGTGCAGGCTGTGACGATCATGCTGCCTATCCTCTGTGTGATGGATCTGATGGGTGTGTGGGCATATCGCAAAGACTGGGACCGGCCGAGTATGAAGGTCCTAGCC
>NZGJ01000036.1 GCA_002689465.1 Rhodospirillaceae bacterium | reverse complement strand
TAACGCGGGGTGGAGCAGCCCGGTAGCTCGTCAGGCTCATAACCTGAAGGTCGCAGGTTCAAATCCTGCCCCCGCAACCAAAAAATAAAACCTCTAATTCAATGAGTTAGAGCTTTTTTGGCTACCTGCCTTCCTCTTTCGGCGCGAGTGTTCAAAAAAATTGCCGCATTTATTGCCGCTTTTTTATTGCTAGGCGGCTCGGTCGGGTCCCTTTGGGCCTTACCCCGATTACGCTCGAATGCCCAAAGAGTTAAACCTTACACAAAGGGCCCCGTGGTCAGCGAAAGGCTGGTCTAGGTCAGAGTTCCGCGCATATAGTTCCAAGCACAACGGATCCCGAACCGACGCATCCAACCAAATTTTTTGGCAAAAGTGATTTAATTGGTTAAAATTGTCGAACATGACCGAATTGAGTATTGTCACATTCGCTTGGTCTTTGGCCGCGTGTATCGAATGTGCAGGTCGGAACCGTGTGAAGATGAGAGTATCCCGGTGAAGGTCATCTTGAACTAGACCTACAGAGCCATTTTCGAAATGAAAAAACTACTTCTTAAACTAATCGCTTCCGCTCTTTTGCTCGCAAGCAGCTCCGCTTCTGCGGAAATGAAGATCTCGGTCCAGTTGGTCACAGGCCCAAAGTCACCCGAGTTCTTAATGGCGCAGAAATTTGCCTCAGACGTCAAATTAGTTACGGGTGGCGAAGTCATTTTCAAAATTATACCTAAGCTCAAAACGACTCAAATAAAGGGCCTATTGGAGAGAATTAACAAAGGTGAAATAGGCGCGGGCATTGCCTACACCCATTATTGGTCCTCATATCACCCGGCCGCCATGCTATTTGGCTCACCAACCGCTGGAGCCGGTCTTGGGTACGATAATATTTCTTGGATATCGTGGTTTCTTTATGGTGGTGGACGCGAGTTGTACGATGAGCTCTGGGCCGAAATGGGCATGAATATTAAAGGGCTAATTCTACAGCCCCTCGGCCCCGAGGCATTGGGCTGGTTCAAAGAGCCGATCAAAAACATGGATGACTTTCGCGACTACACTTATCGCGCACCACCCGGCATACCGGGACAAGCATATTTGGACTTGGGGGTGGACGCTGTGACAATGGGCGGGTCCGAAATTGTGCCTGCGTTAAAAAATGGAACAATTGATGCCGCCGAATGGTGTTGCCCGATGCCGGATCGCGTTTTTGGCTTCCAGAAGGTATTAAAAAATTACTACCTGCAGGGCATACATCAAAATGTTTCAAACGTAGACTTATATATTAACGGTGATCTCTGGAAGAAAATTAGCCCTGCTAATCGACGAGCAATTTCCATCGCAGCAGATGCATCATTGATCCATACAATTGCTTGGCTGATGCACGAAAATGGCAAAGCACTTAAAGATCTCATCGACAACGAGGGCGTTATCTTGCACGAAACCCCAAAAGATTATTTTATGGAATACTCAGCGGCAACAAAAAAGTTGTATGAAAAATTCAATGCGTCCAATCCGTTTTTCAAAAAGGTTTTCGGGTCGATGGAGCGTTTTGCAAAAGTAACGGTTCCCTTCTGGGCACAAGCTCAGCGGTCAAATGCCGAAATTGGGTCGGCTTTTGCACGTCAGCAGAACAAAAAATGAAATTTAGATAGGATTTGGATACTAGTTTTGCTCCCTAAAATGCACGACCCCGCCTTGATGTTTGTTCTTAAATTTTATTAGATCAATCCGGCATAAGCCCTACCTAAGTGATGAACTCTATTGCATTACGGTGCATCCAGATCAAAAATCTAATGAGATATACGCCCGTTCTAATTTTACTTTTCCTCGGCGTTTTTTTCTCCGCAATAACACCCCTTGAAGCGTCTTCCGGTAATAAGATCGGCGACAAGCCTCTAATCAAAGAACTGCTTGATGTAATTCAAGATGTCAAAACCCAGAACATTTCAGACGAATACCCATGTTTTTCCAGTCCAGTCCAGAAACGCTGCACAGAACGGCCACAGACGAAAAATGCGAGGCAGATAAAGGTACAAAAAACCCTTCGCTTGCTGGATATCTTAGAAGTCAATCAGATCAAAGGAACCTGGACAATCCGGGCTTTTATGATGACGCGGTGGAAAGATCGAAAACGTCTTCGCTTTAAGGGAAAAGATTTCGATGGTCGTACACGTTTAATTTACAATGATGTTCTGGCAGACGAACAAATCAAAAGGATTTGGACACCGAACCTTACGATCATAAATGCCATCAGTGAGCGGAACCGAGAAAAGTTAACCTTAACCATAGACCGGAATGGGACTGTTCAAGTTAAGGAAATCTTTACCGCGGAAATTCGAACTAATTTCGATTACCGAAAATTCCCATTTGATGAACAAACCGCAACGATTGAAATCGAGCCGTTCACGGAAATAAACAAATCAGTCCGCCTTGTACCAGCGGTTCGAAAAAGTGGAAATTCTTCTACCCCTCCCGATACCTGGGAAGCAGGCGAGTTCTCGGGAGTTTTTAGCACCAGGCCCGGCGCCCGTTTCGAACTCTCTTCAGATAAACCGGGAGCATGGTTGGCGCCAGATGGTGCAAATGATTTTTCTCTTGTAACGTATAAATTAGAGTTGAAGCGTAATTATCTAAACTTCCTTACAACGGCAATTTTAATCCTGTTTTTACACGCCATAGCTCTTTGGTTTTCAGCCATGAGTTGGGACCATTACAAACAATCCATAGATTGGCCATTCCCTATTCTGATAAGTATCGTGCTTTTTAGTCAATTCGGTCAGACGGTCCTGCCGACGCTATCTTATTTGACGCTGTATGATATTTTAAGGGTCCAAATATACATTTATTTTATTGCCGATCTTTTAGTCTGGACAGCTGGCCGTCGCCTAGCAAAGCTCGAAGATATTCCGGCGCAAATTAGAAACAAACGAATAAGGGTCCACATCCTCGGGCCACTCTTCATTATTTTCTGGGCTTTGACTATATACCTCTCAGACACCGTCACCTCAGTCTTTTAGCTATATCACCGGTTTTAAACGTTATTAAATATCATGCGTAGAAAAGTCTAAACCACCCACCTAGGCTGACAGAGTATTATTTGGGTCCCATACGCTCTCTAGGGCAGCAAACCCTCAAGCACGGCAACGGTCAGGCAAAGAATGGTGGTGAACTTTGTCATAACGAAAGTGTGACCAATAATTGCCGTTTTGAAAACCCAGTTCAGCCCTGGTCAGGGGTGGGTGGCGTAGTATACTTCACATCTGTCTGCATAGAATGGACGGGCCTTGGGGGCGGAAAAACGCGTTATTTCAAACTCCAATTCTCGAGGTGAATTTGTTCCTCAAAAAGCCGCCAGGCTATTTTGGTTCAGTCGCCGGATAAAATTAATTTGATATCCTTACCAGGGGCAGGAGCCCGAAGTGATAACTAAATCCGCAAAAATAAATGCGACCTTGACGGGTAATAACGCGCGACAATTCGACGTTAATCAGCCCTGGGAACAGGACAATCAAGCTTGGTGGGATTGGTATGTGACCCTTGCTGATAACGGTGCGCAGAACAATGGTGAGTTGTTCGAGCCCCCGCCACTGCCGGAGATAGATCTGCCAAGTGACGCCACGATCTCAGAAGAACTGAGGACACCCTATGGGTTGACTAAGGAACACATAGGGGCCTTTAAACGCGATGGGTTCGTCAAACTAGCGAACGTCCTCACGCCGGGTGCCGTAATCCGGTTGCGCCAAGAGCTGATCAAGCTACTGAGGGATACGTTCGATACCCCCCTTGACGGTGGTACGCGAGATCGCTTTTTAAGCCATGAAATGGCTTGGTTAGATAATCCGTTGATCAGAGGGTACGTTCTCAGCCCGCGCATAGGCAGGATTTGCGCTGATCTTCTTAACGTGCCAAGTGTTCGCCTATACCACGACAATATCCTTTCGAAGGAGCCAGGGTGCGGACGCACCCCATGGCACTATGACGATCACCATTTTCCTCTGCAGACGGATGACGTCGTGACGGTTTGGATGCCCGCCCAACCAATCCCAATTGAAATGGGTCCATTGTCTTTCGCCAAGCCGTTGGGTGTCTCTGAACTGGTCAAGCACATAGAATTTAATAAGTTCGATACTAGTTATGATCGCCGCGTCACAGAGGTGTTCAAGCGCCGAAATATTACGATCGAGAATGGCGGATTTGAAATCGGAGAGGTAAGTTTCCACCACAATCGGAGTTTCCATACAGCAGCTGCCAACCGGACCCGCCGAAGTCGGATTGTGCTAGCTAGTACGTATTTTGTTGATGGAGCGCGGATACTTGATCAGCCAACAATGGTTTCAGGTGATTGGGAAAAATTTATACCCGGCGCCAACCCGGGCGAGGTCGCTGCGAGTAAGATGAACCCCATTTGTTGGCCGGTGGGGGCTGAGTGAATGTCTGACACTTTTCAGCGAAGCTGCGAGCATTGGAGCGAGGCAAGCCGGCCTGAAATGGAACATTTTTATGCTCTCGCCTCGGTGGATTACAAACACCTTGCTGAAGCGTTCAATTGGAGAGAATGGCTGGAGAAGCGACAAGCCGAAGTCGGTGGACGACAGCTAAAGCTTCTTGACGTTGCTTGCGGCTCCGGGAAGTTTCCTGCAGCACTCTGTCAATACGCCAAGATCTCAGATTTGAAGGTATCGCCTATCGAATATTCCCTACTCGATCCATCCGCTTTCTCGCTTGCGGAGGCTCGCGAAGTTCTGTCGCCCCCATTCAAAGTTGGTGCTGAGTTTGAAACGACATTACAGGAGCTGGCGTGCAAGAGTGGCGAGTTTGATATTGCTTGGGCAACTCACGCGCTTTATGCCATCCCCGAGGGTGAACTCGAGGCCGCCCTCAAAGCCTTCATTCATGCCATTTCTGGTGGAGCCGGTTTTATAGCCCATGCCGGTGAAAGTGCGCACTATCTTCGTTTCTATCAGCATTATCTCGACGGTTTTAAAGGTGGCATCGGGGTGCCATATGCGAGTGCCGAAATGATTATCAAAACCCTAGAGAAAATGGGCGTCTGCTTTGACGCTGAACAGATCTCTTACGAAAACAGCGCACCCGAAGGGGCTAGGTCGCAGGTTGAAGGGTATCTTCAGCGCTGCCTCTTTGATGACACGATCGATCTAAGTGCTATGCAGGATAATCCCATCACCGGCCCTTATCTGGCAACATGTCTGCAAAACGGTCAATGGCGGTTTAAGCAGCATGTCACGCTGTTGTTTTTCTAATTTGCAGACTACTAATGCCTACAGATATCGATGCTTACAGCTGGATCGTCTTTTCTAACTTATGATGTCCAGTCGCTTTATGAGGGCAGCGGCACCAGCGCTGGGCTTTGGTTTTCTCATATCCTTCGGTTCAAGCGCCGGGCAAACCTACTTCATTTCGCTATTCGCAGGCGAAATTCGTGCCGACTTGGGTCTCACGCATGGAGGCTTCGGCACGCTCTACACACTGGCAACACTCGCTAGTGCTGCGGCCTTGGTATGGCTGGGAAAATTGACTGACCGCCTTGACCTGCCTTTCCTTAGCGTCTTTTCACTATTGGGTCTAAGCGGTTGCGCGATGCTTATGGCGGGCGCCAATTCCGTTATTGTTTTGATTTTTGCTCTCTTCGGCCTTCGCCTGTTCGGCCAGGGGCTGCTGAGCCATATCGCAATCACGGCGATGGGACGCTGGTTTTCCGTGGAGCGTGGCCGTGCGCTGAGCGTTGCGACCCTGGGGTTTCCAGTCGGAGAGGCATTATTGCCCGTTCTGGCGGCTTTTTTTCTTACTCTCTATACCTGGCGAAACATATGGGTGGGTGCTTCAGTCTGCATGATTATCATGATCCTACCCTTGCTGTTGTGGCTTGGTCATCTTGTAAGAGTGCGCGGGCTCGATAGGCCTCGGAACAATGTACAGGGGTCTGAAGTGCCGGGACGTTTATCCTGGACTCGTGCGCAGGTGCTTCGAGATCCCCGGTTTTATGGGCTGCTACCTGGACTTCTTGCGCCGCCCTTTATAATAACTGGTGTTTTGTTTCATCAGATTCATCTCATTGACACTAAATCTTGGACGCTTTCCGCATTTGCCGCCTGCTATCCGCTCTACGCCATAAGCGCAACAGTAATTGCGCTCGGGGCCGGCTGGATGGTGGACCGGTCCGGGGCAGTCTCCCTTTTGCGTTTCTACCTTGTACCGCTTGCTGTTGGGCTTGCTCTATTGGCTGTGACCGATGAGATCTTTGCAGCGGCAGCCTTCATGATTTTAATGGGTGCGACGGGCGGCAGTGCTACCGTTGTGCTTGGTGCGTTGTGGGCCGAACTTTATGGCACCGATCATCTCGGCGCAATCCGCTCTCTGAGCGTCGCTTTGCTTGTTCTGTCGACAGCTATCTCTCCGGGACTGATGGGTTTGCTGATAGACGCCCGGCTGGGTTTGAACTCACAGTTCGCGATGTTGTCCATTTATGTATTCGCGTGTGCCATTTTTTTCGCAGTGATGTCGCCGAGTCTCCTAAGGGAGCGACAACCGCCAGCTCCTACGTGATGTTCAACAGCTTTGGCCTCGGCGGCCTTCCCCTAGGCTAATTGGAAATTAACTTCAAGGAATCAAAGTGCGAACGAATATCGAGTCCAGTTGGACACAGAGCCTTTTGCGTGGCGAACAGCCCAGTAACGCCGACCTTCGCAACCATTTGATGGCTGTGCACCGAGATTACGCCGGCTTCACGGAGTCCTGCGCCATCCGATGCGAGGACAAACTAGGTCGCAACAGCTACGAGTTTCTCTCCGATATTGTGGATCCTTCTCGGCATCGGCATGTCTTAGATCTTGCTTGCGGCAGCGGCGTCCTGTTGGAGATTTGTTATCGGCGGTTCGGCCCAAGTGTCGTATTGAATGGCTTGGATATGAGCAAGGAAGAGTTAGGGATGGCGCGAGTGCGAAACCCCAATCCCTCGATCAAGCTGTATCAGGGCGTCGCGCAGAACCTCGACCCTTTCGATGACGGGACATTTGACGTAGTCCTGTGTCACTGGGCATTGACCTTGATGGATCAAGTGCCCCAAGTGCTGCGGGAAGTCCGGCGAGTACTCAAGCCGAATGGTATTTTTGCAGCGATAGTGGACGGCGACCCTGCGACCGCGTCTAGCTATGCAGAAATACATAACGTGATCTATAACCTAGTGCAGCGTGAACATCCGAACTATAGTAAATTCGACTTAGGAGATCCGCGTGTGCGTACGTCGCAAGATCTGAAGCAACTAGCCCTTGGATCGTTCAAATGTGCGCAGGTAGACATCGAGTCAGCGATCTTCGACATGCATGCGACGCCCGATATTTTAGCGCGCGAAGCGGCGGGCTTCTTCTACGCATCCTTCGTATTGGCGACCTCGGCACATAATCAAATGTTGCGAGAGCTCGAAGACCTTTTCGCTAGGCAGAAAAAAAATGAATGCGGCAAATTTTCTCTGCCAGTGAACCGACTTGTCGTCCGCCAGCGGAAATCTGAGGAAAACCTATCGGCCTGAATGAGTAACTTTGAAAATTGAAAAATAAACATCATTATTTTGACCGGGTTTTGCACTTTCTAAATGCAATTCAGGAGAGTGCTTTTTTTTCACGATTTTCAGCAGCTGGGGGATTGCAGCGGTATTTGTCACCATGTTTATGTGGGAAACGGGCATGTGTTCTAAGGAGGTATGAGAGCTTGGCAGTTGTGCCAGAGAATTGTCGAGACCCTGCATTTAGTTATCAGACGCTCTCAATTAACAGACAGGACAGTGAAGGCGTTTTACAGGTCGCCAGTGTTCAAGAGCCTTACCGGCACTAACCATAGCTGTGATCAGAGGGTCCAGTGTTATCCTATCTGCTCAGTCGGGTAGATGTCCCTCGGCAATAGCGTGTTCGTGTAAAACTGTTGCTGCTATCTTCTAAATTATATGCTGTCTCTGGAAATTTGAGGGGTTATATGGGTTCAATTCCGTTTGGTCTGTGTTCTCTACCAGACTGTTTGCGTCGGAGGCTTTTGAGTCAATTGGAATTAATGAAGATAGGTGCTCTCCATGAGCTTCTATCAGGGCAGCCATTTCCTGAGCGATTGCTCCACCCAGTGAATAGCCAAGCAGCCGATAGGGGCCTTTCTGGCTGACCCTGCATGATAGCATCCACATATTTTAACGCCGTCTCGGGTGTGGATGACCCGGAAAAGGCTTGTTCATTGATCAAATCTGACTGCAGAGAGAGTAAGATTCGTAACGCTATTATAACTGCTATGGGTTAATGTTTCGGGTCAGCTGACCTCACGACGCACCTGCAGGCTTTCGCCAAAAAGGTACTGTCAAAGCAAAACAGGGTGCTAGAGAGCATTGCTGTTCGTAGCCTCTGCATAAGGCTGGTCGCTGTTGGATATGTCATTCAGTTGGAATGGATCGTTACCAGACGGTCGCTGCAACCTGTTCAACCAAGTCGAACAGGTCCCGGTTGCGCTCTTTCATCGCCGGGACCAGGGCCCCGGCTTCCTCGAGAATGGGGTCTACATCGAATGCTGTGATCTCTCCGTTCTCAACGATGACTCGGCCGTCGATGATCACAGTATCGGTGCCAGCGCCTGTCTCAGATTGAACAAACTGATAGATCGGGTTGTTCATAGGCGTCCACCATGGCTTACTCAAATCATATAATACCAGGTCTGCGGACTGGCCGACACTGAGCGCGCCCAATTTATCTTTAGCGTGCATTGCGGCAGCACCGCCGCTGGTCGCCATATGTAATGCCTGTCGAGTGCTCACCCATTTCGACCGATCTGATTTGCCGACCCTGTGGATAGCGGTCGCAAGTTTCATGGCGCGGTGGATAGACTGGTCGCCACTACTGCAGGAGCCGTCGCTGCCGAGCCCTACACTGATACCAAGTTCTAACATCTCTGCTATCGGGGCTAGACCACTTGCACTTAAGAGATTGCTCTCTGGGTTATGCACCACGCTGGTGCCGCGATCGGCCATCAATTCAATATCGGTATGGTCAACCCAGATTGTATGAGCGCAGCTCAGATTCGATGTTAGCAGTCCAAGGTCATCGAGATGGCGTACAGTGGTTGTGCCATACAATTTTTGCGCGATCTGGGTTTGAACCTCTGTCTCTAGAAGGTGGCAGTGGACGCCGACCCCATAGCGATCGACAAATTTGACACACATTTCAAGCAATTCATCGCTGCAACGGATTGGGTTCGACGGTGCAGGACCGACACCGATACGGCCTGAGTCCCCGTGCCACCGTTCAATTGAATCCGTGCACAGATCGTGTAATTCGGCAACCGACCTCGGCGCATAAGGGTTCAGCCGTTCAACATCCGCCTTTAATTTTCTGGGTAGCCGGCCGTCTGGTGGCAGAATGTCGTTATACTCGCCGTCAAAGATTCTGAGGGCGACCTGCGCCCTCATTCCGGAATCGCGATACGCGCTGACAACCGCTTCGACATCGTCTGGGCCAAAGGATTGTTCGGGAAAATGATCTAGCGTCGCTGTCGTGCCTGTCAGCAGCATCTCGATACAGTTGAGCATGGTGCTGATATACACCTCCCGAGGGGTCCTGTTGGCAGTATAGGCCTGAAACAACCACATTGAAGCGCGGTGGTTTAACAGATCGAAGGCACCGTGAACGACACTCAGTGGGGAGTGGGTATGAGCGTTCACAAGACCCGGCAGAGCAAGGCGTCCGGTCCCGTCAATCACCCGGTCGCAGCTCGCAGCGACATCGGGGGGAATCTCGCCGATCGCCGTTATGCGACCATTTTCAATTAGTATATTCCCCGCGGGCAGGATGCGGTCTTCGGGATCTAGCGTCACGATTAATGCTTCGCGTATCAATATTTTCTGGATGTCGGCGTTCTGGTTCATGCCTGACTGCTTAATCCCGTCAACTGGTCTAGTTTCCGAATATCAGCTTGGGGAGCCACAAAGCGGTCGGCGGATACATTGCCACGATCAGTAACACAAACAGTTGGCAGAGGATAAACGGAATGACGCCCTTGAACATCGAAACAAGCTTGATCTCTGGTGGTGCTATAGCGCGCAAGTAGTATATCGATGGCGCAACTGGTGGCGTCAGATAAGATGTCTGAATCACCACGCAGACCATGATCCCGAACCAGATCGGGTCAATTTCTGCGGCCCGGATCAGCGGTGTGAAAATCGGCATACAGATCAGCACGATCGCCACCCAATCTAGAATAAAACCTAGCAGGAAAATCACCCCTAACATCAAAACGATCAATTGAGTTTTGGACGGATTGACAGTTGAGATGAATTCCCGGATTAGATCGTTACCCCCATTTACTAGGAAGATACTCGAGAACATTACTCCCCCCATGACGGCAAACATTACCATAGCATTTATCCGGATCGACCGCGTGATCACATCTGCGAAAATGGAAACTGATGATTGCCCATAGGCGAAGATGAGCAATATGGCACCGAGCGCGCCGACCGCGGCGGCCTCGGTTGGAGACGCTATTCCGGCGAGAATCGACCCTAGTACGGCGATGACCAGAGCAAGGGCAGGAACAATCGCGGTCATCGTTACAAAAAGTTTTTGGCCAACGGTAACCGGCTCCTCGCCGTTGGTATCTGCCGCTGGCGCATCGTCGGGTCTCAGGTAGCTTCGAATGATGATGTAGCCTAGAAATAGCACGGTCATGATAAGCCCTGGGATGACAACCCCTGCAAACAAATCGCCGATCGATTGCTCGACGATGGACCCATAGACAATAACGACCACGGTTGGTGGAATAATGGTCCCGAGCGATCCTCCCGCGCATATCGTGCCGGAAATAAGATCGTGTTTATATTTCTGTTTCACCATTGGCGGGATCGCCATCATGCCGACAACGGTTTCTACGGCGCCGACAACACCGGAACACGCAGAGAAAACGCCACACATTGAGATCGAGGTGAGGGCAAGTCCGCCCCGCAGCTTTCCGATCCAGAGCTGGATCGCGATAAATAGCCTTTCTGCTATACCGGACCGCTCGAGTGCAGCTCCCATAAAGACAAAAAGCGGTAGAGCTGTCAGCACATAGTTTGTTGCGACGGCATGTAACTGACTGAACATCTGGGGACCCAGCGTGTCGCCAAAGAACCAGAACCCAAATACGAATGACAGTGCGATCATGCTGAACGCGACGGGAAAGCCGAGGAAGACCAGCAGAAACAGCGCCGGGAACATCCATATCGCTGGTATATCAAGCATGCACTATGCCCCTGCGTGCTTTTCGGCGTTTTTCAGCCCGTCAACGTCGAAAATCCCGACCACATGGCGGATGATTTCCACGACCGTCTGTAGAAATAGAGCAATTATGCCAAGCGCCATTGCCGTATAAAACGGCCAGATCAACGGGCCCCAGGCGCTGACCAGTTCGACCTCGTCGGTCTTGTAGGCCGACCAAGACCGGACAGTGGCCGCTTCGCCTAGTATCCATATGGCCGGCAGGAAACAGGCTAGATAGATCAGCGCATACATCAAATTCTGCGCCCGGATTGGCAACATGTCGGAAAATATATCGATGCGAACATGCACTTTTTTCTGAAGCCCGTATGCTCCGCTTAGCATGAACAACGCGCCGTGCAGCATAAAGGTGATATCGAACGCCCAGATCTGCGAGGCGTTGAAAACGTATCGCGCGACCACTTCATAAACGCAGACGATGATTAACGCTGGAAATAAGATCGCTCCAAACAGAACAGTCATACGAACCAGTTTTTCGAGGGCGAGGCAGAACCGCGATATATTGATCATTTTTTTGCGCCTTCGGTAGTGTCTCAAAAGGAAAAAAGTGGGCCGCATGTCAGCGGCGGCCCACCTTCGATCGATTTACTCGGGGCGCGCGTCAAGCACCTGATATGCCGAGTTTGATTGCCAGTCGTCTTGGAAGGCGTAGTAACTCTCAGCGAGCTTGCCCATCCACAAGTTACCCTTCTTGGCTTCCGACGCAGTCTTCTCTGCGGCCCACTCGCGGCCTGCTTTGCGGATAGCGGCGACTACTTCCTTATCCAGCTTTACAATTTCATTGCTTTTGCTTGCAGCAATCGACTTCATCGCTTGGACGTTGTTGACCAGCGTCTCAGCATAGGAATTGATCAGCACGGAGTCGCAGACCATCTCAACTTTCTTCTTTAGCGCTTTTGGGAAGCTGTCCCACAGTGATTTTTTCATCAGCAGCTCATAAAGCGCGCCCGGTGCGTGGATACCGGGAAGGATTACGTATTTCGCAATTTTTGGAAAACCGAGCGAGAAGTTCCCGTAGGGGTCAAGGTATTCAGCCCCGTCCACACCCTTCCGTTCAAGTAGAGTAAAAACTTCGGGTCCGGGAACTAGGGTCGGTGCCGCGCCGAGTTTGCGCATAACCTGCGTATTTGCACCTGCCGTGCGGTACTTAAAACCCTTTAAGTCAGAGAGTTTCTGAATCTTCTTGTGCGAGTGCGCGAAAACTTCGGCACCGATCGCGCCGCACATCATCCCGTGGAGACCCTGGCTGTTTCGGTAGCCGGCCCACAATTCCTTGCCACCCCCGGAAAGCACCCACATGATCTTCGCATCTGGACCCATCCCGCCGGGGATGTCGCTGATAAAGGCCGAGGCGGGGCTCTGATTGATCTCAAATGCCGGATATTGATGCGCAAGGTCGGCTCGGCCATCAGCAACGGCCTTGTGGCCCTCGAACAGACCGGCGAGCGCTCCGGAACCATACGCCTTTATTTTCATTTGGCCGTCCGTCGCGATCGCAATTTTGTTTTCGATATCTTCGGCAAACATTTTCCACGTTACGGTCCCCTCGGGCGTAGTCGTGGTCATTTTCAAATTATATTTGGTATCAGCGGCAACGGCGCCGGTCGCAAGTCCGATTGCCGCCATCGAAATGGCCAGCGTCTTTACAGAATTTCGCATGTTCTTCTCCAATGTTATGTATCAGACCAATTAGCGCTTGGAAGCAGTATGAACCGATGCGGTCGCCTGCTTGTCGAGCATGATCTGATCTCGTGCTTTTAGTCCCTGTCGTACCGCGGCAGATGCCGTTGTTGGCGACCCGCTGCTTGGAGGAAAGGATGCAATAACCGTGCCAACCCAGGCAAAGAGCGCTCCGAATAATAATTTCAGGAGTAGATTCAATTGGTTCGAATTTAGAGAGCTTCTCAGTCGACGATCACCGATCAAAGATCAGCCCCCCCTGCCGAGGGGAAGTCGCTGATTGTTCTTTGAGCGAATGATGATAATTGAGGCATCGCAGATCTGAAGCCGGGCGTTGTCGGTGTCGTTGCGCTTAAGGGTAAAGTATCGTCCATTGATCTGCGGAGGCGGAGATGTTGGCGGAACGTTTCAGTATTTCTGACGTCGTTAACCGGGCTTACGCCACGATTGCGTCTGCATCGAGCGTGACGATCTTTTTGTCTTGAGCGACTATTGGGCGATTATGGACTAGGTCAGCGCTAAGATCTGGTTCCCCGCATAAAACACTTCGGTGGATTGTGTTGCGGCGAGTAGCTGCGAGGATAATGATAGCAGGGAACAAAAGATTGTCGGTTGCTTCCATCATTGCTCTGCGGGTCGGCCGCGGAATGATGAGATGCCTGAAGTCCTAAATTGCATGCCGCGATGCAACATCCAGCTATTGCGTCACAATTTAAAAAAATGCTAGCAAGAAAAAGCGTGGCGCAGGCAGATCAGAAAAAGACTTTTTGATGGACTGTATTCCCGGGCTAGACACCGCTGGGGTTGTAGAGTGTGATGATGAGATGCGGCAGCACGTTGCCGCAAAATTATCGTGTGTGGTGCAGGAGATTGGCTTTCTGTCGTCGAATGGTCACGTTATTCCGCAGTCAATTTTTGACCAGGCAAGGTCCGACTTCACCTATCCGAAGCTGTTCACCTTGATAGAATGGCTGCAGACATGCGACTCCGCTCCACACCCACCAAAACCCCCAAAGACTTGTGCCGGTGATTACCGCTGGAAGAGGGTAAAAAGCATCACGGTCGCCGAGAAAAGAGCCGTTATGGGACCGAACTGAAGGATGAAAACATTGGAAATAGATGTGCAAAGTGTGCCGGCGGAAAAAGGGATTGGCAATTCTCTGCCCCGGCAAGAAGACGATCGCTACCTGCATGGTCGCGGCCGCTTTATCGGCGATATTCGCATGCAGGGAATGCTGGAACTTGCATTCTTACGCAGTCCACTCGCCCATGCTCGTATTATCGGGATTTCCAAACCGGCCGGTGCTGGGGACCGTGTTTTCACGGCTGACGACCTTATAGGCGTCAGTGGTATAAAGGCGGATTCCGGATTGCAAGGTTTCCGGAGCTCGGTCCAGCCGGTCCTTGCCGTCACCAAAGTCCGGCATGTTGGCGAACCTGTCGTCGCCTGTCTGGCGGAAAACCGAGCACTTGCTGAAGACCTTTGCGAGCAGGTAGAGATTGATTTCCAAGAACTCGCCGCCGTTCACGACATGACCAAGGCGCGCGATACAGACGCTCCCCTAGTGCATGAAGACTGGGATGAAAACGTCTTTCTAGAGAGTGCTGTCGATATAGATTTCGAGGCATCTATTTTAGGCGCGGCAAGCGTCGTCAAACGAACATACAAGACAGCGCGCCAATGCATGGTGCCAATCGAAGGCCGCGGCGTCGTGGCGGTTTGGGACCGGCATCTTGAAATGCTTACAATTCACTCAGCGACGCAGATTCCGCATATCGTCCGCACTGGTCTTGCCGGCTGTCTCGGACTCGATCACGGTCAGGTGCGGATTATCGCGCCCGATGTCGGCGGTGGTTTCGGTTTCAAAAGCCAGTTGCTTGGTGAAGAAATTACCGCTGGTTGGCTTGCTATGAAGCTGGACCGTCCGATCCGCTGGCTTGAGGACCGACGTGAACATCTGAGCGGCAGCGCCAACTGCCGCGAGCATTATTACGAGGTTACGGGTTATGCCAGCGCCGACGGTGAACTGCTGGCGGTCGACTGCGAAGCCATTGTGGACGCTGGTTGCTACTCCACCTATCCGTTTTCAGCTTGTCTGGAATCGGCACAGGTTGCCAGTATTCTGCCGGGACCTTACCGATTGAAAGGCTATCGCTGTCGGACCTGGTCGGTCGCTACCAACAAACCCCCGATCCTGCCCTATCGTGGTGTCGCTCGGACCGGGGTTTGCTTTGCGATGGAAGTGCTGATGGATGCGATTGCGCGGGATCTGAAGATCTCGCCTGAAGCAATCCGGCGGCGCAATCTAGTAGAGCCCGACGCGATGCCATTCACCAATATCACAAACAAGTATTTCGACAGCGGCGACTATCCAGAGGCGCTTACCCGGGCGCTCGATGCGATCGATATTGATAGGATCCGCTCCGAACAGGGCGACCAGACGGGGGATAAACGCATCGGCGTCGGTTTGTCGATATTCTGCGAACAAGGTGCACACGGAACGTCGGTCTATCATGGTTGGGGTATTCCAATGGTGCCGGGTTTCGAGCAGGCCGGCGCACGTTTGACGCCGGATGGCGGGCTAGAACTCCGCGTCGGTGTGCACAGCCACGGCCAAGGGTTGGAGACGACGTTGGCTCAGATCGCGTACGAGGAAATCGGTATCGATCCGGCGAAGGTAAAACTCGTCCATGGCGATACCGCCTACACACCCTATTCGACAGGTACGTGGGGGTCGCGCTGCATAGTAATGGCGGGCGGCGCGGTAGGCGCAGCCAGTGCAGCGCTTGGTGAACGTATTAAACACATCGCGGCACATCTGCTGCAGGCGGATGCCGGCGACATCACACTCGATGACGGGATGGCCTTTGCGGGTAGCAGTTCGGTGTCGATCGAGGAAGTTGCCAAGACCTGGTACCTCAAGCCTCAGCTTCTGCCTGACGATGTTGATCCGCGCGGCCTTGAGGTTACCGAAGGATACAAGACCGTCCAAGACACCGGCACGTTCTCTTACGCGTGCCATGCGGTAAAGGTTAGCGTCGATCTGCGGTTCGGCAATGTCGAGCTGTTGGATTACGTCATTGTTGAGGATGCCGGCAAGATGATCAATCCGATGATTGTAGATGGTCAGGTGCATGGTGGCACCGTGCAGGGTATAGGCACGGCATTATTCGAGGAAATGGCGTTCGATAATTCGGGACAGCCTCTTGCTTCGACGCTGGCCGATTATCATTTGCCGGTCGCGGGTGATATCCCACCTGTGCGAATATTTCATATGGAAACGCCGTCCCCGTTAAGCCGCTTTGGTCAGAAAGGTATCGGCGAAAGCGGCGCGATCGGGCCACCGGCGGCGATCGCCAACGCCGTAAACGACGCTCTCGCCCCTTTAGATGTCGAGGTCTGCGAAATACCCCTTACACCGGAGCGTATTCTCGAAGCGCTTGCCAGCGTAACCAAGGAGAAAAGCGCATGAAGGCTGCTGCATTCGAATATCGCCGAGCCGATACCCTCGCAGAGACACTACTGCCGGAACTAAACGACAAGCCTGTTGCCGGAAACCAGTCGCTTGGCCCCATGATGAACCTTCGCCTGGCAAGGCCCCGCCGTTTGATCGATATTGCAACCATCCCCGAGCTAAGAAAAATCGTCGAGAGCCCCGATCATGTTCGTTTCGGAGCGGCGACCACACACGCAGAAATTGAGGATGGCGAGACACCCGATCCGACCAACGGCTGGATGCGAGCTGCCGCGGGCAATATCGCCCATCGGGCGGTTCGCAATCGCGGCACTATGGGCGGTAGTCTCGCTCACGCGGACCCGGCGGCGGATTGGGTGATTGTCTTAACCGGGTTGGAGGCGACCGTGATCGTGGCCGGTCCGGTCGGAGAGCGCCGTATCCCGATGGAAGATTTTATTAACGGGCCCTACACCACAGATCTTGGCGATAGCGAGCTTCTTGTCGCTATAGAAGTACCGCGGCCCGGATCGTCGGCGCGTTGGGGATACAAGAAATTCATGCGGCAGGTTGGGGAATTCGCCAAGGCAAGTGCCACGGTCCTGATCGATCCGGAAAACGACCGTCATCGTTGTGCGTTAGGGGCACTGGGCGGTCCGCCTGTCATCTTAGCAGACCCTCTCGCGATAATCGAAGGGAGTGTAAGTGCTGCTGACATCGTATCGGCCGCCCTCTCAGGACGGCAGCTGCAATCATTTTCGATGCATGTCGCGGCGCTTGAAAGCGCTCTTGCCAGCGCTCTCGGACAGCAGGAGGACTGTGCATGACGATAGCCAATGTAACATTGGAAGTTAACGGCTGCACCGTCACCGGCAGTGCAGAACCGCGCACCCATCTCGCGGACTTCCTGCGCGAAGAGCTTTTGTTGACTGGCACACATCTCGGCTGCGAACAGGGCGTTTGCGGCGCCTGTACGGTGATGGTTGATGGCCGGCCAGTCCGCTCATGCATTACCCTCGCGATTTCCTGTGCGAATGCCGATGTCACAACGATAGAGGGTTATGGTGACGATCCGTTAATGGCGCGACTCAGGGAGTCCTTCAAACTTCATCACGGTTTGCAATGCGGGTATTGCACCCCAGGTATGCTGGCCACCGCGTATGATATTGTCCGCCGTGTGCCAGACGCCGACGATGCGGAGATCCGCCGCCAGCTTTCCGGTAATTTGTGCAGATGCACTGGCTATGCCGGCATCGTTGCGGCAATCGCCGACGTGCTTGCCAACGATCCCCCTGCGCCGCAGCTGAAGCCTGCCCCTCGAGTCCATAGGCCTATAGGCTCGGAGACTGTTGCACCAAGCGCTTTGGAGCCGATTGACACAGTAACCTCTCACACAGGCACTCAGAATGGAAACTTACCAACCCGACAATCCCTGAAATCTGGTGTGACACTCACACGGATTCTGAACCTTGATGCGCCCGTCGCCGATGTCTGGAAAATTTTAAAAAACCCCGAAAAAGTAGTTACCTGTATTCCAGGTGCCCATATGGACGGTGAAGCCGAAGGCGGTCACTTTCAAGGTGTATGCGAAGTATCTGTCGGACCAATGTCCGCAACGTTCCGTGGGATGGCTGCGCTAACGAGTGACGATGACGCACTTACCGGGAGTGTTGTCGGCAAGGGCAATGATGGTTTAAGCCGCTCGACACTTGAGGGATGTCTTGATTTTGCGCTCACCCAAAACGACATCGGGAAATCGCAGATTTCTCTTGAAATGATCTACCGGCTTAATGGTCCGCTGGCACAATTCGGTCGCCCCGCGCTAGTTGCCGAAATCGCAGACCGGCTACTTGCCCATATCACGGTTTCGTTGGCGGCTTTAGCAACCGGCAAAGCCCTGCCGGGGGGGGGTAGAAGTGCAAAAATCGGCGGGTTTTCGCTGTTTTTCGGGTCTCTTTTTAGTGTGATCAAAAAAGCGTTTGGCGGACGCTGAAAATCGAAATTATGTCGGTTCGCGGGCTATGGCGTCAATAACGCCACTATGGCCAAGGCGACGACTTCCGTGCCCAAACGTAGATCTGCGAGGTCGAGGTTTTCGTCACTGTTGTGACCGCCGGCCTCGGCCAAGGTACGGGGACCCGCGCCGTATAGAACCACCGGAATCCCCTTTTCCGCGTAGAGCCTTGCATCGGTAAAGAGTTTCGCACCGACATAAGGTATCTCCTCGCCGGCCACATCCGACGCGGCGCAACGGATCACGTCCGCGATTTTTTTCCATCCAGGCTGTGGCACCAGTGGCAGGGCGGCCATAATACGGCGCCAAGATGCAGAGGCGCCGGGGAATGCAGCGACGGCGTTCTGTATTATTTTAACCAGTTCCCGTTCCACCGCATCGACTGATTCCTCCGGCAGAATTCGCCGATCGATCCGGAAGGTCACACTATCGGGGACTACATTCGTATTTATACCGCCTTCGATGGTGCCGATGACAAGCGTAGGATTTTCGATACCGGGAACATCGCTGCGGATATCCAAAAGGGCACTGCGGCTGTCATACAACGCTGAAAGAACCGCGTTCGAGACCTCTAGCGCATCGACCGCCCGTTCGGGTTCGGCAGCATGGCCAATCTTTCCAGTGACCGTCGCTTCAAGGTGAAGACATCCGTTATGGGCAGTAATCACGGCATGGGAAAAGCCCGCGCAGATTACGTAGTCAGGCGACGACAGGCCCTGTTCTAGGATCCATTGCGGCCCCACTGTGCCGCCGATTTCTTCGTCATAGGTAAAGTGCAGCTCGACCGTACCAGCCAGCTTGACACCGTCGGCAGCGGCTTTGCGAAGGGCAAGAAGCGCCCATGTGTAGCTTGCAAAATCGGACTTCGACACGGCTGCGCCGCGACCATACATACGGCGGCTGCCACCGGTTTCCTCGATTTCGGCGCCGTAAGGATCGTAGTCCCAGCCCGATCCGGGCGGCACCACGTCACCATGGGCGTTCAGCGCGATGGTCGGGCCGTCGCCGAAACGGTGCCGGATGATCAGATTAGTCGCGGATATCATACCCGCCGCGTGAACCGCCTCCCGCGGCACTGGGTGGGCCTCCACTTCGAAGCCCAGTTCTTCAAGTAAACGATGGGTAAGCTCTGCGTGGTCGGCACAATCGCCCGGCGGATTATCGGTCGGCGACTTTACTAATGCTGCGAGAAAGGCGATCTGGCGTTCCTGTTCGGCGTCCAGAAATGCGGCAATGGTATTGGACATGAATACTTCCTTACGATTTATCGACGATTAGCGTGTTGGTGCCACCGCAATTCCCGCCGGATCGATGGCGCCGGAGGTGACGGACCGCTCGATCTCCGAGATGTTGTTGGTCGTCGCCGCAGCAATACGGTGATCTTGTGCTAAGGCATGAAGATGTCCGCACAGAACTATCCATGATAGGCCTAGAAGAACCATGGGCCGGGGCCGGTTTGAACCGAGATCGCCTCGTCAGTGTGTTTAGGTTCCGGCGGCGGCATCTGCTGGATCGAATGTACCGATCGGCCCGTTCCCCGCGCATCTTCGTTGAGGACCCGGTCGCGCATTACAAACTGACCGCGAACCAGCGTATGTACGGGTACGCCTTTAACGGGACGACCGTCCCATGGCGTGATTTTTGCCCTAGAATGAAGCTCTTCATCGGCTATAACTTCCTCGCGGTTCAGATCGACGATCACGATATCCGCTTCGGTGCCGGGCTGAAGTGTTCCCTTTCGCGGATATAGGCCCCAACGGTTGGCCGGATTGTAGGCCGTCCAGCGCACATAATCCTGAATAGATATACGGCCCGCCGCAACTTCGCTTAGCATGAGCGGCATCTGTGTCTCTACGCCCGGAAAGCCGCAATCACACGTCCAAATGCTATCGCGCTGCTTTTCTTCCGGCACATGGGGCGCATGATCGGTCGCGATGATATCGATCGTGCCGTCTGCAAGCGCGTCCCACAATGATGATTTGTGATGCGGTTCGCGGACCGGCGGGTTGACGCGGATAACGCCTTCGCAACGTTTATAATCGTCGCTGTCGAGCAGTAGGTAATGCGGACAGGTCTCGCCACTCACATCGACACCGCGAGCCTTTGCTTCACGCAGCGGGCGCAGTTCATCCTCGGAGGAGATATGCAGAATATGGATCCGAGCGCCGGTCCATTCCGACAGAACAGCCGCGCGGCTGACCGCTTCGATAGCGACGACCGCTGGGCGGGCGGCGATATGGGCAAGCGGGTCGGTGCGTCCCGAGGCTTCGAGCTGAAGCTGACGTCGTGCCATGATCGACGCGGTTTCGGCGTGAAGTGCGACGCGGTAGCCGTGCTGGGCAACATATTCGAAGCCCTCCAGCATTGCGCCGGTCGACGGTGCAGGAAGGTCGCCGAACGTGTTTCCCATGAAACATTTAAATCCGATGATGCCGCCCTCGATCAGGTCTGGCAGGTGGTCGAGGTTCTGTTCCGACAGAAGACCGTAAATGCCGAAATCGACATGCGCCTTTTCTGCGGCGAGTTCGTGTTTCTGGAGCAGGGTTTCGGCAGTACCAGTCGGCGGATCGACGTTGGGCATCTCGAATACCGTGGTGACACCGCCCATAGCCGCCGCCGCCGTGCCTGAGCCCCAATCTTCCTTGTGGGTATATCCGGGCTCGCGGAAATGGACGTGCGAATCAATAGCGCCGGGTAGGACATGCATGCCGGGGACATCTAGCATCTCGGTTGCCGGCGGCATAACGTCCTCCGCGCCAATCGCGATGATTTTACCATCCTTGATAGCGATGCTCGCGCCTATCTCCGTATCCGGAAACACAATCGTTCCGCCTGAAATGACCAGATCTGCTGTGGTTGTCATATCTATTTCCCTTTCCGGGATATCAAAGGGATGCCCAGCCGCCATCGACGGCTAGGTCGGCACCGGTAACCTGGCGGGATACATCGCTTGCAAAAAACAGGCAGGCATTCGCCACATCCGTGTCCTGGGTGACGCGCCGCAGCGCATAGTCTTCTGCGTGGATTGCTGCGGCTTCCTCGGGCGTAATACCGCGTTCCTTCGCCATGTTCGCGCAGACCTTGTCGCGAAACCGCGGGCCGTCGACCATACCGGGGGCAACGTAGTTCACGTTGATATTGTGCGGCCCAAGTTCGAGCGCGAAGCTCTTGGTGACGCCCCGCAAACCCCATTTCGATGATGAATAGGCCAGTCTGCCGGCCCGACCGCGCATACCGAACGTGCCGCCGACATTGACGACCTTGCCGAACTTCTGATCAATCATGGTCGGGGCGACTGCACGGATCGTGTGAAAGCAGCCATTGACGTTGAGTGAGACGATTTCGTCGAACTCTTCGGCACTTGTCTCGGCCCCGGTCTTGCCGATGGGCCCCGAACCGCCGGCGATGTTGACAAGGATATCTATCCGCCCGCCAAAGGTGTCCCGGGCGACCGCCACTGCCTTTTCACAGGCCGATGTGTCGGTTATGTCGCAGGGTGCGATAACGGCGTCGGCGCCGCCGGCGCGGACTTCTTCGGCGATCGGCTCGATCGCGCCGGTATCGCGGCCGACCAGCACCAGCTTGCATCCTTCAGCCGCGAACTGTCGCGTGACCGCGGCGCCCATTCCTTTTGCCGGACCGGTAATGATCGCGACGCTGCCCTCTAGTTTGAGATCCATGTATACAGTTTCCTTGTTTAGCCTTCGATCGGGCTGGTGGCCGCCAGTGCGGTTTTGATATCGCTTGAATTTGCGGTAACGCCATACAGTAGGCGCACGATGTGGCAGACGGCGTTTGTCATGTATGGTAGCGACGTGGTCGCACAAGCATCGTCGACAAGTACGCAGTCATAACCGCGAGAACAGGCATCGATCAGCGTTGCCAGAACGCACCGGTCAATATTGACGCCGGCGAAAAACAGGGTCGTCAGATCGCGCAGACGCAGGCCGCTATCGAGCTCGGTGTCGGGAAATCCGCTCGGTCGGTGTTTGCTGACAATGACGTCATCCGCCTCAACAGAGAGGCCCTCGACCACGTTCGCGCCCCAGTCACCCCGAACCAGGATACGGCCCTGCCCGCTGGGGTACGGATCACCATAGGTCGGCCGCGTGCCAGCGCTGGTCGCCCGAGCGACGAAACTGTCGGGCAGATTGGCGCGGTCGGGCCGGACCCCCCAGTTCACCCAAATAATCGGCATACCAGCATCGCGCGATGCGGCGGCCAGAGATGCGATCGGCACAACGACCTCGCTGAGCGGGGACGGATCTATCCCATTCGCAGGAAACCAACCGTTTTCATGAAGAAAATCGTTCTGCATATCGACGATCACTAGGGCCGACCAAGCGATTTCCACGTCGACGGTGGGGGGGTCGGCGGCAAAGGAAATGACGGCGGGGACCCGAACGGGGCGCACAAAGTTGATGTTTTCGCTGTCGCCGTCGCTCAACCGCTGCAATTCTCTTTAACCTGCTGGCATTAAATTGATTTCTAGGGGCTTTTCGAACTTCGATAATATTCGCATCGACAGCACAATTTACCCTGTTCTATAAATTTAACTTTCTCATATAATGATTAAAAATGCTAAAAATTGTCCATATCGTTGCGGTTTTGGCAACGCAAATTTGTGTTCACGGTTACCGGAAAAGGACATTGATATGCGCCACTTACGTATCCTTACACTGGTCGACGCGGTGGCGCGCACCGGCTCAGTTCGGGGGGCAGCCGAGCAGTTGAATTTCACAGCCTCGGCACTGACCCGGCGGATACAGGACCTTGAGGCGGAACTGGGCGTGGTGCTCTTCGAGCGGACGTCGCGCGGGATGCGGCCCACAACGGCGGGACACATGTTTCTCTCGCACGCCCGGGAGCAGCTTGCCGAGGCGGAGAGATTAAAATCGGGTCTGGAAGACCTGCAGGGATTGCGGCGCGGTAAGGTTCGAATTGCATGCAGTCAGGCAGTCGCCGCCGATTTCATGCCAAAGGCGATTGGGACATTCCGCAGGGAATACCCTCTGGTGGATTTCGAGGTTCGCGTTGTTGACCACGAACAGGCCGCGATGGCGCTCGCATCCTATGACGTCGATATCGGACTTGTGTTCAGTCCCGGTGCGTTGCCGGATTTCCAATGCCTCGCGCTGCTGGAACAGCATCTCGTGGCGCTGTTACCGCGCGATCATATGCTCTCCAGGAACACGACGCTCCGGCTACACGATTGCGCGGCGCACCCGGTTGCGCTCCCGGACAGGTCCACCGGCGGCCGGCAATTGCTTGATGCTTTCTCCGCCCAGACCGGTTTTTCCTTCGAGGTTGCGGTTGAATCCAATTCATTTGAATTTTTGCGCCAATCGGTCGTGCAATCGGGGCTTGTCTCCTTTCAGATCGACGTCGGCGCGCCGCGCGATGCGAAAGACCCTGACATTGTTATCCGAAAGATAGACCGACGGGATGCCCCGCCGGCTGATCTCATGCTCGGCAAACTTCAGGGCCGCAATCTTCCGCAGATATCCACGACTTTCGCTGAGCATGTAATTGCTGGTATGGCGGCCATGCAGGACGGCGCATCCGCGTTTAGCACTATTATAAGTTGAAGCCGTTCAACGCAGATCGATGCGGCGTTCGATGCCGATATCGTCCGCAAAATTATCCAGGATCATTTTGCGGAAGGCAGGATATTGCGCATCCACCGCAGCGAGCGCATCGGCCGACATACTGCCGTGCCGGCGGGCGGCGATTTCCTGGGCTTCCGCAATCAGCGCCGCCTCATCGATTGTCGTGACCCGGCCCGCTTTAACGACCCGTTTCCCGTCGACCCAGACGTCTTCGGTCGAACCGCCGTTCTCGTAATAAAGCAGGTGCCGGTAGGGATCGCCCATTGGCCGATGCCAGTGATCGACCGGTTTCAGGACAGTGATATCGGCGCGGCTGCCGGCCTGTAGGGTGCCTATTTGTCCGGCCCGCCCGAGTGCGCGTGCGCCAGCCGAATACCCTTCACTCAATATTATCTGCGCATCAGGCCATTGCTCGAATTCGGGATCGGTCAGGCGCATCATGTAACAGCCCATCCGCATGCTCTCCAGCAATGCGGGTGGCCCGCAATTCGAACCGTCCGTACCATAGGCGACCGGAATGCCTGCTTCCCGCAGACGTAGGATGGGCGCAAGTCCGGCACCGAGCATTGCGTTAGATATCGGCGAATGCACGACGGTCAGACCAGTTTCGGCCGCCGCGGCAATATCGTCTTCGTTGGACCAGATAAAATGAACCAGCGAGGAATTTTCATCGAGGATTCCGAGGTCCGCCATACGACGCACGAATCCCGGTCCTTTAGCCGGCTGCATGGCTGCCTGGGTTTTGGTCTCCAGCATATGGGTGTGTAGCCCGCAGTGATGCCGGCGTTGAAAATCTCCTGTCATTTCGAGCAGCAGGTCGGAGCAGCGCTGTGGGCCGTCCACACCGAGGATGGCGCGCACGCGGGCATCCGGGGCGGTGCCCGCGACCGCATGTTCCATGATGTCAAAATACGTGGCCGCATCCGGAACTGGCTGGTTTGCCGCAGCTGAGAGGATTTCAGGCGGCAATGCGCTAAGGTCCACCGGTACTGTTTCAATATAGGGCCGGTCCGCAAACATCGTCGCGACGGTTGCCCGTATGCCGATATCTTCGAAGGCCGTGCAGACGGCGTTCAGGCCCTCAGCGGACAGGGCCGGGCGCTCGGAATAATGGTCGATTGCCGATGTGACCCCGGTATGGAGCATCGCCAGCGCATCGAGCTGCGCACTGACATAGATTTCGCGCGGACTCATCGCCGCACCGGCAGCGATGACCGCCAGCATGTAGATATCGAGTGGCTCGTTCTCGACGGATCCTTTGAGCAATGCCGAATAGGAATGGGTGTGCGCATTGACCAGCCCGGGAATGATCATGCGGCCCGATGTGTCGATATACTCGACGCGATCGTGCACTGGCTGATAAGTGCCGCGGGGGCCGACCGCAAGAATATCCCTGCCGGAAAGCCACAGTTCGCCATCCTCGAGAACATTTCGGGCATCGTCGAATGCCAGTATTGTCCCGCCGCGAAGACAAATCAGCTTGTCTGTGTCGGTACTCTGACCTGTCATTGGCTAAGACATCGCAGCATCGAGGTGACCGGTCTGGCAGATATCACGCAACAGACGTCGATCGGGAACGAACTCTTTTCCTTCCCGATAGACCAGACACGGTATCAGGCGTTCATTGACCGTTAGGATATCACCTTCTGCATCCTTGAGGTCCCAGCGGCCGGGCACCGGGTCGAGTACCGAAATATCCGCGCGCGATCCCACACTGAGCGTTCCGATTTCATCTTCCTCGCGCAGGATCATCGCCGGATTGATCGTCACCCGCGCGATAACGTCGGCAAGCGGTATTCCCAGTGACAACAGGCGGGTCATGGCGCCGCACATGCTGTAATCGAGCTTGCTGTCATCGTGATAGGCGTTGAAATCGGCATGAACGTCGCTGCCGATGGTATTCGGGATCACGCCGGCTGCTAGCATCTTGCGGGCAATGCGGTAGCTGAAATTGACGCCAAAGCCGATATCGAAGTGGATACCGCGCTGATAGGCTTCCAGCACCACATCGGGAACGTCGTCGCCCGGCCCCATTATGCCGTCCGGCATGCAGCTATAGATATGGGCGACGGTATCGCCCGGGCGCAGCAGCGGCAAAACGTGTTTCATCAGTGAATCCGGCGCAGGGCGGTTCGGCTCGTTCACGGGGAACAGTTCGCCCGTGTGGATATAAAGGGGCAGTCCGGTCTGGTCGCCTGCCGCAACCGCCATTTCGAGCACATCGGTTTGCCAAAACGAAAACCCGCCCGACTCGCCGTGGGATTTGATACCTTTGACAAGTTCGGGATAGGCGGCCTGCGCTTCGATGATGGCATCGACGCGCATCATATCCGGGTTGTGCAGGATCGTTCCTTCCATACCGCCCATCAGCGCGCCGGCGACATTGGCCGACACAAAACTGCGTACGTCGGTCTTGGCTGGGTCGGCGATGTAGGCTTTGAAGCCACCGACGGTCCACGGCCCGGCGCTGCCCTGATCGACAATTGTCGTTGCCCCGGAATGGATGCCTGCATCATCCGCAGGCAGCCCGAAATTCGTCACCCACTCGTACACGTGCACATGCATGTCGATCAGGCCGGGGCAGACGATCTGCCCTGTCGCATCGACGGTTCTTTCTGCTTGGTGTGATGGCAGATCTGTGGCGACGGCTGCTATTCGACCGTCCTTTAGGGCGACTTTGGCCGCACCATTTATGCCATTCGCCGGATCGATCACGCGATCACTGGAAATCACGAGATCATACTGGGTTGTCATTTAAGCAGAGCCTCTTGCGTTCGGAACCCAAGGTTCGTGAATGTAATGCTTTTGTTCGAGGTCGCGCAAACGTCGAGCGCTATCGTGGGTGCGGTCGCTCCGACGGCTGTGCTTGCCGCCGTCTTGACGAAGGTGCGTGTCTTGATTTTTCGTGTCATGCGAAAACCCCGCTGTTGGACCCGTAAGACGGGTTCCTAATTGCCTTTGATCGTCCGGCCCTGCAATAAGACTATTTACACGCAATAACTGTGCCAACAAAGTGATTGGCGGATTCCAGCGCCATTCTGCTGTCCGGTGGCCTCATTGACGTGCCCGCCGCTGCCTAATAAAATTGTATTGGAAAAAATTCTGCTCAGTAAATCGGCAGCTTGTGCCGTCTTGCGCACATCATCTGCCAGCAGGGGCGGGTCGTGCTACGCGCCCGATAACCCGGTTATTGACCATCAGCAGGAGTGTTGCAGCGTGCAAACAACCGCGAAATAACGACGCCCCCCGATGGCACAGGAATTGCACTCGACTACTGGTGAGAGAACTCAGCCCAATTGCCTGGCTGTCAGGCGATGCGGCCTTTACAGCGGCGTTGGTGCGAACCAATACAAAATCAGGAGAAAACGGTTCATGGATCTCGGACTCGCAGGCAAGAACGTCATCGTTACCGCAGGAAGCGGCGGTCTCGGCTTTTACATCGCAAAAGCCTATGCAGAAGAAGGCGCGTCGGTAACAGTGTCGGCCCGAAATCCGGGGCGCCTTGCGGAGGCGGTAGATAGAATACGGACAGAGACCGGCGGGATCATACATTCGGTGGTTGCCGACATGACCGATGCGGATGCCGTTGGCGCGCTGATAGATCAGGTCGAAGATCAGCATGGCAGTATCGACGTGCTCGTCTCAAATTCTGGTGGAGCTAGCACAGCACCTTTTGTCGAGATGACCGACGATTTATGGCGCGATGCGGCGGAAACCAAGATCATTCCACAGATACGGGCAGCGCGATTGGTGTTCCGAAAGATGGTTGCGCGGGGAGTCGGCGGCCGGATTATTTTTATGGCCGGCACCCATGGCCGCCAGCCGCATGCGCATGCAATCACAGCTGGATATTGCAATGCCGCGCTTCAGAACGTGAACAAAGCTCTGTCCGAAGACGGTGGACCCCACAATATCCTGAGCAATGTGATTAACCCCGGGCCATTCGAGACTGAACGCATGGTTTATCTCGCTCAGGAAAAAGCTCGCGATGACGATATCTCCCTCGATCAGGCGATTGCGGAGCTGACGTCGGAAACCGTTCTTAAGCGATACGGCAAACCCGAAGAACTGGCGAATGTCGCCGTCTTCTTGGGCTCCGCGCGCGCCAGCTATATCACGGGCGCCACGTTCGATATCGATGGCGGTCAGGTCAAAACGATTTAGGATTTTTCCGATGCCCTATGCATCCAGCAACGGCGTGAACCTGTACTACGAAGAAGCTGGTATCGGCATTCCGATCGTCTTCGTGCATGAATTTGCCGGGGACTATCGCAGCTGGGAACCGCAGCTGCGATATTTTTCCCGGCGCTACCGCTGCATCACGTTCAACGCGCGCGGCTACCCGCCATCCGATGTACCGCCGGATCAGGACCTATACTCACAGTATATCGCGGCAGACGATATCGCGGCGGTTATGGATGCCTGCGAAGTCGATACCGCGCATGTCGTCGGAATTTCCATGGGCGGTTTCGCGGCTCTGCATTTCGGCCTGCGTCATCCCAACCGGGCGTTGTCGCTGACGGTCGCGGCCTGCGGCTATGGCGCGGCGTATGAAGACCGGGACCAGTACGCGGCGGATTCGGAAACGCTGGCGCAGGAATACGAGAAAATCGGTTCCGTCAAAATGGCGGAAATGTATGCCGACGGAGCCTTCCGTCAGCAGTTCAAGGCAAAGGACATGAGGGGCTGGGAAGAATTCCGCACTCAGCTTGGGGAACATAGCGCCGAAGGTGCAGCGCTGACCATGCGGGGTGTCCAGAAGATACGACCATCTCTCTATGACCTTGAAGAAGACCTGAAGGGGATGAAGACGCCAACGCTGATTGTAAGTGGCGATGAAGACGACTGGTGCCTGGAACCCAGCCTTTATCTCAAACGCGTTATCCCAGCTTCCGGACTATATGTCGTTCCGAAGACTGGCCATACAATCAACCTCGAAGAGCCCGGCCTCTTCAATCAGGCGGTTGCATCTTTCTTCGACAGCGTCGAGGCTGGTTTCTGGACAGAGAAGACCGAATACGCCGAGGCTTCGGCGCTGCTTTCCGGGCTTCAGAACTCGTGACGGAGTGAAAAGGCAATGGATGATAACAAGCGCGCATCTGACTTTGTGGATGAAGATCGACTTTGGAGGCGTCAGATGTACCTTGCGACATTCGGCGAAACGCCGAAAGGTGGCGTGAACCGTCAGGCNCTCTCGGCCGAAGAAATCGATGCCCGAAAAGTGTTGATGGACTGGTCGAACGAACTTGGTCTGACGGCATTTGTCGACGATATCGGAAATCTATTTTTTCGCCATGAGGGGCTCGACCCCACATTGGCGCCCGTGATGACCGGTTCACACATCGACAGCCAGCCGACGGGTGGCAAATTCGATGGAAGTTATGGCGTCGTCGCTGCCTTTGAGGTGATCGAGGCGATTAAAGAGTCCGGTATTGAACTGGAAAGGTCGCTCGAAGTCGCGGTCTGGCTCAACGAGGAAGGCTCCCGCTTCGCGCCCGGTATGATGGGGTCGGAAGCCTATGCTGGGGTGCGGAGCCTTCAGGATATGCTGCCGGTGAGAGACAAGGATGGGATCAGCGTAGCAGATGCGTTGCCAGCCGCGTTGGCGGCAACACCGGATGCTACGCGCCGGAAATTCGGAGATCCGGTATATGCATTCCTTGAAGCCCATATAGAACAGGGGCCCATTCTGGAGGCCGAGGAGAAAGTGGTCGGCGTCGTTACTGGTATTCAGGGCGTTCGCAGAATGCGGGTGCGAGTCACCGGAGAAGAAGCGCATGCCGGCACCACGCCAACGGCAGAACGTAAAGATGCCATCCAGTCAGCCGCTGAAATCGTGACCCAGCTCTATGCCCAGATTAATGACGATCCGGAGACGAAATTCACAATCGGGATGATGGACATCACCCCCAATGTACCCTCGGTTATCTCCAGCGAAGTCCTGTTTTCAATCGATATCAGGCATCCGGACTCCGACTATCTTGAGCGATTGGCGAACAAGACTGAGACGATCTGTATTGCGCTGCAAGATATCTGTACCGTCGAGGTGTGGCGCATCGCCGAATCGGACTCAGTTTTTTTTGACGAAAATATGACGGAGGCGGTGGAAGAAGCTTGTGTGAACACCCAGATACCCTATCGGAGGATGTTTTCGGCAGCCGGGCATGATGCACGTCAATTGAGTTATATGTGTCCGACTGCGATGATTTTCATTCCCTGCGAAAAAGGAATTAGCCATAACGAGGCTGAAAACGCGACATCCCGTGACTTGTACGATGGCGCGCGCGTGCTGGCGGACGTTATGACAAAACTTGGAAACGCTACTGATACAAATTCGAAGGAAAGCTGATAATGGACGGCAAAAAACTCTACGATATTGTTCTTAAAGGTGGCCGGGTGATTGACCCGGCCCAGAGCATCGAAGGTATCTGCGATGTCGGGATCAAGGACGGCAAGATAGCGGCCGTCAAGACGGATCTAAAGGGCTCAAAAAAGAATATCGATGTTCGGGGCAAGCTCGTTCTACCCGGCCTTATCGACAGCCACGCCCATGTTTTTCAGCATGTCAGCGGCCGCTTCGGGTTAGACCCCGATATGGCCGGCGTACGATCGGGAGTAACGACATTGGTCGATCAGGGCGGCCCTAGTTGCATGACGTTTCCAGCGTTTCGTAAATATATTGTGGAGCCCTCTGCCTCGCGGGTCCTCGCGTTTATTTCTATCTATGTGGTGGGTGGGCTTGAAGGGCATTATTACCCGTACCTGTATGCACCAGAGGGTGTCGATGTGAAGGCCACTGTTCGCGCGGCACGTGAAAACGCGGATCTCGTACGCGGTATTAAGTCCCATGCCGAGATCGGCGGCTTCGAACGTTGGGGGCTCGACGTGATGAAGCTTGCGGTCAAAGCCTGCAATGAGCTGGACCTGCCGGTCTACATCCATTTCGGCCAACTTTGGGGACGGCCGAAGACGCCGAAATATAAGGTTGATGTCGACAAGGTTCTGTCGGACACGGTAAAGATTTTGCGCCCGGGCGACATTTTGGCCCACCCGTTCACCCGCCATCCCGGCGGCTTTGTGAACAGCAAGGGCAAGCTGCACCCAATCGTCAAAAGAGCACTCGACAAGGGTCTAAAGCTTGACGTCGGGCACGGATCTCACTTCAGCTTCGATATGGCCAAAAAGGTTCTCGATGCCGGCGTTCTGCCGCATACGTTAGGTGCTGACATGCACGGCTACAACACGAGTGTTTTGCCGCAGCCGGGCACGCCGACGGAACATCCTGATGATGAGATGCACCTTTTTGCAGGCCGTGCTCAGTTCTCGCTCTGTCATGCGATGAGTGAGATGCTAGCGCTTGGTGTGTCGCTAGAAGACGTCGTGCCGATGGTCACCAATAACTGCGCCGCGATGCTCGGTATGGAAGGTGAAATTGGCACTCTGAAAAAAGGTGTCGATGCCGATATCAGCGTGCTCAACGACGAGCGAGGCAGCTGGACCTTTGTGGATAATAGCAAGACAGAGGTTCATGCGGATCGCTTGCTGACCCCCGAGTTCTGCTTGCGTAAGGGCGAACGCTTCGAAGCCGATGCAAGCATACTGCCCCAGCCCGACTTGATTGCAGCGTGAGCGTGTATCATGCGGCCCCAAGGCCAGGGCCTTAGAACGACTGTTATCTTGGAATAAAACTTCTCCGGGACAGTTTCCGGCGAGACAATCTTCGCATGTCTATTTTCTATACAGACCTTGTTTTTAACGGGTCGGATATCGCTGTCTTATTGAAGTTCTGTAAAGGTGGCTAGAAGTCCGCGCAGTCAAAATTGGCATTTTTACTCAGAGAGTGGGAGGATTTTTGCTGATTTCGCCAAATTCTGAAGTCATTTGCCATATGATTCCGGTCTGAGGCGCGGATTAAAATATGTTTTGGCAGGCTCCTCGAGGCGCCCGCACCAACAAAATAAACCGCTAATCCAATGGGTTAGTGGCTGAGGATTTGACTTAAAAAAAGCTTAGTCCGGTCTGATCGCGGGTTATCGAAAAACTCGGTCGGTGTGTTCTGTTCTACAATTTGGCCCTCGTCCATAAAAATAATTTGATCAGCTACCTGCGCCGCGAAGCCCATTTCATGCGTTACGACAAGCATAGTCATTCCCGAATCTGCGAGATCGACCATGACGTCCAAGACCTCCTTGATCATCTCTGGATCGAGGGCGGAAGTCGGCTCATCGAACAGCATGATTTTGGGCTTCATGCATAATGAACGCGCGATGGCGACCCTTTGCTGCTGTCCGCCCGAAAGTTGACCAGGGTACTTGTGAGCCTGCTCTGGGATTTTCACTCGATCGAGATATTCCATGGCGAGTTCTTCAGCTTCGGCCTGCGGCGTCTTCCGAACCCAAATTGGCGCCAGGGTGCAATTTTCTATTACTGATAAATGAGGAAATAAATTGAAAGATTGGAAAACCATTCCAACCTCCCGGCGCACCGCATCGATATTTTTTAAATCTCCAGTTAATTCGAGGCCATCGACAGTTATCTGCCCTTCCTGATGTTCCTCCAGAAAATTAACACAGCGGATCAGCGTAGATTTACCGCTTCCGGAGGGGCCACAAATGACTATTTTTTCACCTTGGTCGACAGATAGCGATATATCTCGTAAAACATGAAAAGAGCCGAACCATTTGTTGAGCCCCTCAATCTCTATAACCCGGGCATGATTGTCTGGGTTGTTTATTTTACGTTTATCCAAAATTAGTCTCCTAGTGCCGTTGCCTGGCTAGGCGACGCTCGAGCCACATTGAATACCGTGACATAGAAAAACAAACTGCAAAGAAGAACGCCGCGACAAAGACATATGTCTCTGTCGATAAACCAAGCCAATCGGGGTTGGAAACCATTGCGTTAGCAATTCCAAGGATATCAAAAAGACCGATTACGATCACCAGCGTGGTATCCTTGAAGAGCCCTATAAATGTATTGACGATACCCGGAATTGATACCCTCAGGGCCTGGGGAAGTATGATGAGCCGCATCGACTTCCAATAGTTGAGACCCATCGCATCCGCGGCCTCGTACTGACCCGAGGGTATCGCTTGTAGCCCACCGCGAATTACCTCTGCCATGTAGGCAGACGCAAAAGCTGTCACCATGATGATAACCCGAATGATCGAATCTAGTGTTACATCGGGTGGAAGGAAGATAGGTAAAAGGATATTTGAGACAAATAGTAGCGTTATCAGAGGAACGCCCCTGACAGCCTCAATGAAGCCTATCGAGAACCACCTGATCAGCGGCAATTTAGACTGCCTGCCGAGGGCTAGAACTATTCCAACCGGAAGAGATAAGACAATCCCGGATAGCCCTACAATCAAATTCAGCATAAACCCGCCAAACTTGTCGGTTGGGACCTCCTGAAGGCCAAATCCGCCTGCCAACAAAATCGTGGCAATTACGGGGTAGGCAACCGAAAACCATCGCAGGTAACGTTGCCCGGGTATGCCGTGGGTTAACCAGGGAATGAGTGCTGGAAATAAGAGGATAAAAGCGATTACAACTCGCCACCTCTCGCTCGCCGGATAAAACCCGAACAGAAATTGTCCAAGGCGTTGGTCTATCCAAGCCCAGCAAGCGCCCTCGACTTTACAGTCGAACCTGGTATCGCCAGAAATTTGAGAACTGAGGATGACCCAGTCGACAATTGCGGGTATCGCAATCGAGAGCAGATAAATCGAAACGAGAGTCAAAATAGTATTCGAGACACTCGAAAAGAGGTTGTGGCGCAGCCAACCTATAATACCTACCGATGCAATAGGGGGCGGGCGGGCCTCTTTGTATTGCGTGATTGCTTCGTTCGAAGGGCTATTCATCAGCGTTCTACCAACGATATTCTCTTGTTGTACCAGTTCATGAACGCCGACGTGGCTAAACTGAGACTAAGGTATACAAACATCCAGATCCCAACTACCTCAAGAGCGTGTCCGCTTTGGTTCAGAATGGTGCCGCCGATAGAGACGAGATCCTGATATCCGATGGCAATTGCCAACGATGAATTTTTTGTAAGGTTTAGATACTGACTTGTTAACGGCGGAATAATAACACGAAGAGCTTGAGGTATGATTATCAGGCGCATCGTCTGGTTTTTCCGAAGGCCAAGGGATAAAGCCGCTTCCGATTGGCCGGTGCTAACGGAGAGAATTCCTGCCCTTACGATTTCTGAAATGAAAGCCCCTGTGTAAGTGGCAAGGGCAATCCAAAGCGCAAGAAGTTCTGGCGTAATATTGAAACCGCCTCGGAAATTGAAACGTGTCCTTGTGGGTATGTCCCAGTTTATTGGTTGGCCTAAACTGTAGAAAACAACGAGCGGGGTAATGACTAGGAGGAAGAGACCGGCCAGCGGGATGGGAAAGGTCTCTCCGGTGAGTTTTTGACGCCGACCCGACCAAACATAAAGAGCCAACGTTAGGAGCAAGCAAACTACTATTGCGAAACACACCCATATGAACGGGTCTTCAAAATTTGGTGAAGGCGCACGTAATCCGCGATTATTTATAAAAGATACCCCGAAGATAGAGATACTTTCGCGAACTTTGGGCAAGCTTGTCAGAATTGCCCACCAAAAGATTATCTGGAGCAGAAGCGGCACATTCCTTGTGACCTCAACGTAGGAGGTGATCAGGCGACTGATAAGCCAGTTATTTGAAAGGCGCAGTACCCCGGCAATAAAACCAATTAAGGTAGCTGTTAGTATTCCAAGACTAGACACCAAGACGGTGTTTAAAAGACCAACAATTAACGCCCTTCCAAAGGAAGACTGTGAAGTATAGTCGATTAAACGCTGGTTAATGTCGAAAAATGCCTGGTCGCCCAAGAATCCAAAACCAGAAGTGAGCCCGGCTCTTTGCAGATTAGCTATTGTGTTTGAAGTTATGACAGCTAAAAAAATCGCAACGCAGAACAGAACGAGGAGCTGCAAGAGGTATCCTCGCCCCCGCTTGTCGAACCAAATGTTGCCAAGAGTGATGCGGTTGGTCATTGGGGCAGAATTTTTGCCATCTTTGTAATCTGCCAGCTTTTTTGATTTTGAGTTAAGGGGCTACCTTTAGCAAAAGGTAGCCCCTTAATTTTAACGCATTGGCGGTGCGTACAATACTCCACCGTTATTCCATAGAGCATTCAAGCCGCGAGAGAGACCTAACGGCGTCTTTTCACCCAAATAACGGTCGAAAATTTCGCCGTAATTTCCGCCAGCTTTTAGCGCTTTCACTGCCCAATCCTTTTGGAGGCCGAGCATCTCGCCGAGGCTACCCTCGGTCCCAAGCATGCGATTAATTTCCGGATTTTTCGTCCCTTTTAACATTTTATCAATGTTGCCGCTGGTGACGCCGTATTCTTCAGCGTTGATAAGGGCATTAAGCGTCCAACGAGCAATGTCTGCCCATGCGTCATCTCCTTGCCGGACCAGAGGACCGAGTGGCTCCTTGGAGATAATTTCTGGAAAAACCATATGCTTGTCAGCATCTGCAAAAGTAGATTTTGTCGCTGCAAGACCCGAAGCGTCCGTCGTATAAACATCGCAACGCTCTGCGAGATAGGCCTTTCGTGCTTCTTCATTTGTTTCAATTGGTACCGGCTCATATTTAATTTTATTTACCCGAAAAAAATCGGCGAGGTTAAGCTCGGTAGTTGTGCCGGTTTGAATACAAATAGAGGCGCCGTCCAACTCTTTGGCGCTTTTAACACCAAGTTTTTTGCGACCGATGAAGCCCTGACCGTCGTAGTAACTTACGCCCACGAAGGTAAATCCAAGCTTTACGTCACGAGAGAATGTCCAAGTGGTATTTCTTGAAAGGACATCAATTTCGCCGGAAGCAAGCGCAGGGAACCTATTTTTCCCAGTAAGGTTGACGTACTTTACTTTGTCTGGATTTCCCAAAACCGCAGAGGCTAAGGCTCGACAATATGCGACGTCGAAGCCCGCCCACTTCCCATTGTCGTCAGTATAGGCAAAACCCGCAAGCCCCGTATTTATACCGCATTGCAATGCACCACGTTTCTTGACGTCGTCCAGTGTGCCGGCAGAAGCCACGCCTGAAATTAGTGTCATTGCCGCGATCAAAAGTGAGAAACGTTTCATATCGTTTTGTCCCTTTGTTTATTGATGATCCAAGTTTAACCTATTTTTGAGTGTTTTGGCCAACCGCTATGGCACACAGATCTCAGCTTATTGGAATTAGATCAATAGGATCGGGAAGAACGGAGTTTGCCCGTTACGCAATAAGTTAGCCTAAAAAAAGCATATTCGGTTTTGCAGCTGAAGACGTAGGTTGTTCCGCGGCGAGATAGATTAACCCCGCTCTGATCCTTGCGCTACTGGCCGGTTTGGATCTGCTGACCAGGCCGACCAAGAGCCGACATAAAGCGGGGCCTCCAGTCCAGCCGCGTACATACCGACCAGTTCGAATGCAGCGGCATTGCCGCTGCCGCAATAGACACCGACCATTTGAGAGCCATCGGCACCATGACCAGAATAAAGCGCGCTCAATTCTTCGGTCGATTTAAACGCGCCGTTGGGGCCGAGCGCATCTTTTGCGCCGGCGCAGATTGCGCCCGGGATATGACCGGTTGTGGGCTTATTAGGATCGCCCTCATAGGCGGTTTTGCCTCGCGCATCGAGCAGTGCGCCGTTGCGTGCTATCTTCGCGGCGTCATCCGCCTCGATCACCGGCATGCTACCCGGATTGACAGTTATATTGCCACCACTTGAGGGGTGCGCAGGTTTGTCATCGGTTTCATTTCCTAGAGCCCGCCAAGCGGCGAGGCCACCGTCAAGAAGTCGTGTGTTGACATGGCCAGCCCAGCGCAAAGTCCACCAAGCACGCCCGGCCTGTCCGCCTGATGCGTCGTCGTACACGATGACCTGTGTATCTTCGTTAATACCCCAACGGCGCAGGGTTCGTTGAAGAGTAGCCGGATCGGGCAGGGGGCGGCGGCCGTCTTCCGGGGTAGCAGCCCCGGACATATCTGAAGCAAGCGAGACGGCGATTGCGCCAGGGATGACGCAGCGTTCCAGCGGGGCTGTTTCTAGATCGTCGCTGATATCGAGCAGGACAAGCGAAGCGTTGGCGAATGTCGCGGCTGCCAGATTTTTGGCCGTGATCAGAACGCTGGAACGGGCGTCACTCATCGCTCACCTATGCCGTCATTGTGCAGCGGTAAAGAAGCCGTTCCGCATTGCCGGCATAATCCTTCACAGCACGATGCTGGACGACACGATTGTCCCAGACTGCCATCGTACCTTCGGTCCATTCGAAGCGGCAGCTTGATTCCGGGCCTTTAATCGCGTCGAATAAAATACCAAGTATGTTCTGGCTATGCACCCGATTGACGCCTTTGATGTAGCAGACATAGGATTCATTGACTGCAATCCACTTGCGCCCACTTTCTGGGTGAGTACGTACCAGCGGCATCTCGAAGGGCGGCATGCGCAGACGTGCCTGAGAGGCCTCTTCCGGGTCGAGATAGCGGTCGGTGATGTGGCCCGTTGCATCGGGTGACTGGATGACCTGTAGTGAATCCAGATAATTTGCAAAAAGTGGGTCGAGTGACTCGTATACATGGGCTGTGTTAGAATACATCGTGTCGCCGCCGTCTTTTGGCGTTGCCTTGCCAAACAGGGCGGTGAATGCTGGGGCGTCCTCGCGGAAGCCGCCATCGGCGTGCCACACATGATTGCGAAGATGCGAATCCCTACCCGCACTGATTACGGTTGCATCTGGATTTTCCGGCGCGCGCGGTGTGTGCGGTCCGGCGTAGTGAAAGAATTCGCCAAGACAACCGGCAAATTTTGTGAAATTTTCCGCCGTTACGGTGCCGGGTTCGAACACTACAAGACCGCGGTTATGCAGCAGATCGCGCATGGCGTTGCGGAAGTCATCGGAGACTGACTCACCGTCGAAGTGGTACCCTGAAATACGTGAGCCGATCGCAGCTTTGATTGGAAAAATACTTGCTCCGTCAAGGGCAGCGACGTTGTCGGCGGCTAATTGAAGGGCTGAACTTGTAACAGTCATAAAGAAAACTTTCCTGCTTAATCGACTTGGTTAATACGTAGTCAGAAAACGATGAATTTACAATATTTGTATAGTCAAAAACACAATCTAGGAAAGGCATATCTGCATGCAAATAAGACGAATATGCATGACCGTTCTATGGAAATTCAATGATCGCGCGAAGAATTTTTTCCGACCACTTTGCTCCAGCCTCATTGTGACGGATACTAGGGGGGGATGATTAAACAAGGATAGCTGAGCCAGTTGCTCTGAGACTAGCGGGTGATTGGGATGACGCCGCCGATCATTTTAATTTCTTTATTTCTGAAACGCTACTGATACAAATTCGAAGGAAAGCTGATAATGGACGGCAAAAAACTCTACGATATTGTTCTTAAAGGTGGCCGGGTGATTGACCCGGCCCAGAGCATCGAAGGTATCTGCGATGTCGGGATCAAGGACGGCAAGATAGCGGCCGTCAAGACGGATCTAAAGGGCTCAAAAAAGAATATCGATGTTCGGGGCAAGCTCGTTCTACCCGGCCTTATCGACAGCCACGCCCATGTTTTTCAGCATGTCAGCGGCCGCTTCGGGTTAGACCCCGATATGGCCGGCGTACGATCGGGAGTAACGACATTGGTCGATCAGGGCGGCCCTAGTTGCATGACGTTTCCAGCGTTTCGTAAATATATTGTGGAGCCCTCTGCCTCGCGGGTCCTCGCGTTTATTTCTATCTATGTGGTGGGTGGGCTTGAAGGGCATTATTACCCGTACCTGTATGCACCAGAGGGTGTCGATGTGAAGGCCACTGTTCGCGCGGCACGTGAAAACGCGGATCTCGTACGCGGTATTAAGTCCCATGCCGAGATCGGCGGCTTCGAACGTTGGGGGCTCGACGTGATGAAGCTTGCGGTCAAAGCCTGCAATGAGCTGGACCTGCCGGTCTACATCCATTTCGGCCAACTTTGGGGACGGCCGAAGACGCCGAAATATAAGGTTGATGTCGACAAGGTTCTGTCGGACACGGTAAAGATTTTGCGCCCGGGCGACATTTTGGCCCACCCGTTCACCCGCCATCCCGGCGGCTTTGTGAACAGCAAGGGCAAGCTGCACCCAATCGTCAAAAGAGCACTCGACAAGGGTCTAAAGCTTGACGTCGGGCACGGATCTCACTTC
>NZGJ01000035.1 GCA_002689465.1 Rhodospirillaceae bacterium | reverse complement strand
ATGATGTGAACGTCGTTGTAATATTGTCTGAGCGTCTCGTCGAGGGTTATCCAAGCTGCGAAACCACAGGCCAAAGCTCCCATAACATATGTTATCCAAACAGCAGGCGTGACCAATTTTTTAGGAAGAATATCGAAAATCAAAGCCACTGCGACGTGGCCTTTCTTCCATGTAACGTAAGGCATCATCATAAAGGCGCCGGCACACAAAGCATATGATACTGCTTCACTTGCCCACCATTGCGGCGCGTTAAAAAAATAACGGCCGAAAACTTCCACAATATAGGAAGAAAATATCACTGCGAGAGCCAGGCAACCGAAATAATAACCGAATTCAGTTAATGCATCATGGGCTCTAGTAAAAACCTCGACTGCTTTCTTCATCTTGCTGGGTCACCGCCAAAAATTTGCCCCGTAGTCTGCACTAGATATGGATAGAGACTACGGGGCATTAATCACAACAGTCTAGCTTACGGTGAAAGGCCTGCTTTTACAGCCAATGCCCGCATTTTCTTTGCGTCATCGCCACAGCACGTCTCGCCTAACTTCCAAAGACCGTCGGAGAAAGCTTTCTTCATTCCGGCAACCTTTTCTGCCGGAATTTGGGTTATCTTCACGCCTAGCTTCTCGAGTTGGGCGTCCTCTTCCGCTTGCAGCGCGTCACCCTTCCAAGGCATTTGAAGCTCGGTCATTTCACCTGCTGAAAGTAAAATATTTTTTTCAGCTTGTGAGAGTTTTTTCCAGCTACCCATGTTGATTAAAATTGGAAGTGTCGATGTGCCAAAGGTCGGTCGAACTTTGTATTTTGCAACTTCGAAATGTTTCATGCTCANCATGCCAGCAGAAGGCCATGCCGCTCCATCAACAACACCCTTTTCNAGCGCTGAATAAACCTGAGANCCNGGCATAACNACGGGNTCNCCACCAAAGAGTTTNATTACTCCGTGATANGTCTGGGTTCCGCGGATTTTGCGACCTTTCCAACCGCCATTCTTCATGGGCTCTTTCAAGAAGATATGATAGCCCTGAGAGCTACTGGCGGAGATTGCAAGAAGCTTAAGTCCGTGTGTTTTATTGTAGAATTTATCTAAATGATCCCAAACACCNGACGTCCGCTTACCTACAGGGTCTGAATTCATTGCATCCGTTATTGCAGCTAACCCCTTCGAACCCATGTGGTAAACACCATGGGTGAACAAGATGTCAAAAACCCCCGATTTAACTGGCTGCAACTGCTGGAAACCTGGCACCACCTCGGGGCCGCTGATCCGCAGTTTCACNTCACCTGCCCCAATTTTTTGTACATTTTTTGCAAATGTATCGAGGACAATGTAGGTCGGCCAGATATTCTTATTCCAGCTTGCCAGAACTTTTAAAGTTGCAGACGAAGCCGCGTTTGCGCTCAACATTAAAGTGGCGAAAGCAGTCGCCGCACATAAAGCCTTTATATTCATGAGATAACCTCTAATTTTCAATAGAATGGTTCAGTCACCTCTTTAGTAGAGTTCTATGATCTGCTTGAGTCAATCCCGTAGTCGTTAAATCGGAATCTTCGATTACTTCAGCAGTTTGTCGGTATCACTACAGCACCCCACCGGCTCAATAACTGAGTGGGGTAACAACTACCACATGAATCCCCTAATCCTTCGGCTGCCGAAGCTACTATATTTGTTCGACATTTGACCTACCTGCACCGCTGTGCACTTGCGGTAGTTTTCCAGAGCCATTAATTATTAGAAGCCGAAGGAGTTCAGCATGTCTCAGATAAGACGCGGGACTGATACACCCACCATCGACGCTGTCTTTACATACGCTGTTGATACCGGCGAAAAAATCGTCAACGAGACTATGGGTGATGGCGATATGGGCCGCCGCCGCACCGGAGTGGTGGAAGACAAAACAATGACCGTGCGAGACGGTCGTGCGTTGCGAGATACTTTCGACCTGGAAACGCATGGGTTCGAATTTGTCGACCATCCGACGCAGATGAATGATTTCTTCGACGATGCCGAGCTGAAATCGGTCTATTACAAAGAAGCCGGGCAGTTGCTAAAAGCGCGGACAGGGGCAAACCGCGTCCACGTGTTCGATCACACGTTGCGCTCGGGCGATGAGGATGAGCGGAATGCGAAATCGGTCCGTGAACCAGTCACCCGGGTTCACAACGATTACACCGAATGGTCCGGCCCCAACCGTGTAAGCGACCTGCTGCCTGACGAAGCCGACGATTTGCTGAAGCGGCGGTTTGCTATTGTTCAGGTGTGGCGCGCGATTCGCAATCCGATCGAATCTCATCCTCTAGGTATTGTTGATGCACGCTGCCTCGCTGAACGAGACCTGATTATCTCAGAGCGGCGTTATCCCGATCGCATCGGGCAGACCTATCAGATTGCCTATAATCCCGAACACGAATGGTATTATTTTCCGCTGATGACGCGCGATGAGGCGCTGGTGTTTAAAGTTTTCGATTCTGCGACAGACGGACGCGCTCGGTTTACCGCCCATTCGGCGTTTGAAGATCCGACAAGCCTGCCGAACGCAGCTCCACGCGAAAGCATCGAAATGCGGGCTATAGCATTTTTTTAGATCCTCGATTTATCGATTTTGCCGCCCCCGGTAGGACCGCCGTCGTAGCCGGTTCGCCGTGCGTCGATAATATATCGGCCGCCGGCTCTAACTACCTTTTCGCCGCATTTCATCTCGGCGAGCAACTGGTTGGCGTCGGTGATCGGCTGTTTTCCCTCGAATCCCTGAGCGACGGCGAGGGCGATGAGATCGACCGGTGGCTGGTCCAGGCGCTGACCGACCCATTTGTTCTGCGGCGGCCGATCGCGAATAACGGCGACGCGTTCTTGATGTGCCTCGTCATTGAGATAAGACCGGTTGTTTGCCACGACGACCATCAGCGGTAATTCCATATGCGACGCCGTCCAGAACGCATTCACGCCCATAAGGAAGTCGCCGTCGCCCATCACAGCTAGGGGAAGCCGGCCAGAGCCTCTTAAAGCAAGCGCGGCACCGACAGCGTGACCTGGGCCTGTGCCGACGGCGCCGCCCGCGTCTTTGCCAAGATAGGCGAGTGGATCTTCGAAACGGCTATAACCGCCCGGGAAGCCAAGAGGCAGGCGTGTTAGGGTGACGTCGCGAGGACCTTCGCAAAATTCGTTGACCGCCCATGCGAGTTCCAGCAGCGACATCGGCTCTCCTGAGGGTGATATTTCCGGCGGGGTAACCGACTCGGTCCAGTGGGGGAGGTCGACAACGGCCGGGCGTGCGGCCGAGATTTTACGTTCTTCAATTTTTTTGAGCAGTTGTTTAACGACCGTATCTGGCCTCGCAAGTACATTGATGTCGGCAGCCTGCAGCGCCTGATAATCAGCGCTCCAGCCGCGAGCGATGGTCAAATCCATCGACACTTTTATGATGGTTGACGAGGCAGGTTTCTGGGACTGTGAATCACCCGTACACAGTCGCAGGTATCCGCCGAGGTCGAGCCAGTCGAGGTCGAGAATCAAGTCGGCATTCGCCATTAGCTCAGCATGCGCTTTGCCTGGCCGCTCGGGGCTGATTGGCAGCTTGTGATTTGCATGGGTTGTGGGAAACGAAGAACGTTTATGTAGGCTCGAGACTACCACGGCATCGAGGGCCTCTACCAGCGCGATCCTGTTTGCCCATTCGGCCGGATCGCAGCCGACGCGTCCCATCATGATAACAGGCAGTTTGGCCTTTTCAAAAGCATCTAGAATGCGGTCGATATCTTCGGCGGTAGCGGCTATGTCCCGCGTTGGTGCGTAACGTTCGGCCGGCGGAAAATAAATCTCCCCCTCGATTTTGGCTTCCTGCATGCCGACGTCGAGACAGACATAAACCGGTCCGCAGGGTGGGGTCTGGGTGATTTGCCAGGCGCGCAGAACTGATTCTACAGCCGCCTGCGCTGAGCCGGGTGTATCGTCCCATTTGATGAAGTCGCGTATGATCGATGCTTGGTTTGATGAGGTGTGAATCCATTCGATCCAGGGCCGCCGGGCATGGGCGTCCAGCGGGCCAGTAGCTCCGAAGATTAGCATCGGGTTACGTTCGCACCATGCATTAAATATTGCCATGCTCGCATGCATCAGCCCAACATTAGAGTGCAGGGCGACGGCCATTGGCCGATCGTTGACCTTCGCGTACCCGTCGGCAATCGCAACGCAGTGTTCTTCATGGAGACAAATCACCATCTGCGGTTCGGCGTTGCCGAGATAGTTTACAATACTGTCGTGAAAGCCGCGAAAGCTGGCGCCGGGCACCAGAGCGATGAAGTCCACGCCGATAGACCGGATAGTTTCGGCTACGGCATCGCTTCCCCAGCGCAGCTGCGGGTTGCCAATATGGGCAGGACGATCAATATCAGTTGTCATGATGCGGTCTCTTTCCATTGATTGAGCGGCGCACGGCTGATTGCAGTCATCATGCGCTGGATGATTGCATCCTACGGATGCGGTGCGTTAGGGCTAGTTGTCAGACGTCTTCGAACGTCGGCTCGGTTCTGCCTTCCATAGTCCTCATTCAACTTCTCGGGCCGTATCCACCCAATATCGATATCTGTGAATAAGGCTCACCCTTTTGCATATACTGGCCTTAATTGTCGTGATGATTATGGAAATCCAAGTAAGCCTCGACAACGTAGACTAACTGAACATGAGCAAGCTAGTACCTATCCAACTCTGCCGCGTGGGGAGCGATTAGTCGATGCAAACGATTATTAATGCAGCCAACACACCGATTACTGCTATCTTGGCGATGCCTGTGGTGACGTCACAGGATGCGGCAGCAAAGGATTTCCCTACAAACATGAAGAACAAACCTGGTGTAAAATCCGGCGGTACGACACCGGGAAAGCTGTCGGAGAGGGAGCAAATGGCGGGCTGCCTCCGCGCTATTGCTCGACACAAAGACCGTGAGGCGTTCGAGACCCTCTTCAAGTTCTATGCACCTCGACTGAAAGCAGTCCTGATCAAAGCCGGGGCTGGTATGCAAGAGGCCGAAGAAGTGATGCAGGAAGCGATGGTGTTGGTTTGGCGAAAAGCAGAGCAATTTGATCCGGGAAAAGCATCACCGTCCACCTGGATATATACGATAGCCCGCAATAGACGCATTGATCTTCTCCGCCGGGAAAAGCGGGCGCCGCTTGATCCTGAAGACCCATTTTTTCAAAACATATCTGCACAACCCGATGGAGAGCAGCTCTACACCGAAAGCGAGCGGGCACAAATCATCCGCGAATATCTTAAGACACTTCCAGAAGAGCAACTTTTGCTGGTGCAAAAGGCGTTTTATGGGGAAATGACCCATCAAGCCATTGCCGCAGAACTTAATATCCCCCTTGGTACCGTTAAATCGCGGCTTCGCATCGCAATGCGCCGTTTGCGAGAACAGTTGTCCGGAGCAGAATTATGATTAAGCACCATCCGTCAGATGAACTTCTGATCCAATACGCCAATGGCAGCCTGCCGTCGCCCGAGGCCCTTGTTATAGGTAGCCACCTGGCGGCTTGCGCGGAATGTCGTCATCGCGTCAAAACCTTCGAGAACATCAGTGCCGTACTAATGGAAGACGGCGACGTCGAGGCTGTATCGGCTCATGCCCTCGATACCGTACTATCGATGATAGATAATCCGGCGAAAGAAGACACCGCGCCGCTGATCCAATTTGATCATGCCACACTCGAAGTTATTCCGCCGCCTTTGAGGTCGTACCTAGGGGATAGTTTGTCAAAACTCGACTGGAAACGTACAGGCCGGGGTATTGAAGAGGTCAGCCTGGCAAGGCAGGACGATGTTCGCATTTCGCTATTACGCATTCGGGCGGGGCAAAAAGTGCCTTCGCATACCCATCAAGGTGATGAATTCACGCTAGTGCTCAGTGGTGGTTATACCGATGGAGATACGCATTTCGGAAAGGGCGATATGTCGCTTGCCGACAGCGCCAAGGATCATGCGCCGGTAGCGGATAAAGACGGGTCGTGTCTTTGTCTGACTGTGCGAAAAGGGGCTACTAAACTGACCGGACCAATCGGTAGGTTCTTGAATCCCATCCTGCGTGCTTAACCCCGAAAGATAATCAGCATCAAATCCGATCCGAGATAGACCTAAACGCTGAGCATTTTCCCTTTTCGCCATAGTCATGGCATAAAGAAGTTACGAGTTAATGGAGAATGTTAGATGGGCGCCTCTTCTGGCAAACGCGGCTACAGGGATCTTCAACAACATATTGAGGCGCTTAAGGCACAAGACCTTCTGCACGTCATAGACGAGCCTGTTAATAAGGACACAGAAATGTCGGCGCTCGTTCGCTGGCAATTCCGAGGTGGGCTCAGAGAAGATCAGCGAAAAGCTTTTCTATTCAATAAGCCTACCGACTCGCGAAACCGTGAGTACGACATTCCCGTGGTTATCGGTGCGCTTGCCGCTAACCAGGATATTTATGCGGTCGGCATGGACACAACTGTTGATGGGATCAGCACCAAATGGTCCCACGCGATTGCAAATCCGGTACCCCCTCGTCTCGTAAATGACGCGCCATGTCACGATGTCGTTATTCAGGGCGAGGACCTGCTGGCCGAGGATGGAGGGCTAGTCCGCCTGCCGGTGCCGCTATCGACCCCCGGCTTCGACTCAACGCCTACCCTTGCGGCGACCAACGTCATCACCAAGAATCCCGATACCGGCACCCAGAATATGGGTACCTATCGGGCGGGTCTCAAATCGTCCGACAGATTGGTCGTGCGCATGGCGACGCGGGTGGGCGGCGCAGAGGGCTACATGCACTGGAAGACGCATAAAGAGCGCGGCGAAAAACTGCCTTGCGCGATAGTCGTTGGCTGTCCCCCATACGTCGCATTTATGGGACCGCAGAAACTGCCGATCGGCATGGAAGAGCTTGAGGTTGCTGGCGGTCTGGCAGGCGAGCCTATCAATGTCGTGCGCGCCAGAACCGTCGATCTGCTTGTGCCGGCCGAAGCCGAGGTCGTTATTGAGGGTTATGTCGATACCGAACTCTTGGAACCCGAAGGTCCGTTTGGCGAGAGCCATGGCCATGTTGCGCTCGAAGAATTGAACCTGCCGATGAAGGTCACCGCAATCACGCACCGTAAGGATGCGGTTATCCCGTCCTACATTTCGCAGGTCGCTCCTTCTGAAAGCTCGGTCATCAAGCGTGTGGCCTACGAGCCACTATTCAAGGCTCACCTGACCGATCATCTTGGCATAAAGGGTGTCAAAAAAGTCCAGCTGCATGAGCCGCTGACCGGCCTCCTGCGCGTGACCATTATTACTCTTGACCCAGAAACACCGAGGACTGAGGTATGGCGCGCATTGTACGGAGCGGCGAGCTTCAAGGGTGATTGCGGCAAGATCACCATTGCCGTGAACGAGGATATCGATGCTGACAACGCTGATGCGATACTATGGGCGATGGGCTATCGTTTGAACCCCGATGAAGATGTCGAAGTATTGCGTCATCGTGGTCAGGGTCATGGGCCGAAGCGGGAGAGCACAGGCGAGGAGGATTCGACCCTGTTGATCGATGCTACGATGAAGTCCCCGATGCCGCCGCTGGCACTTCCGACGAAGCCGTATATGGAGGCCGGCAGGAAACTTTGGGAGAAGCTTGGTCTGCCTGAACTTAGGCNGGAATCGCCTTGGTATGGCTATTCGTTGGGCGATTGGTCGCAGTCATGGACAGATGCGGCGGATCGCGCAGCCGCAGGCGAGTGGCCCGAAAATGGCCGCCGAACCCTGCAGCGTCAGGTACCTGCTGATGTGACACCCGAAACTTCGGTGCGCGACGTGGAGGAGGGCTGGGAAGACGAAACCGAATGGAAAAAACGCTAAATGATTAAAGCAACAAGAAGAGCGGCACTATGGATGCAGCAGAGAGGCGCGAATTTGTGCGAACGCACAGAACCTGTGTTTTTGACTATCCGCGCAAGGAGCACGGGCCGTCGATGTCTTGCGTTTATTACGTCATTAATGGCGAAGACATTCTTGTCTCTTCGATGCTTGCCCGCTCAAAGCCCAAAGCGGTGGCCCGCGACGGCCGGGTATCGCTCTGCTTGCTCGATGAAAACTGGCCGCCGAGCTATATCACTGTCTACGGCAATGCAGTGGTGGAGAAAAAAGGCGGTGACGATCTGTTAATTGCCATCTATAAATTGATGGCAGAACAGCCCATGCCTGAAGACGAGCGTAAAAAACTGCGAAAGCTGGCGCTCGAGGAAGGACGCTGCGTGATCCGCATCAAGCCAGATTCTACCTTCGAGACGCCGCCGAGTCATGTTTACGATCCGGGCGACGTCGATACGCTTACCCACTGGGTCGGTAATTCCCTGCCGTGGGATGCGGAATAATCCGGAGATGACCCGCTCCTGGCCTGGACACAGTTACGGAACCCGCCCACCCTATGATGATATGCTTCCGCTTGCCGGTACAATGATCGAAGCGCGGCCCCATCGCGTGCCCTGGAGCATGAACTGTCCGCACCCAGTCCCTCGTGGTTATCCAGTCTTCGATGATCGTTATCTATTGAAACAGCTGATGGAACGGGTGGCAGATGACGCCACGGGTCACCAAATTCTCGCCGATAATGCGGCACTAATATGCGATTTTGATAAATGAGCACGGCGATGACCCGCGAAGAATGGTCGAAGGTGATCTTCGACAAACTGGTTGATGCGGACGTCACTCTGTTTTCGTACGTTCCCGATTTCGGCAATGCCTCTCTCGTCGAAATGGCTGATGAAGACAACCGCACACGCACCGTTCTGCTGTCGAGCGAACAGGAAGGCGTTGCACTCTGTGCCGGTGCCGACTTAGTCGGCGGGCGAGGCGTCCTACTGATGCAATCATCGGGAGTGGGTAACGTGCCCAATATGCTTTCGTTGGTGCAGGGCGGCCGGTTCCCCATGCTGATGATCGTAACCATGCGCGGTGAATATGGCGAACAAAACCCGTGGCAGTACCCGATGGGCCGGGCGGTGGTGCCGGTGCTTGAAGCGATGGGTATCCAGTGCATTCGGGTCGAACGCGATGACGAACTGGATCAGGCCATCGACAGCACGATATCGGCATCCTACGTCGCTGGGCAGGGGGTAGCGCTCATACTCACCCAGAAATTCCTCGGTGCGAAGGCGTTCTGATATGGAGGATTTTCCCGACAGCACGATCGACCGTAAAATCCTGTTGCCGCAGCTTTTTCCGCAACCAGAAAAATACCTGTTGCTTGCCG
>NZGJ01000034.1 GCA_002689465.1 Rhodospirillaceae bacterium | reverse complement strand
TCACGCTCCGCGGACTGCTCCTCGGTTTTAACCAGCCACTGATGATCTCAATTATGGCCGGCGCGGCTCCGCCGGACGTGCAGGGCCAGACGGTGGGGCTGCGAACAACTGCCAACCGCGCCGCATCAACCGTAGTTCCTATTGCCATGGGTGCAATGGTCGAAGTCATCGGCATCGAATACAGTTTTTACGCCATGGGAGGGCTGATGATTGGAGGATGCTTTTGGGTTTGGATTTTAATGTTAGGTGCCTTCACGCGGGGAGATATAACTGATTGAGCAGGTTATTCAGCGATCTCGACAAAGCTATGTGCGGCCGATAACGTCCTAACTCAGCTAACGCTCATTTGGAGGGAAAAAATGGCCGGCGAAAATTTTTATCCCGGGGAACCCCTTGAAGATGATGAAATCCGGGTAACCTTGCTGGGGACCGGAACGCCGTTCCCACGTCGTGCTCAGGCTTGTGCTTCGGTTTTTGTCGAAGCTGGTGCCGATAAGTTTTTGCTGGATTGCGGATCGGGAGCGCCGCAGAATTTTACGTCGCTCGAAATACCGTTCACCGCCGTCGACAAGATATTTACGACCCATCACCACGTCGATCATATCGGCGGTATTGATCATTTCTGGATCGGCGGCTGGACCTATGGGCGGACCACACCGCTGAAAGTCTGGGGTCCGCCAGGGACAGACAAGATCGTTCGACACCTTCGCGGTATTTACGAATGGGATATTGAAACCAGGCTTGATGCCCTGCCGCCGGGTGGACACGAGATCGAATGCTCCGAATTCGGCCAGGACGGGGCGATCTACGACAATTCGGACAATGGTGGCGTAAAGGTTACTGCATTCAAGGTGCTACACTGCGAGCCGCAGAATACATTTGCCATGAAGGTCGAATACAAGGAACGGACCTTCGTGTTCTCGGCCGATACGAAGAAATGTGCTTCGATGCTGCATCACGCGGCAAACTGCGATCTTTTGGTACATGAGGCCTTCCCTCCAGCAGAGCTTTACGCGGCGAAATCAAACCGCCCGCTGGAGGTCGCAAAGAAGATTTCAGAGGTCTATCATACGTCCCCGCGCGAAGCGGGCGAAGTTTTTGCTGAGACCAATCCTCGCATGGCGGTGATCTATCACATGTACAACAACGACGATGTGATCGGCCCTGCACTTAACCAGATCCGGGAAAACTATCATGGCCCAGTGGAAATCGGTTATGATCTCATGGTCATCAATGTCGCTGATGAAATCCGCGTGCGCCCGGCAGTGGTCTCGGACAAACCCTGGCCTATTGGGAAAACTGCCTAAGCCCAAAGCTCTTTTGAGGCCAGTTCAGCGCCTTCAACAAGAGCCTCGAGCTTTTTCCATACGATTTCCGGCTCGACCGCCGCCTGACCAACCCAGGTACCGTAACCGCAATCGCTGCCGGCTATTACATGTTCGCGTCCGACCCGTGAAGCAATACGCCTGATCCGCTGGGCGACAAGTTCAGGGTGTTCGATAAAGTTTGACTTTGACTCGATCACGCCCGGGATTAGCACGATGCCATCCGGGACCTGCACATCGTCAAACACTTCGTATTCATGGGCATGGCGCGGGTTTGCAGCTTCGAACGAAATGCCGGATACGTTTGCCTTGAATGCAACATCAATCACATCGCGCAGCGGCACGTCGCAATGATGTGGTCCCTCATAATTGCCCCAGCATAAATGCATTCGCACCATTTCACTCGACACATTGGCGAGTGCGTAATTCAGCGCTTCTACGTGCAATTCGGCGCGCTTGCGGAAATCGGCAAGGCTTAGATCTGCATACTGAATATGCCGCCCCATAGCTAGATCCGGGCAGTCCAGTTGCAGCATTATGCCCGCGTTAGCCACCGTCTCGTATTCATAGCGCATGGCGTCGGCGATTGCGAATATGTAGGTCTCAAAATCTTGATAATGAGCGTCTGCAAAGAAGAGCGATATTACACCCGGCGATGCGCCGGTGAGGAACTTGCCGACAACACCGGTGTCTTTTGTCGCGGCGATGAGGTTCTCGGTATCGATAACCGCCGCATCCCGGTCGCTGACGGAAATCTCGGCGTTACAGCCGGGCGTTTTGCGTCGTGACCGGCCGGGGTCGTTAAAAACCCGTTCGGCCATTTTGGGAAACTCGGCAATGTCCTGGTACACGAAGGAATTGCTCTCTCCACCAAACCCGGCAAGACGGTCCTTTATATAGGTGGCATAGCTCGGTTTACTCATCTCTCCGTCATTGACTATGTCGATGCCGGCCCCCACCTGCAGTCCAACAATTTCGGCAACCGCCGTCTCAACGCGCGCGCTGAGCGCCTCGCAGTCGACCGGGATACCCTCCTCCTTCGCGTACATCATCTGGATGAGATCATCCGGGCGCGGCAGGCTGCCNACATGTGTCGTCANGATNCGGTCTTCGCTTTGTATCATCGTTATCTGCCTTCCAACCGCTCGAGTGCGCCTTATCCACGAATAATACCGCTTTCAGAAAGCGATTATACCCGTATCATGAACTTTGATTGAAGGTGCGCGGGTAGCTTGGCAGGTAGTATCAATTTGTCAGCAGGGACAAAATACTGTGACCATTTCACTTCTCCGAGACCAAGTCGATAATTATAACCATGACGGATACCTATCGCCGGTTCGGGTAATATCCGAGGAACGCGCTACGGATATACGCAAATCGGTTGAAGTCTTAGAAGTCGAACTTGGCGGTCAGATCACCGGCAGGCACCGGTCAAAACTCTATCTTCGCCACCGGTGGGCCTATGAATTNGCAACCACACCAGCAATGCTGGATATAGCAGAGGATCTGATCGGGCCCGATATTCTGCTCTACTACGGCAATTGCTGGTTCAAGAATAAGGAAGATCAGGGCTATGTCACCTGGCACCAAGACATTACCTATTTTGGCCATGAACCTGACGATGTTCTGACGTTTTGGATCGCATTGACCCCATCTACTGAAAGCAGTGGATGCATGCAGGTACTTCCCGGCAGCCATCGTGAGGGTCCACTTCCACTTGCAACACCGGACCTTAACGACAAAAACATGCTGCCGAGCGGGCAACTGGTCGACTATGACGTCACGTCTATAACGCCCGTCTCAATGCCGCTGGCACCGGGTGAAGCATCCGTCCACCATGTCTGCACCATTCATGGGTCTTTGCCCAACGTGTCTAGAGACCGCCGTATGGGGCTTACGTTCTGTTTCCAGCCGCCGCAACTTGAACAGCGTGGGAAGCAGAAGACGAGTGCGCTACTGGTCCGGGGTGAGGACCGGCATGGCAATTACGAACTGGAAAAGCCTCCAACCTCCGGCGACGAGGCGGCCGCGATCGCCGCACATGAACGTGGGGTCCAATTATACAGGGCCAAAGAGGCCGAGCTTGGCAAGAAGACCGTCACCAGGCTGGATTAGCCTGGGTAGAGTCTTGGTTAATACAACCCAAACTAGCGGTTTAGCCCCGCGCGCTTCCACTTTACCCAGCCGCTAACCACGCGCCCATCTGGCCATGCCCTCGACAACGACAGGATCAGGTGTCCGTCAGACGTAATCTTAACTGAACGCACCTGTTTACCGCCGACCCAACCCGGATTAAGCGAGAAGCGAACATCGGTCGTAAAAACATCGTCTTTGAGGCACCAAGTACCGGCATAGGAAATGTAAGTATCGAATGCCCCCAGCCTATCGGCCTCAGGCGCATCCGTGTGCCACTCAGGGTTTCCAGTAAGAGGCTTTCTCCCTCCATGGCAAAGGGCAGCGTTCATCCAGCCACTTTCAGAAACAATCAATATCCCTTCCTGAGCATTGCCATAGCGCTTTACCGCGAGCGCCGCATTTTCTGGGTCATCGCTACCTCGTTTGACCAGAATCCAACTGCCGATGATATCTTGTTTGGTAACGATGAGATTATCACCCTAGTCTATGTTGCAAAAGTGCGAAGAAAGAGCCCCCCGCGATGCGGTCAGATTTTTTTATTCAACCGTGAGCCGCCGCACTTCGTGTTTTCTCTGGCGAATCAGAAATCAAAGGTGAGAATACATCTGCGAGACGATATTTCGTCCCTCATTTGTTTCTCTAAGCAGCAGAATTTCTTCACCGACAACAGGGTATAATCGCTCCCAGAAATATTGGACCCACTTGTCGCGAAATTCTTCCAAGCTGCCGAATATTGTTTCATCTAACAGCCCCGACTCTTTCAGTGAGAGGTAAAACTCGACTAATCGGCGATCGTAGTTTTGATCAGACATTAAGGCGATAATTTGAATAGCACGCGCATATTTCGCGATCTCACCTACGTCGCTGTCTACGGTAACACCGTTACTCGAAAAATCAGAATATTCGATAGCTCGGCCGACTATTTCCAGATTTACATTAGTGCCTAAAAAAGAGATGTTTTGAATGAATTTCTTGCTTCTGAAGGATTTGTGAGCCCACAAAATAGAGTCGGTATAATTTTGATTTACAATGCTCACTTCGTCGCTACTCAGCCTCTGTTTATCGCCATCATCATCATCCAGCACCCCTCGGATTACTCCGATGTTGCAAAAGAGAACTGACGCCATGAGATTAAGCATTTGTGCTGGCCTGACCACGCCATATCTACATCGCATTGCATTTAGTACCTGCAATCCAATTATCGATGCTGAAAGAGCGTGATTTAGCGAAAAATATAGACTGCTCGATTTCGCAAATCGGGTAAAAGATATCAAACTCATATTTCTCACGATGTCGACCGCGGAAAGAACGTCCGAATTTTGATACTCGATTGAAACAGCGAGCTGTTTCTCGAATTCATTCTTCGCAATGAGTGTAAAATCCATCATTTTTGAAAGAACATCCTGCTGATATAGCGGCTGACATGTTTCATCAGCTCCAGCACCGAAGGGTCAAGCTGCTCGGGTTCTAAACTGAAAAACTCTAGGACGAATTTCACCCCACGTTTATCACTTACAGGGAACGCAAAGGCCCCCCGAACTCCAATATCAGTAGCTAGTTTTGCACGCGGAAAATTTGGATCTACTGTGACATCATGAATCGTTTGAACTGCGTTTGTATCATAAACTCGCCCTGGGAGCCCCAATCCCGGTTCAAACACGTAGTCTTCACTAATTTTTTTGAACTCCAACATCGTTTCATCGCCAACTTGGGCATGCCAAATCTTCATCGAGCGGAGAAGTGGACCTTTTTCACTATCTTCAACGGAATAAACATGTCCTAAGGGCCAATCTTTGTAATCACAAATTTTATTCAAAGTGATTTGTATCAGGTCTTCGATCGAGTAAATTTTTGGATCGATTTTTGTGAGTTCGTTTAAAAGCTCAATGCCGTCACTCTCCAGCTGGGCTTTATGGCTTTGTGAGAAAACGTGATAATTTAAGCTTGAAATCCAAGTTTTTCCTTCGTCGGTCACTTGAAGATATCTAAGCGCCTCACCAATATGCGGCCGAACAAAGTTAATAAAAAATCCGGGATAGCCTTTTCGTAGATCGGCCGGGGTTTCGTAACCCATCTGCTTTGCAGAACCTGTCTCAGAAAACTCGTAAAATAACCTGGCAATTTTGACGTCATACATCGGGTCGGCTAGTTGTCCGATTAAATCTGCAGACCCGACCAATTCTGCCAATCCCCGGTACTTATCGTCCTCACCCTCAACTGCAACCCCTCTGTCAGGAATGGGAAATTGAGTATAGCTGAGAAAATCGATAAGCACATTTTTGTCGATTTCTCGGCCCCAGTTTCTCTCATTTATAAATAGTTTTCCACGTTCAACATGGTAGGGCGTGAGCGAGGCATCTGTATCCCCGGTTTTCAGTTCATGAGTGCCTCCAGTCGAATTGATCAGCTGGCTTTCGTCGTTGTCACCAGCCAGGATATTTCTCACATATCCGATATCATGAAAGAGCAGCGCAATCGTATAGTGAAGCCAATCTGAACCATTGAGTTCCCCCTCCAAAATTTTCTTGCCGGCAAATATTTCCTGGCCACATAAAGTCACCATGCACGTGTGTTCGACGTCGTGGTAGAGAGCATCGGAACGACTAATCAGGTTCATAGATGTATGAACGGCGTCTGTAAGTATATGCAAGTATTCCGGCGGACTTTGAGGTAGTATTTCTTTTCGCTTTTTTTCTAATTTATTTATAAAATTTTCTTTTATGCTCTGTAACATAGGCTTGTAATTTTCCTCGAAGTCTAAGCTTCGCGCGAACGGCTTTGTTTGTAATTTTGTGATCTAGAAAAAAGTTATCACACACACACAACCGAGTAGCACTAACCCGATGACGTCGAGTGTATCTGATATTCATGCCAGGCGAAAATAGCTTTTCGAATATGCGCTCTGATTGGGAAGCGAGGCAAATACACAAGTCTACAACTGTGAGGTAGCCCTTCAAAAATTATTTATTGCAACTGCGACTGAGTCGCAGTATAAAAAACAAGTTCAAAGTTTGTTCTTTGTAACCCCCAGTGGCTCATCGGCTTCCCTCATTCCATCAAGCGCGGGCCGCTGGGGCTCTCCTTCCAACTATACAGCCCCGCCCCGGCGGGGTTTTTTTTTTAGGTTCCAGCCTCTATGTTGCGTGGGATTCTAAAACCAATTTGCCACCCATAAAATTCTCATTCCATGCTGGAAAGGTGCCCTTATCCTGCGGCTGGCAGTTTTATTTCTACGCAGACAAGTGGTCGCCTAAGAACATTCCTAACGAGGCACCGGGCCGGATTGGAGCGCTAACATCTGCCAGTTACCGCCATCCCGAACCCAAACAGCGAGGAGCCGGTTGTCTAGGTGACGCGCGTTCCCTTCGAACACTACGTCCGCTTCAAGATGATGAAAGACTAGTCCGACTTCCTTATAAATTCTAATGGTTTGATCATCGCATTTGATTGACTTGTAGGCCGAAGTGCCCGCCCGGAGCGTGCGCAGATAGCTCTCTTTAGACTCCAGCTCTCCGGTCGAATGCATATATGCCAATTCAGGGTGGAGCAATTCTTCCAAAACCCCGGCATCGCCTGCCAACATAGCCGCGTATCGTCGTTCTTCCAAAGCGCGTAAGTTTAGGATCTCGGATTCCGCATCTGACATTGGTAATCTCCCCTCTGTCCTACAAATAGTTTCGGTATCTCACAAACGTGATGGGTTAAAAATTGAGGTATCAGTAAGCACTGTCAATGCCCGACATAATCAACATTAATTTCCGGCTTCACAAAGATGGGGATCCACCAACCTGCTCCGCGCCTGACAAGAGAGAACAATTACCGATTATTTGACGAGGAGAATGCTGCAAAAGATTATCAGGGGAATGCCAAACCGACCTCAGGCTGCGGCTGCGATCGTCAAATTGGAAAAGGCGCGAAAGCACAACTACTATGGATCAGTAGGACCAAAGCCGGGATGCGGTTCCACCGCGTGATTTGAGGGCAGTGATCTGACACCGCCGAAACGTTGCTTCCATTTCTCTATCACTTCCGGATTAAAGACGTTGTTCGGGACCTTACCGTCTAAAGCCTCAAGAACAGCCTGTGTCGCCCACCGATAACCTGGCCCAAGACCGCTTTCAATATTTGATGCGACCATGTGAGCTGACATCAAAATTTTGTCGCCCACATCGCGTAGTGGTGAATCCATCGACAACGGTTCATCAGCAAAGGCGTCAATAGCAGCGCCGCCTATGACATCTTTACTCAGCGCTTCTGCGAGGGCGTGCTCGTCAACGTTGCCCCCTCGTGAAGTATTAATAAATAGTGCGCTTGATTTCATTTTTGCGAAGCGCTCTGCGTTCATGAATTTGTTCGTAGTGCGATTATGTGTGCAATGAAGCGTGACAATGTCTGAGTTCTGCAGCAGGTAGTCGATTTCGACTTTCTCTGCGCCTTTTTGCTCGAAGCGCTCATTTTCGATGAAGGGATCATTGGCAATGACCCTCATTCCCCACGGCTGAAAAAGTTGTGCCACCCTCGCGCCGATACGCCCAAGTCCAATGATCCCCAGTGTCAGGCCCCTGTATCCGTCGGTCGAGCGCGCACCGAGATAACGCCCCATTAGCGCCGGGTCTCGCCAGTTACCCGCTTTAACAGACGCGTCTCGTTCATTTAATTTTTTTAGTCGGTTGAGGATCATCGCAACGGTTCCTTCTGCGACACCGTAGCAGTTAGACTCAGTCGGTCCATGAGTTACCAGAATGCCTAGTTCGGTGGCCGCATCAACGTCTATATCGTCCGTGCCGACCGTACATTTGGCTACAATGCGCAATTCAGAACTCGCTTCCAAAATGCCGCGCGTGATGGGGCTAGAACGGATCGACGTCCCCATTAGGGCATGCGTACCCTTCGCGAACCGTAGCATTTCCTCTTCGTTATTACCCTGCGGTGTGTGCCAGTTCGCATCGCCAAGTATCAACTCGCATCCGAAACTCTCGAGTCTGGGGTGATTGTCACCAGACTCGTCATTGGGTGCGAAGACGAAAATTTTTGGATTTGACATTTTATTAATCCCTCTGACATTTTAGATATCGAACTTTCGCCTGCTCCTGTTCTCTGCGCAACCTGGTTGCTCGGTTTGAACCGGAACCTGTCGATAGAAATTCGAGTTGCGTTTTCACTTCCGATACCGTCTGCCGGTCTATAGTTCAAAGTTGAGGGGCGGACCTCCTGCCTAATACGGCACGTAGAACATTGCGCGTCGTACCTCCTCGGTGGCGTCCCGTACCTCGTCGATCGAGTTCGTCCTGCCGGGAGCTACAACCGGCCAGCCCAGTTCGCCGAGTTCGACAAGCCCGAGGCCCGATAAGGCCAAGGCAATAACCGGTCACTTCGCGGCCCAGATAATAGAAAAGTACGGCTGCGAGCTGTCAAAAGGCGATAGGGGAAGGCCCCGATCGGCAAATTAGAAATCGCTTGACAGAAAAATGGCTGATCAAAAATTACCTAAAAGTGTCAACTTTCGCCCCAAAAAGAGCAATTCTTTTAATATCGAACTTTGCGCGCCAGAGGACGCAGTCATAAATGCCTATGTTCTGTCCTGTGAAATCCTCTTGGACCTCAGGCCTTCTGATCAAAGAAACTCTATACCAACTTGTGGTGCACCTGCTTTGGACCGAAGCGACGGCTCCTGGTCCCTGCCTCTATATCGTACCAAGATTGTAAGTTCTTACCCACGTTGCCGTTTCTCAGTATCAGCCCAATGGTCCGATGGGGGCCATTATATTCAACATGGATTTCACCGGGCGGGACGAAATCGATATAGCCAGGCTTTACCTGATTATCACCAACTGCTTCGAGTTCTATTCCTTTATCCGTATCGTTAGTGACACCTTGATCAATTCGCCGATACCGCTTGACGGTCTCTCCGCCTATCATAACGCCATATACCGTTAGTACGTCGCCATGGTCGTGAACCGGCGTCGCCTCTCCGGGGTCTTTAATCAGAGCGTTGAGGACGAACCCGTAATCTGGATCTTCATAAAACAAAAGGTTCTCGTAGTATCCCTTCCCCGGATCATTTCGCGAAGGCCAGTTCATTGACCGCGTTTTTAATTCTCGATCAGAAAGAAGAATTTCCAAAAGCGGGATACCCCGACGAAAACGTTCGCGATCGTCAATATCAAGCGTATACAGAGACCTAAATTCTGAAATGAATTGTTCTAGAGCCGGTAGCATTTCATACCCCCCTCACAATAGCGTTAATAGTGTATCCAAGGTTTCTACTTACTATGGACTCTCTTTGGCGGGAGTTTCGCCCTCACCCGTTCAAGGGTAATCCCAAAATAGCTTGATGCCCATGGTGTCTTTTGGGCCACGAAAAAGAGGGTTGCTAAACAACACAACTCCAAGCGAAAGCTGAAACCGTCACATTGTTCGAAGCAAATAAGAACAAAGGTTGATCAAAAGTCAGTCAAAAGTGTCCACCCCATACAGAAATATAGGGACAACGGCTGCTATGCCTTTAAAAAATGTGCGCCCACCAGGACTCGAACCTGTCAATTATTTTAAGACTATTTTACAAGCCGTTGAAAACATTGATGTTCTGGCCGGTGGGCCATTTAGGGTGTAACCCTGTGGACAATCTATATATTTCAGACACTTAGTAATTAACGATAAAACCCAATTCGCACACATTCGCACAAATCACACACAATCGCACACACTTGTGATGCCTAATTGGAATTAGAAAGTTATGCCAAGAACTGCACCGATTTCCTTATAGGTAATATCATCATAATCAATCCCAGCTAGATCAGTCGGTCCATCTATGCGACGAACAGCACCACGAAGACCCATATATATATTTTTCGTTAATAAGTAGTTGATTCCAAAATAACCCGAGATCATCAACTCATCATCTTCTGTGTTCTCAATATCAGCAAAACCGATCCCTAAACCTAAATAGGGTTTAAAAACACCAAGTTGATCGAGATCATAGTATGCATTCAAGGAATAGGCTTTAGCGTCGTCACCAGACTCAGCACCCGCGGCTTCAAGCTCTTCTTTCGTGACCCTGCCTGCCGCGGTGGTCAAAACGGTTCCATTGAAAGATAATGCGGCACTTATATCGATGGCCTCAAGCTCGGCATCGAACTGCTGATAAGAAATGCCTACACGGATATTAGGGTG
>NZGJ01000033.1 GCA_002689465.1 Rhodospirillaceae bacterium | reverse complement strand
ATTCAGAAAGCGGAATAGTTTGAAAGTAGTTTGAAACTATTTTTAAGTCATTGTTTTTAAAGGGTTATTTACCCCTGTTACTATCGAGTGGGAGTAGTTTTTCTTGTGTAAGTAGTTCTCATAATTACTTATACATTCATTACATAAAAAATAAATCATTGATTTAATTGAAGTTTTTTCGCACGATTACACAGAATTTTGCACAAACGTGTGACTACCAAAAATCATAAGCAAACCTGCCGCAAACAACGCAGCTAGAAATGCTATCAAACCCATCACTCCTCAAAAACCGTTGCCCAATCAAAAAATAAGCTTGTACACGTCAGAAAAGTACACATTACTTCCAGGATTTCAGCCACAACTGATAGAAACGGGCGCCACTAGATTTTGCCAGGCAGTGTTAAGAGCATGTAATGAAGCTAACAATTGAACAAGCACTGCAGCAGGGTGTTGTTGCACATCAAGAAGGTAAGCTTCAAGAAGCCGAACGTCTTTATCGAGCTATTTTGCAATCTCAGCCGGAACACCCGGATGCTAATCATAACCTGGGTGTCATAGCAGTCACATTTAATAAAGCTAATGCAGCGTTGCAACTATTTAAACTTGCGCTCGATTCTAATCCAAATATTGAACAATTTTGGCTAAGTTACATTGATGCACTGATCAAAGAAAAAAAGTTTGTAACAGTAGAGCAAGTGCTCGGGCAGGCGAAGAAACATGGGGTGGACAGAAAGAAATTAAATTCTTTAGAGGTGAAACTCTCTCATGAAAATCAAAACCCAAGTACAGCGACTTCAAGCCCACCTCAAGTACTGCTCAAGAGCCTTGTCGGGCACTATAAAGACGGAAGATACGGGGATGCGGAGAAGCTAGCTGTATCTCTTACTCAGGAATTTCCTAAACATCAATTTGGTTGGAAAGTGCTTGGTGCCGTGTTGACCCAAACCGGCAGAATTAGTGATTCATTAGGTGTTTGTCAAAATTCCGTTCAATTAGCACCACAAGATGCCGAAGCTCACAGCAACTTGGGTAACACCCTACAAAACCTAGGGAGGGTAGATGAGGCTGAAGCAAGCTACACACAAGCGATAGCGTTGAAGCCTGATTTTGCCGAAGCCCACTACAACTTGGGTAACATGCTGAGAGAACTCGGAAGATTAGACGAGGCTGAAGCAAGCTACACAAAAGCGATAGAGTTGAAGCCTGAGTATGCTGAAGCCTACAGCAATTTGGGCATTACCCTGCAAGAACTCGGAAGATTAGACGAGGCTGAAGTAAGTTACACACAAGCGATAGCGTTGAAGCCTGACTTTGCCGGAGCCCACAACAACTTGGGTAGCACGCTGCAAAAGCTGGGGAAAATGGATGAGGCTGAAGCAAGCTTTCTGCAATGCATAGAGTTAAAATCTGACAATGCCGAAGTCCATAGCAACTTAGGTAACATGCTGCAAGAACTTGGAAGATTAGACGAGGCTGAAGCAAGCTACACAAAAGCGATCGCGTTGAAACCTGACTTTGCTGAAGCTTACAACAACTTGGGTGCCACGCTTAAAGCACTCGGAAGATTAGACGAAGCTGAAGCAAGCTACACACAAGCGATAGCGCTAGAGCCTGACTTTGCCGAAGCCCACAACAACTTGGGTAACACACTGCAAGAACTAGGGCGGTTAGAAGCAGCTGAGGCACGCTATAAAAAAGCGATAGTGTTGAAGCCCGACTTCGCACAAGCCCAGAATAACTTGGGCAATACGTTCCGAAAACTAGGCAAAATTGACGAGGCTGAATTACACTACTCCCAAGCGATAGCGCTGAAGCCTAACTTTGCTGATGCCTACAACAACTTGGGTAACACGCTACAAGAGTTAGGAAAATTAGACGAGGCGGAAGCAATCTATAAACAAGCGATAGCGTTGAAGCCTGACTTTGCTGAAGCTTTCAACAACTTGGGTGTCACGCTTAAAGAACTCGGAAGATTAGACGAGGCTGAGGCAAGCTACACACAAGCGATTGCGCTGAAGCCTAACTTTGCGCTAGCTCATTACGAATTGGGCAAAGTTTTTCACGGTAAGGGCAATCAGGATTTAGCCCTAAAAAACATAAAGCAAGCAAATAGCATTGAACCACAGTCAAAAGACTACGAGCTAATGCTGAGTGTTATGGAAGCAAAAAAATCCCGCAACGGAAGTAGGGTGGCAGTTGGCGATACGAGTGTAATAAAGCCGTTCACAGGATTAATCTCAAATCTACTTATTTTAAATAGAGAGGTAGAAGCAGAGCTCATTTCTAGCCTATATGAAATGAATTCTATCCAACTGGATAATACAAAAAGGTTCTGTTTTTTACCGTCAGGTAAAAATGACGCTCGATACGGAAATGGCAGGGTGTCAGCAGACTTTTCGTTATTTGACAATAATCGCCCTATCATACGAAAGGTAGCTAAAAATTTAAAAAAACTTTTAATGGAGGCGTTAAAATCAGAAATCTACATACATGAATCTTTCTTTAATATTTTGGGTGCTGGCGGGGGAACAAATCCCCACGCTCATTTAGCAGCAGATGTAGACAAAGATATTGCATTCGGTTTGGGTGAACGGAAGTATTCCCTCGTCTACTATCTCGATGTGGGAGATCAAAATTGCAGTGAGCCCGGTATATTAAAACTTTACGAACCCGACGAAGACATCCTCCCATGTAACGGTATGATAACCGTTTTTCCGGCAAGCAGAATGCACTCTGCAGTTTATAGTGGAACAAAAGACAGGGTTATAATTGGAGTGAATTTTTATCTTATTTAAATTTTATTTGGATGGGGGGAATATAAAAAAAGAAAAAACACTTATACAAAAAATTTATGAATAAATAACGCGGCAAAATGCGCGCGTTTAATTGAGGTGAAAATGACACGAAAAGCTGTTCGGAGAATGTCAGAGGCCGCTCTGCCAATTATCGATGTATCCGCACTCCGAGACGGTAATATGGCAGCCCGTCAGCAAGTAGGTAAAAAAATTCATGAAGCCTGTCTCGACCTTGGGTTTATGTATGTGACGGGACATGGTGTTGATACAGGCCTCCAGAATCAGGTTTTTGAGCAGGCAATTGCGTTCTTTTCCCAGCCCGAGGAAGCAAAGCTTGGAATAGACATGGCCTTTTCACCACATAACCGCGGATACGAGCGGCTTGGCGGCCAGACACTAGAAGAAGGGGGAGCACCAGACCTCAAAGAAGGCCTGTATATTGGCGAAGAGATTTCGGCGAGCGACCAACGCCTCGCCCGCGGTGGTTTCAACTTAGGGCCCAACCAGTGGCCAGAAGACTTACCGGGATTTAAGGGTGTCATGAACGCCTATTACTCTAATATGATGGCGTTGAGTGAGAGGTTAATGATGGGCATAGCGTTATCGTTGGATTTGCCTGAGACATATTTTGCAGATTTCTGTAAGGAACCCATTACAGCGCTGAAGCTCTTGCATTACCCCCCCCCGACCCCCAGCGCCGAACCGGCCGCCAGGGGCTGCGGCGCGCATACGGATTTTGGCGCTATCACCCTTCTGCTTCAGGATGATCATGGTGGCCTTCAGGTTATGAGCGCGGACGGCCGCTGGCTGCATGCGCCGCCCATATCCGACACATATGTAGTTAATCTGGCCGATATGATTTCTCGTTGGACTAACGAGACCTACCGGTCGACTTTACACCGAGTGATCAACCTGTCCGGTGAGGAAAGGTATTCGATTCCATTCTTTTTCAGTGGAAACCCTGCGCACGAGGTGGAAGCATTGGAGTGCTGCTTAGCTGAAGGCGAAATACCCAAATACGCGTCGACCACCGTGGAGGCCCATATGCGCGAAATGTATGATCGAACTTACTGATTAATTCTTATTTGGCCGCGTTGGATGGCGGGAAATGCATCCAGCCAGTGATAATATATTTCTTGCCGGCGTTCAGCACTTGGCCGGCATGTGCATGGGTCCATTCGGCAGGCCAAATCATAGTTTTCCCGGCCCGAGGCTGTATATCGAGGCCAAAATGGGAAAACGTGGTTGCACCCCCGTCTGACACGTCGTTCAGATATGTCATCCATGCGAACAGCCGATGCGCTCCCGAGAGCGAGCTGCGCTCCGAATGAATGCTCTGGAAATGTTCGCCTGGCAGATAGCGCTGGATGTTGAATGAGCTGAGATCTAATCGGGGAGCAAAGCTTTTCAGGAATGGCCACTGCGCAATGTAGTCTGCGTGACATTGGAATAACTGGTCTAAGTAAGCGCTAACGCACTCAAGTTCCGGGGTGTTTAGATCCACAGGATCAATAACGATATCTGTCGATTTCTTAATTTCCGGATTCTCGCCACCCATAGTTGCTCCGGGGTTTTGTCTGCTTGTTTGGGCTTCGAAAAATTTTATGATGTCGACGCAAAAGGGGTTCGGGTCAAGTTGCCAGCAGCCAATAAAATGCGGCGTATTCTCTCGAGACGAAATTTCGATCCGTTTCATTACATCTTTCCTGTTACAACAGAAACTCCGTTGTCGAGGTCAAACCGCACAATGCCTAGGGCACTTGTCTGGATTTCCAGGGCTTCTTCATATTTGCCAAGCGATAGAAGCACCTGATTTTGTGCCCGATAAGCGTCGCGGTAGTCAGTTCTCAGACTTGTCGCCTTGCGGAAATAATCCAGTGCATCAGCAAGTCTCCCAGCCTCCCGCAACGCGAGGCCCATATTCTTGTGCGCTTCAGGATAGTCCGGATGCAACCTGATGGCTTCTCCTATTTGTTCTAACGCCGCAGTAATATCCCCAGCTTTCAGATGCGCACCGCCCAAGTTATTATGAGCAATTGCGTAACCGGGCCGTAACTCCAGCGCGCGACGGTAGGCTGTTATCGACCCGTCCGCATCACCTGAATCAGATAGGGCATTGCCCAGATTGTTGTACGCCTTGGCATAATCGGGCTGCAGGCTGAGAGCTTCACGGTATGCCTTAATGGCCCCCGTTGTGTCCCCCATTTCATGCATAGCGGACCCCAGGTTGTTATGGGCCTCCGGGAATGTTGGTTGCAAGTTAATAGCCCGGTTACCGGCGGTGATCGCGGCTTGAATATTGCCAACACGCGTAAGACAACTGCACAAATTAGATTGAATAGACGCGTCCTCCGGGTTTTCTCCCGCAGCGACCGTCAGCTCTTTGACGGCCTTATCATTTTCACCGACAGACGCGTAAGCCGCGCCTAGCATCCCACGAATTACGCCACGGTCTCTATCACTAAGGGGCTGTGTAAGCAGGTACTGAAACTTCTCAGTAGCATCCGAATACCGACCCGCATGAGCGTCAGAGAGAGCAGCTGAGAGTAGCGCCTCCAAATCGACGTGACCCGTCATGCAACCATTTTACTAACCATCTGTTCACTTTACCGACAGCAAAATTAAATGCAAAGGTATGCCAAATAATGGTTTTGCTTGGGAGAATGCGCCTTCCGTTTGCAGAGTACTCGGCTGCGCTCGTTACATAATTTTTCAGCGGGCGCTCAGAACTGAACCTTTTTTCATGCAGTCCGTTAGAGACCGCGAGGAATTGCAAGTGACTGCCTGCCCGCTTACCACTTTTCTATACACGAACATTGATCGCCACACCGAATCAGCGCGACTGCCTTTAATTAATACAGAGACCCGTGTGATTGAAACCACGGAGTTTTAATGATAAACTATTGACAACTAATGTCCGCGGATCTTCATGCCGGTTAGGCAGGGCTAAGTTTGGCAATCGCGGGCGCCTTAGATGAAACATCGAGAAGAATTCTGGCTGATCGACGAATTTTGCGCACGCCAGGATGAATTTCTCCCAAGCCAGTTGGTGAGCAAGGTGCGCTTTGCCCAATCAGCTTAGGCGCTTCTAAGTGAATGAAACCTCACATAATCTCGCTGGGAGAAATTTGAATGTGGGTAACTGTCAATAGTGACTTTGATCGAGGTATACCCGATAAATTAATTGAATCAAGGTCCTCTCGTTGGCTTGTAACAAAATGGTTGAAAAAGCGAATCGATTTTGTTATGTTCTTTAAAGACGGTTATTTTGCACGACAGAAATCGTCAAAGATCGCTTTTAATTTACGCTGCAGCGCACCTTGACAGGTGCCCTGAATCATTGTGTTGAACCGGGTAAGTATAATGACTACTCCTAAACAAAAAGTTCTTAACATTTCGCGGCTGTTCAACCACGGCCCGTCGCCATTCCGAACGTGTCAGTGGCCGCACGGTGAGCCGGGGACCGAGGACTTTCACTTTTGTGGGGCAAAGACGCTAGAAGGCTACTCATATTGTACTAAACACGTCGAAATGGCTTACAGAGAGCCGGAGCCACGCCGCAAGGTTGCGTAAACACGTCGCGGTATATCCTGTTATTAGCGAGCCATTGCTAATATTCTCGATGGTAACGATAGAATTACTGCCTCCTAGCTGGAGGCAGTTTTCGTTTTTGAACAATCAATGAGGGTAGAGACTGCGTCGAGAGGCGTGCCGGGGAGTTTCTTAAAGACAAATTTCCTGGGCTTTGCGTTGATCATGGCAACGTGGCTGACGGCCTTTTGATAGCAGCTTATAATCAGCTGCACTTCTTTGATATTTGAGCGTTGTATGTTAACCAAGCGCACGCAACCGCGCGTGATAAGGCAGGTTTTCTCCACTTACGGCGGTTAGCCGCTGTAGATGTAGACGTCAAGATGCGCCCCACGCTCATGGCATCTGTCGCGTAACGCGCTGGACATTTGCAGCAGATGGGCTGACCGTGTTTTTCGAAGGGCGCTATTTGGGGTCGAGTAGGGCGGGCGTTGAAATAGTTACCTGGGTGTGAACACCCAGTCTGTTCCGCTGATCGCTGGCTGAGTTCCGGTTGTGAGTTGGGTCGACTTTGCCTACACACCGCGCACGAGCTAATTTATAAAATTTGGAGGCACTGCGTGTTCGCAAAAATCATTGGCGTCGTCACGTGCGTAATCGTTTTTATGCTCTACTTTAAGTGGCGCAGTGCCGATCCGGTGCTGGAAACGATGATCGGTATTTTGCTGTCCCTCTTGGCTGGTTTCTGGGCTTGGTGGGCGACGGAACGCCGCCACCGTCGAATGAAGGATGAACTGACTGTCTCCGACGATGGAGAGCCCCGATCATGAGTGATATAGAAGGCCGCAAGCGCGAACATATCGATACTGTTCTGAACGAGGATGTGTCATCTAAGGGGCTGGCGACCGGGTTCGAGAATTATCATTTTGAACATGTTGCGTTGCCCGAAATCGACCTTGATGCCATCGACCTGACGACAACGGTTTTGGGCAAAGAGCTTGCAGCACCCTTCCTGATTTCGAGCATGACCGGTGGGACAGATATTGCGCGTGATATAAACCTTAGGCTTGCAGAGGCAGCCCAGTCGCTTGGGATTGCTATGGGCGTCGGTTCTCAGCGTGCTGGTCTCGAATCGGTTGATTTTGCAGATACCTACCGGGTTCGCCAGTCGGCGCCGGACATTTTTCTATTCGCAAATTTAGGCGCGGTGCAACTGAACTACGGATACACTGCAGATCACGCCCGTCAGGCTGTTGACATGATCGAAGCCGATGCTCTTTTTCTGCATCTGAACCCCCTGCAGGAAGCGGTACAGGAGGGTGGCGACCGCCACTGGACGGGGTTGTATGACCGGATCGCCGGAATAGTTGCGGCGTTGGAAGTGCCGGTGGTCGCGAAGGAGGTCGGCAACGGTATCTCCGGGGATGTGGCGCGGCGTCTAATCGAAACCGGGGTCGCGGGCATCGACGTTGCCGGCGCAGGTGGTACAAGCTGGAGCGAGGTCGAGGCCTATCGTCAGCAAGACCCAGGGCGCCGAAGAGTGGCGCATGCCTTCGCGGGTTGGGGTATACCGACGGCAGAGTCTCTCCAATCCGTAGTGGCCGAGGCGGCAGATGTGCCGGTTTTTGCATCCGGCGGGATACGCTCAGGGGTTGATGCTGGCAAGGCGGTTCGCCTCGGCGCTTCCTTGGTTGGGATGGCAGCGCCGACTTTGGGCTCGGCGCTCAGCTCGACGGAAGCGGTTTTTGAGAATATGAAGACGACGATTGAAGAGTTGCGTATCACGATGTTTTGCACGGGAAGCAGTGATTTGGAGGCGTTGAGGTCTGCAAGGATACGCGTCGTGCCCACCGGGGAAATGCTATGAGCGGAGAGAAAGCTCCGTTGCCTCCGCAGCCGGAACGCGAAGTCGGTGCGAAAGCTGTACGACCATCTGATGCGGCGACGATAATCATCTGGCGTAAGCAGCGACATGATTTCGAAGTGTTGATGGGCGAACGTCACAGGGCGCATAGGTTTTTGCCGCATAGGTACGTGTTCCCCGGCGGTCGGGTCGATCCAACTGATAGTCGGATCCGTGCCGGAAGCGAAATGGAACCCGCCGTCGCTGCGCAATTGTCACGTACCACCCGAAAGGGGCGTGCCCGGTCGATCGCAATCGCGGCGATCAGGGAAACATTTGAAGAAACCGGTTTGATCATTGGCGCGGATGATCCGCTTCCGCATCGGCCGCCACCCGAGGGGTGGGAGGTATTTTTTGGCGAAGGCTGCGCCCCCGCACTTAACAGGCTAGAATATATTGCCCGCGCGATAACGCCTGTGTTCAGACCCATTCGGTTCGATGCAAGGTTTTTTATGGTGGAAGCGGGTGGGGTTGTGGGCGATCTGCAGGGATCGGGCGAACTGGAAAACCTAGAATGGATTCCGATCAAAGACACCCTCGCTTTCGAACTCGCCATGGTGACCCGAAACGTCCTCGCATACGCTGAAAGCTTGATCGTCGAGCCGCGGCGTCAATCCGCCAGTCGAAAAATTCCCTATTTCAAGCATTTTCGTGGGGGTCACCTAAAGATCATGCAATAGCCGGACCTCAGAGTGGCCGCCCCTTCACATATTCATGATATCGGGACGCCGTAGAGCTAGTCGTCGCATCAAGTAGGTCCAGCCGCGACCAAAAGCTTTTTCATTGTGTAGAAATTCTTTGGTCCGCTCGCTCCCTTCGGCTGATGGCGGTGCCAAGGCGCCTGCCGCTTTTGCCATCAGCAGCATTTCGGCCTCTTTTTCCATAGTGTCGGCGAGAATCACAGCCGCCGGTATCGACGCTGCTGCAGTGAGTAGCCCATGGTTCTTAAGCACCATGCATGATTTTTGCTCGAGGGCGCGCGCCATCGCAGAGCCCGGACCTTTGCCGAGTGCAACTCCATCGTCCTCGTCAAACAAAACACACTCATTATGCAGTCGCGCGCCGCTCTGGGTGATCACTTGGATATTTTCACCCAGCGCACTAAGCGCTGTTACGTGCTTTGCATGTGTGTGAAGAATGCAGGCAACATCGGGCCGCGCGGCGTAGATTTGCGTGTGAATATGCAGCGTGGGATTAACATCCACATTTTTACCCGACACCACGTTAAGCTCGAAATCTGCTTCATGGATCAGGTCTGGTGTTACTTCACCGAAGCCGAAGTTATGCACGTGGAAAAAAAATGTATTAGCGCCGGGCAGCCGTGCTGTGAGATGACTGCCCATGCCGCTCGGTTGACCGAGCATGTCGACTATGTGAAAGGCGAAAAGCAGTTGCTGGCGAAGCGCCGAGACCTCGTCGTCGACCTGACGAATTTTGGGCATGCGTACAATGTTGCCAGCCATTTTGACATTCCGAACCATTAGTCTATCTTCTAACGAGTTTCAGCTTGCGGTTAAGAACCGTTAAGGTGTCTTTCAGCGCATCGCTGCGTTTTAGCCTCTCGCGACCGTGGTAGACGACAAACTCAGTTTTCCCGCCATTGGTGTGGTGCTTTATAATGGTGAAAGCGGGCTGCTGACTGTTGTTTCGGTAAATTAGGAAGGCGGCTATCGCGGGATCATGGCGAATCGCATAATCCTTCCATTCCCCGCTCGTCACCCGGCGGCTATAAACGGTCAGAAGCTGGTCGAGTTCTTGCTTATTGAAACAAATATCTGGCTTAAAGTGGCGGTCGGCGCTTTTATAGTCCGAAAGACTGACGACCTTAACCATCCCGCAGGTGAGCTCCCTGTTTCTGACGAAAATTACCATACAATTATCCCCAATTAGAGCGGTTCGTCCAGTCGGATTGTGGAGATGGTAACCCCGTACACAGTATGATCTTTCTTTTTAAGAGGTGGTTGCCACAATTTTCGTACAATCGTGAAAATGGTTGTTTGCTACCGGTCCGCCGCACCGTTATCTTACGAACCGTTTTTCGGAAAAGTGCGGAGCAAGCCCTTGGGCGATATATTTCGTGAAGTCGATGAAGAATTAAAGCAGGAACGCTACGAGAAACTTTGGCGCAGCTATGGCAAATATTTGATTGGCGGTGCTGTGCTTGTGGTTGCTTTTGTCGCAGGCTGGAAAGCCTGGCAAGGCTATCAGACGGACCAACGTTATGCAGAAGGCAAGCGGTTTGCCGCGGCAGCGGCGTTGATGCGGGAGGGCAAGGCGAGCGCTGCGGCCGCCGCATTATCGACGCTCGCGGCCGATGCGGGCTCTGGATATGGAATACTCGCGCGGTTCTATCAGGCCTCCATCGCGTCCAAGGGTGGTGACGCCGTTGGTGCAATAAGTATTTATGATGCAATTTCGGAAGAGAGGTCTGCGCCGACTTCTTTGCGCGAACTGGCGGTTGTTCTAGCTGCCCTTCAGGCCCTTCGAGTGCCGTCGATTAACGCTACGACCATCGAGGCCAAAATTCAGCCGATGAGCGGTGCTGGCAAAGCATACAGACATATTATCCTAGAAATTCTAGCCCTCGCGGCGCAACGCGCTGGAGATATGGAAAAGGCCCGCGCGAATTATCGAGCGATTGTCGACGATGTGATATCGCCGCCGGGCATACGTGCCAGAGCATCTCAAATGCTTAATATCCTCGACGCGTCCTGATCAGGAGTAGAGCGGTGTATTGCGCAGTCCCGAAAGCCCAATTTATAGGATTTGCAGCACTGATGATTCTGTTGGCTGGCTGTGACAGCTGGCTCGGCGCGAGCGAAAATAAACCGCTTCTGGGAGAGCGTATCGGCGTTCTCCGCGGGGTTGGTGAGATTGCAATCGATGAGAGGATACAGGACCTCAAAATCTTGCTGCCGAGACCGAATTTGAATGACGATTGGCCGCAGGCCGGTGGGTATCCCAACCATGCGATGCATCACTTAGCGGCGCCTGGGCCATTGAGGGAGCAGTGGAGGAGAAATATTGGTGAAGGCTCCAGCGACGATGGCCAATTGCTGGCGCAACCGGTTATCGCGGATGGAAAAATTTACACCCTCGATACAAAGGCGGAAGTTAGCGCGTTTGACCAGAAAAGCGGTAGCCTCCTATGGCGGGTTGCATTGTCGAAAGATGATGAGGAGGGCATTCTTGGCGGTGGTGTTGCCTTCGATGATGATCGGTTGATCGCAACGACCGGCTTTGCCGATGTTATTGCCCTGAATGCGGAAACGGGAAAAGAAATCTGGCGAAAGCGTTTGTCAGGACCCATGCGGGCTGCGCCGACCGTATGGAAAGGCAGAGTGTTTGCAGTTACGGTGGCGAACGAATTGTCCGTTCTGAGCGCAAATGACGGCCGCGAATTGTGGACGCATTCAGGATTGCGCGAGGTTGCAGGGCTGCTCGGCGGCGCCCCTCCGGCGGTAGATGGTGGTGTTGTCGTTGTTCCGTTTTCATCGGGTGAGGTGGTCGCGCTGCGGGTCGAGAACGGGCGTCAGGTATGGAGAGAATCGCTTACAGCAACCGGTCGGTCGGACGCTTTGACCGCTATAGCCCACATCCGTGGACAACCTGTGATCGACCGGGGGATTGTTTATATCGTCGGCAATAGTAACCGGACTGTGGCTGTCGACCTTCGGACGGGAAATCGGCTCTGGGAAGTCGCGATAGGAGGTGTCCATGGCGTTTGGGTTGCTGGCGATTTTATCTATGTCGTGACGCACAATGCTGAGGTTATCTGCCTGACCAGGCGTGGCGGGCATGTTCGCTGGATGGCGCAGTTAGCTGGGTTCGAGGATGCCGAGGACCAGACAGGTCCAATACTATGGTCGGGGCCGGTGGTGGCGGGTAACCGTCTTCTTGTTGCGAATAACATCGACCAAGTTTGGTCGCTGTCTCCGTATACCGGAAACATTCTGGGCCGCATCGACATTTCCAGCCCCGTCTTAATCCCGCCAATTGTCGCCAGTGAGACCCTCTATGTGCTGACCGACGAGGCAGAACTTATCGCCTTTCGTTGACTGACGGGTAAATTGTGAAACCCGTCATCGCTATTGTAGGCCGTCCGAATGTGGGTAAGTCTACCCTTTTTAATCGCCTCATTGGCCGACGTTCTGCGCTTGTCGACCCAACGCCTGGGGTAACGCGAGACCGCCGCGAAGGTGAAGCGTTGCTCGGGAAACTGCACTTTATCGCGGTGGATACGGCTGGGCTCGAAGAGGCACCTGCTTCCGAGGTGGAGATGGGGATGCAGTTACAAACACAACGCGCGATACAGGACGCCGATGCCACGTTGCTGGTCTTTGATGCCCGCGCGGGCATAACGCCTCTCGATCGGCATTTTGCCGACATGATGCGCAAATCCCGCTCACCGGTTATTTTAGTTGCCAATAAATGTGAGGCAAGGTCCTCGGATGCCGGTCGAATTGAAGCTTATGAATTTGGCCTCGGAGAACCGATTGCTATAGCATCCGAGCACGGTATTGGTATGCCGGATCTCGAAGATGCTATCGTTGCAGTTCTTGAAGGCTTTGACGGGGACAGCGAAGCGCAGGAACCTGACGCTCGAGAATATCGCAAAAACAAAATCGGCGATGAGTTAGATGACGGTGAAGAAGAGATTTATCATGGGCCGCTTCATCTCGCGATTGTTGGTCGCCCAAATGTTGGTAAATCGACGCTGGTCAACAATTTGCTTGGCGATGAACGTGTCATCACCGGTGCAGAAGCCGGGATCACGCGGGATGCGATCTCAACTCAATGGATGTGGCAGGGGACGTCTATCAAACTTATTGATACCGCAGGCATGCGCCGGAAAGCACGGGTCGATAAAAAGGTAGAGAAGCTCTCAGTTGGAGATACGCTAGAGGCAATCCGCTTTGCCCATGTGGTGGTTCTGGTTGTCGATGCCACCATGATGCCTGAAAAACAGGATTTAGTAATCGCCCGCCACATCATTGATGAAGGTCGGGCCATCGTGATTGCAGTCAATAAATGGGATATCGTGGAGGATGGCACGGCGGCGCTAAATCTGATGTTCGACCGAATGGAAATTTCATTGCCCCAAATTCGCGGTGTACCGGTAGTGACGCTGTCGGCTTTGACATCGCGTGGTATTCAGAAACTTTTACCTGAAGTTCTGTCTGCGTATGAAATTTGGAACCGCCGCGTGCCTACAGGCCCACTTAACCGTTGGCTTGGCATTGCTGTGGAACGGCATCCGCCGCCGATCTTTCATGGAAGGCGCATACGCATACGCTACGTCACACAATTAAAGTCCCGACCGCCTACATTTGTCGTATTTACCAGCCAACCGAAGGGTATGCCCGAGTCTTATTTAAGGTATCTCACTAACGGTATTCGGGAAAACTTTGATTTTCCAGGTACGCCGATACGCATTAATCTGCGTGGACAAAAAAACCCTTATGCTCCGGATGGCGGCGGCACCTGAATAGATATTTTAATTATTTTTTTTCGGTGGGTCTGTTGTCGGCGCGGGATCCCGGTCCGCTTTGGTGTTAATGGCATCTCGCGCCTTGCCGGTTTCGACAGCTGTCAGAAGCGCAAAGTTACTGAATTGCAACCGCAGCGCTTTCCAACCGATAGTTGGCGCTGTGACAGGTAATACAAATACAGCTTGTCGCTCATTTGTTCGACGTAATCTGATTTCTGCTTCTATCCTCGACTGTCCAAACGAAAATTCAAGGTCTCGTGGGCTCACGGCGGTTGGGTTTATAGTCTTTTTGTTCTTGATTTTGATGTTGGTTAGAACCGCTCGGACCAGGTGGCTCGGCTCAATTTGTTTGACGTCGAGATTGGCTGCCGGTATTTCTTTTGCCATTGCTTGGAGATATAACTCCGCAAACAGGTCTTTGATCTTTTCGTAAGTCTCGGGCGTAACCAACTCTAGATCGGAGCCCGCGGCCACAATGATTTCCGGCGTAAGAATAAATCCGCTTCCGAAATGTGCAGTGGCCCCCTCGTTTTTTTTCAGGAAAATTCCGAAATTACCTTGTCCGCTCACGCGTTGTAGGTTGTCCAGTGAGCCCAGCCAAGGAGTACTCAACTCAACGCCGTCACTGCCTGATGATGAGCATGCCGCGCCCAGGGCCATCAAAGAAGCGCATATAACGACTTTCTTGAGTTCTCGAAGTTTCATGGTGGCAACCTATAAAGCTTGAGCATTCTAAACAAGAATCAACGAGGTCTGCCTAATAGGCGGGGACAATATCGCCATGCCGGCGGCAGTTTGGGGCTGCAAGGTCGACGAAAAGCTGTGTGATATCTTCGGGTAACTTGACGCTGGCCGGGTCTTCCCCAGGATAGGCTTCCGCCCTCATCGAGGTGCGGGTAGCTCCAGGGTCAAGGAGGTTGATTTTCATGCTGGTTTCTTCTGTTTCTGCGGCCCAGCATTTTACCATCATTTCCAGTGCTGCTTTGGTCACCGCGTATGCGCCCCAATAGGGGCGTTTGCCGCGAGCAGCCCCCGATGTAACAAAGATCGCCCGACCCGCATCCGATTGTCGTAATAGTGGGTCTGTGGTCCGTATAAGCCTCCAGTTTGCATTCAGATTGACGTCGACTACTTCCGACCAGATTTGCGAATCAATATGATTGATAGGTGCCATCTCGCCCAGTAGGCCAGCATTACCGACGACGATATCGAGCCGCCCGTAGCGCTCCGCGAGTGTTGGGCCTATGAGGTCGACCTGATCGAGGTCAGTAAGGTCAAGTTCGAGCAACGTCACCGCATGGTCATCGCCGTGCGCTTTCCGAATCTTGTCGTCAATATCCTCAAGACCGCCCCGGGTGCGAGCGATTAAAATAAGAGTAGCTCCCTCCGCGGCGAACCGTTCAGCGACGGCGGCACCGATACCACGCGACGCGCCAGTGATAAGGGCAACGCGATCTTTCAGACGGCCGGTCACGCGAGCTGCGTCAGGAAAGAGAGCTGAGGGTTTGGCTGGTCAGTTGAGTGGTCAATCAGCTTAATTGGATATTGTCCTGAGAAACAGGCATCGCAATATTGCGGGTTCTCAGGGTTGCGGGAATCCAGGCCCATTGCTCGGTAGAGGCCGTCCATTGTCAGGAAGGCGAGACTGTCGACGCCTATGATGGACGCCATTTCGTCGAGACTGTTTTGTGCGGCGAGCAATTGATCCCGCTGGGGTGTATCGACGCCGTAGAAGCAGGAATAAGTTGTAGGCGGGCTGGCGATCCGCATATGCACTTCAGTCGCCCCCGCCGCCCGCACCATTTCGACAATTTTAACTGAGGTGGTGCCGCGCACAATGCTGTCATCCACCAGGACTACCCGGCGTCCTTCAATCACTTCACTGTTGGCATTGTGTTTCAGTTTTACGCCCAGATGGCGAATTCTGTCAGTCGGTTCGATAAAGGTTCGGCCGACATAATGGTTTCGGATGATGCCCAATTCATATGGAATGCGTGCCTGCTCTGCATATCCCAACGCTGCTGGGACCCCTGAATCCGGGACAGGAATGACGACATCTGCGGGAACGCTTGTTTCATTGGCGAGTTCCCGGCCGATTTCCTTCCGCGCGTTGTAGACGTTCTTGCCCTCGATTGTGCTGTCGGGTCGGGCAAAATATATATACTCAAAGATGCAAAAGCGCCTGGGTTTCTGCTTGAAGGGATGCATTGATCGTAAGCCATCTTCATCGATCAGCACCATCTCTCCTGGCTCGATGTCTCGCACATATTCGGCGCCGATAATATCTAGTGCACAGGTCTCTGACGCAAATATCCAGGCGTCTTCGAAGCGTCCTAGGACAAGGGGTCTTACGCCATAAGGATCTCGGATACCAATCAGAGTGTCGTTATGCAGGGCGACTATTGAATAAGCACCTTCGACCATCTGAAGCGCCGCTACGGTCCGGTCAACGACGGTGTCGAACTTGCTCGTGGCGATCAGATGAATAATGACTTCGGTATCGGTAGTCGACTGGAACAGGCAACCGCGTTGGACAAGCTCGCGCCGGATGGCGACGGCGTTTGTAAGGTTACCGTTATGTCCGATGGCAAAGCCACCAGAGGCAAAATCGGCAAACAGGGGCTGAATATTACGCACTAGCGTATCGCCGGTGGTCGAATAGCGGTTATGGCCGATAGCGGAACGCCCGGGCAGCTTGCTTATGACGCTTTCTTCACTGAAATTATCACCGACTTGCCCAGCTGCGCGATGGCTAAAAAACTGGCCCTCGTCATAGGTTACGATGCCTGCTGCTTCTTGGCCCCGATGTTGCAACGCATGCAGTCCAAGAGCTGTTAGGGCAGCGGAGTCAACGTGGCCATACACGCCGAAAATACCGCATTCTTCATGCAGCTTGTCGTCGTCAAAGGGGTTGGTGGTTATCGACACGCTGGTGGTATCCTTATTGATGACTTCGGATCAGGCGATCCATTTCCACCCGCTCTTCACTCTTGTAGCCGGATTTCCGTTCCGTTCCGGCATCCCGCGGTTTCGGTGAAAGCAGCGAACGGAAAGTGCTGTCAGGATTTACGCCGAAAGGTTTTTGTTTTTTGAGGCCCCACGCGGCTGGAGCAGCAGAGGCAAGCATGTCGGCACCCCGTTTTACCAGAGGCATGGTTTTCGCACCTTGGTAAAACGACCCATTATCGTCCATGTTAAAAACTTGCTGGCCTAATATGTAACCGCCGCTGACAATCACACCGCCAATCGCCAAGCCAACAAGGAGACCACACGACCGGTCGAGCAAACCGAAAGCGCTATCTCGGACCTCGCCAGCGATTGCATGATTTATATATGTGAGGACGAGTATCGTCACAATGAAGATCGCCGCTCCCGCTGCGATATCGGCGATGAGCTCGTTGCCGACATATTCCCGCGCGTAAGGTTGCGCGTAAGAATAGCCATAGATCGTTGCTAGACCCGCACCAATCCAGCCGGCGAGACCGAGGACGACGCGTATTAATCCGAGACGCAACGCAATGATACCGCAAAGCACGATAATGACAACAAAGACAATATCAGCAGTAGTCATTCGGCAGCCTCTGTAACAGTGCGTATTACGGCACCCGATAGATCAAACAGTCCTAGCATGTCCTGAAGCTTTCGCATCTGAGAAATGCGCAGTTTCGGGGAATCACCTGTGTCTTTCATGGTCCCCGAGCGTCGGTGTGGCGGCGCCCAAGCCGCTTCGAACCCCAGTTTTGCTGCTTCTTTAAGGCGTAAATCAGCCTGGCTGACGGATCGAACCTCTCCCGAAAGGCCGATTTCACCAAAAATCACGGTATCCGCCGCCAGTGGTTGATCGAGGACGGCGGAGATTAGTGCGGCGGCGACCGGCAGATCTGCAGCGGGCTCGCCGACGCGCATTCCTCCCGCCACGTTCAAGTAAACATCACGGTCGGCGAGACTTATCCCGCAACGGGCTTCCAGCACCGCAAGGACCATAGCAAGTCGCGCTGAATCCCAGCCTATGACTGCACGACGCGGTGTCCCGGGAGCGGGGGGCGAAACCAGAGCCTGAATTTCGACTAGCACCGGCCGAGTACCCTCAATGCCTGCGAAGACGGCCGCACCAGATACATCATCCTGGCGTTCCGCCAGAAAGAGCGCTGATGGATTTTGAACCTGCATTAGCCCTGCGCCGGTCATCTCAAATATGCCAATCTCGTCGGTCGGTCCAAAACGGTTCTTAATCGCTCGCATGAGCCGAAACTGATGGCCGCGTTCGCCTTCAAAATAAAGAACGGTGTCCACCATGTGTTCTAGTACCCTCGGCCCGGCGATATGGCCTTCTTTCGTGACGTGGCCGACCAACACAATGGTAAAGCCACGCCGCTTTGCGAGGCGAATCAGTGTGTCTGCGGTCGCTCGAACCTGGGACACCGAACCCGGTGCCGAATCCAGATTGTCGAGATACATAGTTTGGATGGAATCGATGATCACCAGACGTGGCGGATCCGAAACATCGAGTGTCGCTACGATATCACGTAGGTTTGTCGCCGCGGCGAGTTGGACAGGGAAGGAGGCAAGTCCGAGTCGCTCGGCGCGCATACGCATCTGATCGACGGCTTCTTCGCCCGAAATATAGGCACAGGTAGCAGATTTAGTGATCGAGGCGGCGACCTGAAGGAGAATCGTCGATTTTCCGATTCCCGGGTCGCCTCCGACGAGCAGTGCCGAGCCAGGAACCAGCCCGCCACCGGTCACCCGGTCGAACTCGGCGACGCCGGTCCTTAGCCGTGTGGCATATTTTCTCTCGCCGTCCAACGGCACGAAGTCTATGCGGCTGCCGCGTCCCGCACCAAGACCCGTTGGCCTATCATCTACCGACGCTTCCTCAACAATACTGTTCCAGCTGCTGCATGCATCGCACTGGCCCTGCCACTTTTTATAGGTCGCGCCGCAGCTCTGGCATGTAAATATGGCGGTTTTTCTCGCCATTTGATCAGGCGGCCGACGTGCCGAGTCTGGCGTTAGAGATGTGGCTATCTAAACGCCCGTGAATAAACTGATCCACGATCTCGTTACCGCTGTCGTCAATTTTGTCGACATCACCCACCCACACAATTTTGCCCGCATGCATCATGGCGACCTTGTCGGCAATCCGTCGGGCACTTTCCATGTCGTGTGTTATCGTCAGCGCCGTGGCCCCGAGTTCCTTAACGCATTTGACGATAAGTTTATTGATTACATCTCCCATGACGGGATCGATACCGGTCGTGGGTTCGTCGAAGAACAGGATTTCAGGTTTGGTTGCGATTGCTCGCGCAAGACCTACCCGCTTCTGGGCACCTGCAGAAATGTCCGCCGGAAAGCGGTCCGCATTGCCGGCATCCAGACCGACTTGCTGCAATCGTTCAATGGCTTTTTGTCTGGCATCAGAGCGGCTGAGGCCCTGGGCTGACATCAGACCGAAGCTGACATTCTCCCAAAGTGGCAGGGAATCAAACAGCGCAGCCCCCTGGAATAGCATCCCAAGATTACGATTTACACGGTCGCGCGCGTTGCCAGTAAGTCCTACGACTTCTTCACTGTCGATTTTGATGGATCCAGAATCTGGGGTTTGAATGCCAACGATGTTTTTTAACAGAACGGATTTTCCGGTGCCGGATGGCCCGATGATCGCAACAGAATCGCCTTGGAAAATATCGAGGTCAAGGTTACGCAGGACGTGCTTTTTCCCGAACGATTTGGTCAGGCCGCGCAAGGAAATCTTTACTGGGTGTTCGTTCATCGTGAGAAAAAGGCTTCGGTAATGAGGTAGTTACATCCGAGGATCAGTATGGATGCCGAGACAACAGCATTGGTCGTCGCCGAGCCGACACCCTGGGCGCCGCCTTTCGAATGAAACCCGTGGTAGCAGCCCATCAGTGCAATCAGGAATCCGAAGACGCCGGCCTTAACCAGACCGGAGACTACGTCCACTAGTTCAAGGAACTGCCAGCTATTTTTAAGATAGATGGCGGGATTAAAGCCTAGCTTGTGGACAGCAACTAAATATCCGCCAAAAACCCCAATAATGTCGGCTATTAGAACGCAGCAAGGTAGCATAATCAGCGCCGCTAAAAGACGGGGGGCGATAAGGTATTTGTACGGATTAGTCGCCAATGTTGACAATGCATCGATCTGCTCGGTGACCCGCATGGTGCCAATTTCTGCGGCCATAGCAGCGCCGATACGGCCGGCGACCATCAGGCCTGTCAGGACAGGTGCGAGTTCGCGTGTGATCGATAGAACGACGACGGTCGCGACGGCGCCTTCAGCATTGAATCTGGCAAAACCGGTGTAACTCTGTAGTGCCAGAACCATGCCCGTGAACACGGCTGTAAGACCTATCACCGGCAGCGAGTAATACCCGATTTCGATAATTTGGCGCAGCAGGAGCCTCGGATAATAGGGCGGTCTGACGATATGGCTGGCACTAAGGCCGGCGAAGATCGTCAGTCGGCCTAAAGATGCCAGAAAGCTCAGGAATATACGCCCTATGGTGGCAACAAAGCTCATCAGGCGCCGTTGCCGATATATCTGCGCTCGTAGCGTTGCCCGAGCGACGTCAGGATTTCATATCCAATGGTTCCGGCTTCACCTGCTAGGTCATCGAGTGTCTGATGGGTTCCTATCAGTTCGACGTCGTCACCCTGATTGAGTACGCCGGACGGTATGTTTGAAATATCGAAGGTTATGAGGTCCATCGAAACACGTCCTACAACTGGAATTTTTACGCCTGCAGCGTAGCCATGTCCGCTATTACCCAGCGATCTAAGGTATCCGTCAGCATACCCGGCCGCGACGGTGGCCAGTCGGCTGCCAGCTTGAACCGAACGGGTGGCACCGTAGCCAACGGTCGATTCGCTGTCAACGACGCGGACTTGCAAGATTTTGCCTTTTAAACCAACTACTTGTTTCATTTTCTTCGACGCGCTAGTCGAGCAGGAGACACCGTATAGCGCGGCACCGGGGCGCGAGAGATCGTAGTGAAAGGCAGACCCAAGAAATACGCCTCCAGAGTTAGCCAAGGATGCCGGTGCTCTCGGCAGATTGGACCGTAACGCATCAAAGCGGCGGCGTTGTTCTTCGTTCATCGGATGCTCGGCATCCTCTGCGCAGGCAAGATGGCTCATGACATAATCGATGGTAACGCCGTCGAGCCGGTCCGTTGCGCCAGCAAGGTCTTGAGCCTCACTCGGTGACAGGCCAAGTCGCTGCATGCCCGTATCCAGCGCCAGAATCGCTCTTCCGCCACCGAAGGACCTGCAGTGAGTACCCCATACCGCGATATCGAAAGGGGAATTTAGAACAGGTGTAAGATCGTGATCATCGAGTTCGGCGGCCGCGTCGCCGACCATTGTAACGTTCAGAACATAAATCTTCGAGCCGGCACCGATCGACCTTCGGAGAGTAATCCCTTCATCAATCGTTGCAACGAAAAACCTAGTGCACCCAGTCTTACTGAGCGCACTTCCGACCTTGGCTAGGCCGAGTCCGTATCCATCGGCTTTGACAACTGCGCCGCAAGAGCTCGGCGCAGTAATCGTCGACAATGTGTGCCAATTCTCGACAATTGCGTCCAGATCGACAGTTAGGACGCCGCCTTGGTGTCGGAATATGTCTGCGGTCAGAACGGAACGTCTCCCTGTGGCGGTGCGCCTCGGGCGCCGCGCGGATCGCTGTATTCGTCCTCGTCTTCTAGGTTGTCGAACTTCGTTGCCTCCGGATAAAAGCGCAACTTCACGCTGCCTGTTGGGCCATGACGTTATTTCGCAATGATGATTTCCGCATGCCCACGAACTTCCGACATCGCTTCTTCCCGAATCATATAACGTTCGTTCATCTTCTCGGTGGATTCGTCCGGGCGTCGCGACGGTTCGGCACGCTGTAGATAATATTCGTCCCGATATATGAACATGACAACATCGGCATCCTGCTCGATCGTGCCCGACTCGCGGAGATCGGCAAGCTGTGGGCGCTTGTCCTCTCGCTGTTCGACCGCCCGGCTGAGCTGTGACAGCGCTATTACTGGAACATCAAGCTCTTTGGCGAGCGTTTTGAGCCCTCGGGTGATTTCCGAGATTTCCTGGACGCGGTTCTGCTCCCGCCCACTAGCACTGCCCTGAAGGAGCTGTAGATAATCGACTACGATCAGCCCAAGACCATGCTGCCGTTTTAGTCGTCGTGCCCGTGTGCGCAGGGCAGAAACGGTCAGGGCAGGGGTGTCGTCGATATAGAGGGGCGCTTTCTGCAGCCGTTGACTGGTCTGGACCAACCGATCGAATTCGGTCTGGTTCAATTCGCCCTTCCTGATTTTGTCGGATGCAATCTGCGCACCTTCGGCGAGAATCCGCGCTGCAAGTTGCTCGGCCGACATTTCAAGCGAAAAGAAACCGACAACAGGGTCATCTATTGGCGTCTCGTTTCCGTCTTCATCAATGACGGTGTCGGTCAGGTTGGCAACATTGAACGCGATATTGGTGGCAAGTGCTGTTTTGCCCATCGCGGGACGGCCGGCAAGTACGATCAGGTCTGATTTGTGCAGTCCCCCGAGCAACAGATCCAGTTGGCGGAACTTGGTAGGCACGCCGCCCAAAGCCCCGTCGCGATTGAATGCCACCGCAGCTAGGTTGACCGCATCTTTAATGGATTCGGCGAAGCTCTGAAAACCGCCTTCGTAATCGCCATTGGTTGCCAAGTCGTAGAGATATTGTTCCGCTCCTTCAACCTGGCGCATCGCGCTGTCGTCCGGGTCGTGCGAGAAGGCCAAGTTTACGACATCGGTCCCAAGTTCGATCAATTGGCGGCGCAGGAACAAATCATAGATTAGCCGGCCATAGTCTTCGGCATTGATGATTGCGAAGGTAGCGCCTGCGAGTTCCGCCAGATATCGGTGGCCGCCAATGCTCTCAAATTCTTCTGTGTCAAAGACGTGTTTGAGAGTGGTCGGGTTCGCCTGCTGCCCGCGCTCAATGAGCTTGCTACATGCATCGTAGATTCTGCCGTGCAGCGGATCAAAGAAGTGTTCAGGCCGCACGAAGTCGGAAATCCGCTCGTAGGCGCGGTTATTTTCAAGAACGGCGCCTAGCAGTCCCATTTCTGCTTCGAGATTATTAGGCGGCTCACGGTATCCAGGACCGTCTTCATCCCGGTCATCTTTGATGTCCGGGATGTCGTTTTCGTGCGGTTGTAGCGTTGTTGCCACGATTCTTTCTCCGATTCGTAATTATTCAAACCCTAGTCCCGAATCGTCTATCCGGTGAGTCCGATGAAGACATCCGGCGGATTTTCCGGTGGACGGATGTCACTTATGCAGCCTGCCTGTGGAAAATGGGGAAAATAAGGCGGCTTCTGGGGACAACCTTATTCGGTAGGGTCGTGTAAAGCTGCGTAATTCACGCTGAAGCCACACGTGTTCTACGATTGCTTTTAAACCGTTCTTAGGACGACGGGGTTAACGTTGGAGGATTATAAAGGAAAGCCGATATTCGCAGGTATGACACTAGCGGGCGATATTTGGACGCGATTCGCTTGTTCGGCGCGCTCCGTAGCTGGTCCGGACTACTTGTCTTTTTCTAATCCCGATCTGAAGAAAAAAGTGACGTTTAGCCCTAATTTTTGTAGGCATTATAACCTGGTTTGACTGCTTGCTTCATGGCCTTGAAGGTATTTTTGAATGGGGAGTAGGCAGGCCACCCGCTCGTACGTTGTTTCGTGAATACGGATAACCCGAGTAACGCTTATCTCTTAAATACCGGCATAAATTCCTTGATTACGCGCTTTGTTAGCCGCGGGTTGCGTCCCAGCGAATACATTTGAGCCCAATCTAATCCCAAGGCTTAAGACAGAGAGCAAGAGTATGATTGTCGATCAATCACTTTTCATCGACCAGGGATGAATGCAATAAATTAAACCCGAAAGGTGATGCTGCTCGAGGGCGCAAATCACCCGTGATTTCGTTCTTTGTCTGATTGCCGGCGTTCCCAGTCGATCATGTAATCCCGAGTCAGCGGCAGAGTTTCGAGGGACTTGGATAGCTGTATCTGGAACACGATCAGGTTTTCATAGCGGAAACCCATCTCGCAGATCACAAGATATAAATCCCACATCCGACAGAAATGTTCGTCATAGATCGCAGCGATCTCGTGGCGCCGGGCATTGAACGCCTCGCGCCAATGACGCAGAGTTTCCGCGTAGTGGATGCGTAAAATCTCGATGTCAGAGCAGACCAGCCCAGATCGTTCTATCACCGGCATGACTTCGGAGAGGGATGGTACGTCGGCACCGGGGAAAATATATTTACGGATGAATGGATTAATGGCCGAGGGGGAATCAAGGCGACCGATAGAGTGGATAACAGCGACCCCGTCTTCGGTAAGCAAATCATTAATTTTGGCGAAATATTCTTGATAGTTCTTTTTGCCGACATGTTCGAACATCCCCACTGAGACGACCCGGTCGAATTTGTCGGAGAGCTCCCGGTAATCTCCCAATCGGAACCTCACCCGGTCATCCGCACCAAGCGTTTGCGCCCGTGCATTCGACAGCTTCCATTGCTCTTTCGACAACGTCACTCCGGTGACGTCGGCCTCAGATACATCGGATATGTAGAGCGCAAGTCCGCCCCATCCCGATCCGATGTCCAGGACCTTGAGGTTCCTCGTGCTAAGCAATAGCTTTGACGCGAGATGCCGTTTCTTGTTCCGTTGGGCGGTTTCGAGGTCTTCGTCTGGTTCCGTGAAATAGGCGCATGAATATTGACGGTCATCGTCAAGAAACAGGGTGTAGAGCTCGGTCGATAGATCATAGTGATGTGCCACGTTTTTCTGGGCGATGCCAATCGGATTGTACTGCTTCAGCTTCTTGCTGCCGATACCGATCCAACGGAACAGCCTCAGCAGCGGAAAGTCCTCGACATGACGATAGTTAATCGCAACAACCTCAATGAAGTCGAACAATGTGCCGTCTTCAATGACAATGTCACCATCCATGAACGCTTCTGCAACGGATATGCTCGGGTTAAATACCAAGGTATAGTTAAGACTGATTTTTTTTAAATACAGCGTGCAGCGAGGTTTGGAGCCGTCGCCGAATGTTTGCTGCTTGCCTTTTGCGTCCACCACCCGAATGGCCTGAGTTCGGAACGCATATTTCAACAATGACGTAAACAGCATGTCCATCCCTCCATGCTGATCCACAACCTTCGCTTTTAAGCTTAGGAGGTGCTCGTTATCTTATTTAAGATAAAACAAGTATGCCGAGAATGACAAATAAGTTTGCGGATAGGGGAGATGAGTACGCTCATTCTGCAGGGGGAGCTATTATACAAATGTATGATGGGCCATTGATAAAACAGAACTGTAGTGTTGATTGTGAAAAAATTTGCATTGCTAATTAGAACACTCAATCGTGTCAGTGATTTCAGCCAAAGATTATACAGAGATAGCCAAACAGAATACCTATATTCGGCATCTGTGATTGGAATGTGAGCTTATATTTAACAAAAAAGAGGCTCGGATTTTTAAGACGAAATTAAATTAAAAACAGCCAGATTTATCTTTCAACTTTTATGAAAATGACAATACTGTGCGATAAAGCCATGCACATGGTGATTTTCTTGCTCGTTTTGACTGAGGGAGCATAACATATTGAAAAATAATGGTAAAAACTGGTTAGCCCTTGAATTTCCTAAATAGGAAAATTTCTTTCCCCAAACTTATCCACAGCTGGAAAAGTATAAAATTCAATGCGCTAGAGGGCTTTTTCAATTTCGTCGAGTAAAAATCGTCGTGCTGCTCTAAGCCGAGTTCAACGAGAGACCTTTACGCCTACACCTTAAACCGTTTAATTGGAAAGTCGCCGAGATAGCCCAGTAGATGAACTGACAGTAGCGGCGAAAAAAGAGATTAATATCCTGGCGCAACGAACGTTTCGTCGCCCTCAGATAACGGGGTCAGGGGAGGTGCATTATTTCGGGCGATCGGATCCGATACCGTCTGATTTGGCTGGACATGGACCTCACGGACAGGGCAACAAAAGTTTTCTGTACCAACCACGTTGGCGCCAACGAAGGTTCTGCCATCAAAGACGTGTTGCACGCTCTTTTGCGGGGGACTTGTGTTTGCGACGAACGGCAGGAACTGTTTGGGATACCATGCTCGGGGTGGCAGCCAGAGCCATGTTTTCGACCGGATGGACAGGGTGACCGCATTTTTTTGTAAAGCAGATGTTTTTGCAGCTATGTAATGTCTTGTCGGCATCACACACTATTTTTGCCGATTCTTTCCGCTAAATGCGCCATCTCGCTTTATGTAGGCCGAACGAAATGACAACGATCTTAAATCATCGTCTTTAACACAATCCAGCCCATCGACAATCCGATGAGGCCGAACAGGATCGCAATCGCCTTTTCTAGTTTGCGCTGGGAAATTTTTCCCTGCAGGAGCGGGCCAATCTGTCCGCCGATAATCACGGCGGGGATGGTATAGCAGACCAGATTCCACGGTATCGCATCGATCCCGCCCGCCTCGATCAATGCCGCGACCTGAGTGAATGAGGCTGAGGCGATCGTAAAGATGACTGTTAGCACTGATGTCGCGGCGGCAACCGCGACAGGAATACGGTTGCGCTTGATGAGTTGCGGCAGGATGACCTCGCCGACACCGACACCCAGAAAGCCCGTGAGAAACGAACCGATACTGGTATAAATTACACCGAAGACGCCCTGTTTAGGGCGCCGGAACCTGTATGTCCGTCCGTCGTGGTCAGTTATTTCTCTGAGTTCGGTGGAAGCATTTATCGCATTACTGTCTTCCGATTCGAAAAGCATGTCTTTTGCTGGAGTGTGACGCAGAATAATCGGGCACAGAATCAGCATCAAAAGTGCGTATGCGCCTTTCAAAAACGTTTCCTGTTGTTGCAACACTCCAAACATCAGCGCGCCTGCAATAGCGACCGGGACGGAGACGCATAAAAAGGGTATCGCGCTATTGAAGTCGATCAGCCGTTTTCTGTAATAGCCGACAAAACCGGACGAAAAACCGAACACCTCTGTCATAAGTGCGGACCCAATTGCGGCTGCGGTAGTCAGCGGGTATTCTGGTCCTAGAAGCGGAAAGATAATGACAAAAATGGGAATAAATAGCGCCGCGCCGCCAATTCCACTTAACATTGCCATAGTCGCGACACAGGTCGCGATCGGGAACATAAACCAATATTGCGTCCAATCCATTGTCTTTACGTACTAATTTAGTTGCAAAAAATCACGGAGATATGTTGGCGAAGAGAGCGGAGGCGGAAGGATAAACGAATTCTGGCGCATAGGTACCGGTTGTTCAGCTTTTCCGAGGATTGTGTTCGCGTGAAGATCATCCTGCGCACATTAGGTCTAATACCGAATGACCCGTTTTGTATTGTTTCCTTGTGTCACCCCTACAAAGTCTGGTGTGATACATAAATTTAATGTAAGGCTTTGAGCCTGAATTCGGGATAGGCCGCTTATTGCTTAGAAGTTACCTCTAGGAGGGATAATAAATGACGAACCTTAAAATTTTTACCATTACCGCTCTTCCGCTCTTGTTTGTTGCAGGCTGCGAAACTGCGAATCAGACTGACAAGTCGATCATCGACAAGGCCATGATTGAAAAGGCTAACGCAAATGCTGCCGATGCAAAGGCGGCTTCTATGAAAGCTGCGGCTGCCGCGCAGTCTGCTGCTAAAGCTGCTCGTGCAGCGGCCGATGCGGCCAATCGTGCTGCTGCCGAAGCGAAGGCGGCCGGCGATAAGGCCGATCGGGTCTTCCAGAAAGGCCTTCGTAAGTAGGCTCCCGGATTTAGAAACGGCTTCCCCTATTTTTCGTGGAAACGCCGTTTTCCCGATTATCTATGCGGTTGTTTTCTGTCGGTCGGTTTTTGGCCGCGGCCTACGGCGTGGAACCCTGCTCTTCGTCTCTAAAACTGGGATTGGAATTCCGCGACGCTCCATAGCGGCGCGTTTTGCTTTGATCCAATCGATCCGATTAGCGTCGTCACCTGCGGCCGAGACCAGTAAAAATTCGAATTCGGCAGGTTTTGATGGCGTATGTTTACCGGACTGTTCGACTTCGTCTGCCTGTAACTGTGTCGGGTGGATTTCAAGCCAAAGCTGCCCGTTCAACTTCGTTACTTTCATTGGTTGATCAATTACCGTCACCGGCGTACCGATCTTGATGTCGACGTATAATCGGGCGATATCTTCCGGATATAAACGCACACAGCCGTGGCTTACGCGCCGGCCGACGCCGTATGGCTTGTTGGTGCCGTGAAAAAGATAGGCGGGCCAACCAAGATAAACCGCATGCGCGCCCAGAGGGTTATCCGGACCCGGACCAATAACGGAGGGGAGTTCTGGATCTTCCGTCCGCACCGACTTCGGTACGTACCATGTAGGGTTTTTCTTTTTCCGAACGACCTTCGTGCTGCCTTTTGGCGTGTCCCAGCCGACATTGCCGATGCCGAGCGGCGCAGAGTCGACGGTTTTTCCATCATCTCGGAAAAAATACAGTCGCTGATCGGCAAGGTTGATCACAATGCCTTTGCGAGGCGAAGCGGGCAAAATATGCGCGGTCGGCAGCACGATTTTCTTGTTGGCGCCGGGGACCCAGGCGTCGATCCCCGGATTGGCGGACACGATTTCGGTGTATCCAAGTCCGAATTTGCGGGCGAGATCTACCAGAGAGTCCTCGTAGACTGTTACATGCGTTTGCGTGGTGCCAATAATCGGCGGATAAGCCGTTTTAGAAACCTTCGGCGGTGTTTGCGCGGCAGCTTTAACCGCGGCAGGGAGCACATTGACAGCGGCTGTGGCAGCGATGCTTGTGCAGAAAAGGCGTCGATCTGTCTTAATCATATGTTTATTTCCTATGGCTTTGCGACAGATATGACCGTATGTACGATTACACAACGGGAAACTTCACAGCAACCTGCTGGCCGCACAAGAAATGATGATTTTCTGCATGGCCGGATTTAAACGGGGGGGCTGATTCCTTCTGGTGGATGGCTGCCTCGGCCATAGCGACCCACTACC
>NZGJ01000032.1 GCA_002689465.1 Rhodospirillaceae bacterium | reverse complement strand
CTTGTCGCACCTTCGGCGTAAAGCGTATCGAACTGCTCCTTGAAAACGTCAAAAGCTTCGTCGGTTGTGTTGCCCCGACGCATGAAGATCATGAAGTCGTTCACTTCATTCGTATATGGGATGGATACGATCGGGCCGTTCTCCGTGTGAATCAGATAGGGCTGATCGTCGTTGAGGTAATCGGTTGTGTAGATAAGGCCCTGTTCGGCGAGAATTTCCACGGTCGACGGATTGCCGCGCAAGGATGACGAAAGCCAGCCCGTTGCGGGCTTGCCAACGACGTCGTTGTATACTCGGAGCGTTTCGAGCACGAGTTCACGTTCGCCTTCTTCGTCGAAGTAGTAATTGGTCAGCAGATCAGACTGTTCGTAGTTGTGGGCGACGAGTTCCCAGCCGCGATCGATGCAATGTTTGATAGCCTGCGGACGTTCAAGGCCCATTTTCGCATTCATCGTGCAACTAACAGGGATGCCGGCGCGTTCCGCAATATCGAACAGACGCCAGATACCGACCCGCTGGCCGTATTCTCGCCAAGTGTAATTCGGAATGTCCGCGACGTCGCCGGGCAGGGGATCCGGGAGGATCGCCGGTCCGCCCGCATAATAGGGCTCTTCGGAATCCTTGTTGAAATCCCAGTATTCCAAATTGAATGTAACGAGCATCGCGATCCGCGCGCCGTTGGGCCATTTCAGAGGTTTGCGCTCCGGCATCGGTATAAAGTCGTAATACATACTATCTCCCCAGAAACATTTTGAAGTCAGGCAATATTTGTAGACGATCAGAAGGGCACTTAGAACGAAATTCGGTTATAATTTACGGAGTTCAACAAGGTGAGGCGGTAATGGCAATGCAGATGTCGGCGAATTCGAAGATGCTTCCCGCTGTTGAAACGTTCGTGGAACAGGTTCGGTCTCTATTCCGTGACGGTGGGGAGGAGAGCGAAATTTGGACAAAGGTGTGCGACTATTTGCGAGATCTGCTGGCTGACGGTGATCTTAAGCGACACGCTGGTGCCTGGCCTTCAAGCCTAGCGGTAGAAGGCAAACCTGGTAACCTGCTGTTTTACGAGGACCCCGATTACGGATTTGTCCTGAACGCGTTGATAAAGGCCCCGAACCTCAAGACATCGATTCACGATCATGGAAAATCCTGGACCCTTTACGGGGTTCTCGAGGGCGGCGAACGCGTGACACGCTTCTCGCGGTCAGATGCTGGCCCGCAGGTTCCGAATGAAGCCAGGATAGAAGCGGTCGGGGCCCACGACGTCGTGCCCGGATACATCGACTTCGTGCCGCCGTGGGAAATCCATCAGGAGGTAAATACCGACCAGCGGACGATCGGTTTCATCGTCCGTAGTCAGCGATCCGGAACGTTTGTGCAAAACCGGTTTGATCCGGAAACCGGCGCGGTCGAGCAGTATGACGGTCCGGTTCAGGTGCCGTATCAGCTCGCCTAGCGGATTTAACTGGTCCGCATGATCAGGTGATAACCGAAGTCGGTCGTGACGACATCGCTTGTCGCACCCACCTGGAGGCCGAATGCGCTTTCTTCGAATTCCGGCACCATCATGCCACGGCCGAAGCTGCCGAGATCGCCTCCCTGGGCGGAGGAGGGACAGTCGGAATTCGCACGGGCGGCATCGGCAAATTCAATGCCACCGTCGATTTCGGCCTTGATCTCTGCAATTTTTTGCTGGGCTTCGTCCTGCGAACGCGTCGCGGTCGAGCGCAAAGAGCCATCATACATCAACAGAATATGCGACGCCCCGATCTGATCGGACATATGTCTTCCTTTCGAAACTTTAAATACTGGCCGGCAGCACGACCTAACGCCGTGATTGCTGGCTCCCTGTTTTGTTAATAATTAGCCAATTAGCCTACCCGCGTTGGCCATTTTCGGCCACCCCTTCATGCGCTCTAAATCGGTTTTCGTGTCGAGATCGAAGGCAAGTCCGGGCCGTTTTATAGCGGTAATTCGATGGCCCAATGACGTTGCTAAATCGGTGTGTGTCCGATAGCTGTCTTGTCCAAAGCGGAACTCCAGCGAACGCGGGCCCGGGACGCACAGCGCGTTGGTCCCGTCGCCGGGCAAATCGGCGGCGATGCCAACGTCCGCGGTATCGAGCAGGATACGGATGTCGTCGGGGTCAACATGGGGAAGGTCTGCCGCGAGATACAACGTCCGCCGATCGGGTATTTGGCGCGCTGCTTCATCGAGCGCCGAGTTCAGTCCCGCGGTTTGCTGCAGCAGAAACTGTACCGGGAATTCAGCCGAAATCTTCCCGACAAGCGGGTCCGGACTGATGACGTACACAGCCGCAATTCGAACAATTTCAGAAACGACTGAAAGGGTGTGCTTCGCAAGGTGGCGGTTCAGCGCGAGACGGTTACCCTCCGTCAAGACATTGGCGAGCCTGGATTTGCCCGTTCGGAGTCCCTTGATGGGAATAACGATGGATGCTGGCGCAGTCATTTATTGCGTGGCAAAGCACTGGCGAAAGCAATGATCTCGTCCGCGAGACGCGTTTTATCGGCGTCTGATTTCATCACGGTATCGGTNACNANAACNTGNATGCCGAGGGCCCGGATCGCNTNGGCATCGGTGCNGTCGAGNGTGTCGATNACCATGGCGCTTACGCTTCCCCGATAGTGTTNGGCAACGGCGAGNGCGGTNGANGCCNGCCCGAGTTCNCGCATTATTTTANNNGCNGGNCCTTTGATCGCGTTNCCNCCGACAATCGGTGANACGGCGATTACNGGAACCCCGGCGTCCNGNATAAAANCACCGATCGCNGGGACNGCNGTAATCGGCGCNATGCTTAANNAGGGATTNGACGGACAGAANATTATNCCTTNAATTTTNCCNCTGTCGAATGCCGANACGATAGCGGCGGATGGCTGTGCCGCGGAAGCGCCCGCAAACTCGAATCCGGTTACGACCGGTGCGCATTGGCGTTTGACGAAATATTCCTGAAACAGCATCGGGCCGTCGGCAGTATTTACGATCGTTCTAATAGGGTCATCCGTTGCCGGCGCGATATCATGGCTTATACCGAGCTTCTTCGAAAATCGGCCGGTGACCGCGGATAGCGTTTCGCCCGCCTGGAAGCGTTGTGTGCGCTCGATGTGCGTTGCAAGATCCCGGTCGCCTAGGCTGAACCAGGTTTCGCCACCCAGTTGCCCGAGGGCGTCCATCACATTCCATGTTTCGCCGCGGACGCCCCAGCCGGTTTCGGGGTTGGCTACACCTGCCAACGTATAGGTGACGGTATCGATATCGGGGCATATGCGCAGACCGAGATGCTCGAAGTCGTCGCCCGTATTCACCACCACAAGAAGATCTTTCGGAGACAGAACGCAGCTTAGCCCGAGGGCGAGTTTGGCGCCGCCAACGCCGCCTGCAAACGCGAGATACATATCCGTCCTACCGGAACAAATCGGTTTCGCGGGGGCGGATAAGGTCCGCCGCGTTGCCCGATCCGCTCACCCATTCCAGGCCTCGGATCACGACAGCGGGAAGCCCTTCGTTGCCCTGACCCATCAGCAGAGATGCCGCTGCGGCCACTTCGTCTGCGATCGCTATTTCAGTGGATTGTAGAATATTTCCTTCCCGGTCGACCGCGCCACGGCGATTCTGGAGAGCTGCAAGTCCGAAGGCGCCAATAGCAGTACCGCACGTTCCAACACGCCAAGCCCGCCCCATACTGTCGTTGATAACGACAGCAATCTGCTTGCCGGTCGCCGCAGAGACGTTTTCGGCGAATTTTCTCGCGGAAATGTCGGCGTCCGCCGGCAATAATACAGCCGTTTCGGACTCTCCGGCGTTGGAAAGATCAATGGCGGCGTTCGCCACGACGCATCCGTTGCGGTGCCGAGCAATGATAAGGCCTTCGCGTTTTCGAACGATTTCAGAGGATTCTCGAAGGATCAGTTCTATCAAACGCGGGTCTTTCCCGGTCTCGTCTGCGAGCGCAGANGCTTCTGCNCCGGGGNNTACCTCGTCGAGCCGCACNAGCCTTCGCTCGGCTTTGGAAACGANTTTCTGGGCCAGTACGACAATGTCACCGTCCTGTAATACTTCGCTGGCAGCGGTGATACCGTCGAGGACGGCTTGAACCAGGTTCGCGCCGGGNGAGATTTCGGATATTGCATCCGGCGCAAACAGGCGGAGTTGGCGGGCAGGGGCAGACATTTTGGCTTGGCCTCGGTCGACAGCGTCAGATGCAATTAGCATACCAATCTCCGCGGCAGTCCGACAGGCGCGTGCAAAAAGTTATATTTTAGACAAAGGTATCGAAAGAATATTCTGATTGAGCTAGTTTTAAAATTTAGTGGGTTCCTCAGAAATCAGAAACGATCAGGATAAGTCCAAACGAGAGCTGATTGCCACGCCGAAGAGCTTCGGCGAAGTCTCGCTAACGATCAAGACGAAAAATTTTCCTGGCAGGGTATCAGCGAAGCTGGGTGTCGGCACAGAGGTGACGTTCACATTGAGACATAGCCAGGCTATCGGCTAGAACACAGGATGGATGAGCACGTGGTAAAATCAGATGATTTCGACGAACGGCGTGGCTATCACGACATCGGTGGCGCACGTCGCCATTACCAGCGCGTTTCGACCAAGACAGCGGTCCCGCCGGGCTGGGCAACTTTGACGGATGCCCTAAGAACCGCACTTGGCGACCGGTATCGTCTTCACGAACAACGCCGCAAGATCGAAGAGTTGGGCGAGGAGGTTTATGACAGCGTTACCTATTATGAAATAAGGGTCCTTGCCTTGCTCAAAATAGGAGTAGAAAGAGGATTTCTGTCGCAATCCGAGGTGGAAGTGAGGATGAACGAGATTAGGAAAAGAGGAAATTAGGGTGACAATAGATTTTGAAGATCATTGCTGGCGCGACATCGTATCTGACGAAATTCTTAAGGTTTACGAGCCGTATCAACGCGAGGTGTTTGTCGGAGACCGCCCGGCATTGCTGGCGATCGATCTGTACAATCTCGTTTACAAGGGAGGGGCGGAGGAGCCACATGAAATCATGGCGGAAAATCCGAGCACTTGCGGCCGGTTTGCATGGGAGGCAATTGAACCGACAAAGCGTCTGTTTGCGGCCGCCCGAAGTGCAGGCATTCCGGTTCTTTACACAACCGCTCCGACGACATCAGATGTAGTTGCGACAAACCGTCAGGCTGGTCTCGGCGACAGCGATGAGGACTATGAGATCTTCGAGGATTTCGCGCCGCAGGATGGCGATATACTAATCGTCAAGGAGCGTGCCAGCGCATTTTACGGCACACCAATTCTTCCCGAACTGAATCGTCTTGGGGTCAGCAGCCTGATCGTCTGTGGAGAGAGTACATCGGGATGCGTGAGAGCGTCGGCTGTTGACGCCTATTCAGCCGGATATCATGTTTGCATTGCCGAAGAGTGCGTCTTTGACCGATCGCTGCTGTCGCACAAAGTCAATCTATTCGACCTGCACCACAAATATGCCGATGTGCTGGGCGTGGATGAAATATTGGCCCATCTAAAATAAACGTCGGAGAACGCCCAATCAGATCATAACACCTGTCCTAAAAAAAGGTACGGGCCCATTGAGCGGACACGCTGCAACCGCTCGCTAGGCCACAAATCCGGGCGCCGGTTCGCGGGACCACATGAGTATGTCGGATGCGGGCTTGGAGTATTGTTTGCCACGAATCCTAAATGTCCTCGCTCACGATGAGAGGAATTAGTGCCGCCCGGCGGACTACGAAAAGTGGCGGCCGGGCAGCACATTTTGTTGTTTATTTGCCTTCGAAAGTCGGATCTCGTTTTTCGAGCATTGCCGTAACTGCTTCGAGATGGTCATCGGTCGTGTGGCAAATAGCCTGCAGCGCTGCACAGTTATCGAGGAAGTCAAAAAGGCCGGAGCTCAGCGATTGACGGAGCAGAGATTTCAGCATTCGGGCGGTAACAGGAGGCCGTCCAGCGATTGTTTCGGCAAGCCCCAGGACGCGCGACATAAGCTCATCCGGCGCGACACATTCGAGTGCCAGACCGATGTCCGCGGCTTCTGGACCCTCCACTATTCGCCCTGTGAATATTAGTTCGGCCGCCCGTTGTAGACCTACACGTCGTGGTACGATCCAGGCACCGCCATCGCCGGGTATGATACCGATATTTATAAAGCTCTCGCCGAACTTGGCTTTGCTCGAAGCGATAACGATATCGCAATAGAGCGCGAGATCGCAGCCGGCACCAATAGCCGGACCCTGAACGGCAGAAATTGACGGTATATCAAGCGTGTACAGTGCTTTCGGGACTTTTTGAATGCCTTCGATGTAGCCTCGTCGGGTCCCTGCCGCTCCACCACCAAAGATACCTTTTTTGTCTTTCATGTCTTTAACGTTTCCACCCGCTGAAAATGCAGACCCCTCTGCCGAGAGGACGAGAACCCGGGCATCTTCGCTAAGTTGCGTCCGCTCAATTGCATCGACGATCTCGTCGGTAAATTCCTGCTCTGAGAATGCATTCCGGATATCGTTTCGGGCGAGCACAAGATGTGCGATGCCATTTTTGATGCTAAACTTAATGTTTTTGTAGTCCATGATCACGTGTCCCTTTTTTGTTGGGTCCCCCGCCGGTGGGTGGGAGGCAGGCGCAGGACAAATAATGTAGCGCGTCAAGCATTGCGAAGATAACGCCAAGGAGAAATTTTGGAAAAAGGAAATCATCACCAACTTCTGATGACCGCAGAGATGTATGACGTTGATCGAGCTGTTATTAACGCGGGCACCAGTGGTGAGCGACTTATGGAGGCGGCCGGCGGGGCCGTGGCGTCGGAAATCCAGCGGCGTTGGTCCAGCCGCCCCGTGCTGATTTTGTGCGGGCCGGGCAATAACGGCGGCGATGGCTTCGTTATAGCGCGGATCTTGAAAAACGACGGGTGGCCGGTCACTTTAACTTTGCTGGGTGACAAGGCCAACCTGCGGGGTGATGCTCGATTGAACGCAGACCGATGGGACGGCGAGATTCTTCCATTGTCGGTGGATGCCCTTAATGGTGCCGCTATATGTGTAGATGCACTTTTTGGTGCTGGGCTTGTCCGCCCGTTGCAAGGTATTGCGTTGGCAGCGGTTTCCGCGCTCGCAAAATCAAATGTTCCATGTGTGGCGGTAGATGTTCCGAGCGGTGTGCATGGCGACACTGGCATGGTTCTTGGTGAAGCTGCGACCGCTGAGCTCACGGTTACCTTTTCTCGCCGAAAACCAGGTCACTTGTTGTTCCCCGGCCGCGCGCGGTCGGGGCAGGTCTGTGTTGCCGATATTGGCGTTCCCGAATGGGTTCTTGATACGATCGAACCCCAGATATTGGCGAATGAAGCGGAACTGTGGTTGCCGGAATTTCCGTGGCCGGGTCTTGAAGACCACAAATATGATAGAGGACATGCTCTGATTGCCGGGGGCTCGGCGATGACTGGCGCCGGTCGACTGGCATCGTGGGCCGCCAGGCGTCTGGGGGCGGGACTCGTGACAGTCGCCGCCAGTCCGGCGGCGCTGCCGCAATATACAGTCGATGCACCAGGGCTCCTGACCCTCCCGTTTCGAACGGTCGGAGAGTTCGGTGAAATTCTGTCTGACCCGCGAAAAAACGCAGTGCTAATTGGGCCGGGCGGCGGCGTAAACCCCACCACACATGATATCGTTCTTGCCTCGGCGAAGGCTAAGAAATCACTGGTGGTTGATGCAGACGCGTTGACGGCCTTCCGCGAATCGCCGGATCAGCTTTTTGACGCACTGTGTGAAACGAACGCGGTTCTGACCCCGCACGAGGGCGAGTTTTCGCGTTTGTTTAAGTCGGCGGGTGATAAACTTACTCGAGCGAGGGCCGCTGCCGAGATGGCAAATTCCGTAGTTCTGCTTAAAGGTGCCGATACAGTTATCGCCGCGCCGAACGGCCGGACGGCTATCAATTGGAATGCCCCGCCGACCCTGGCAACGGCCGGGACCGGTGATGTTCTTGCTGGTGCTATTGTTGGCCTGATGGCTCAGGGGATGCCGCCTTTCGAGGCTGCCTGTGCCGCGGCTTGGCTGTGTGGTGATATTGCTACCGAATTTGGACCCGGTGTGTTGGCGGAGGATATATGCGCAGGGATCCCTGGGGCCCTAACACGTCTGTTGTCGAAGGTTCAAGAAATATAAGGCTTTGTTAACGTCGAACCTACCAATGAGGCCCAAAAACCTATCGTTCTGTCCCCGTTTTGGGCTACAAAATTAAATAAACACAACGGACTATATAAAAATTCACGGTTTAAATTAGGCATAAAAACAACGATAAACCGGACCGAGAGTTGGTATTGACACCGAGATTGAAAAGGCCTCGTACTGATTGAGGAGGCTTGATGGCGAGCTTTTCAAGGGCTTCTTTTTCGGAAGGGTAGGTAATTTAACATTCTTGCGAACCCTGTGGACATTGCTTCGGGCGTTCGTTTCTTGACGGAAAAATGACCTAGGTTTTCTCTGTCGTTAAAAGATTACTTGGGAATGCGGCGTGTGAGTTTAGAGGCCGATTCGTAGTGTGCGACATATAGCCGGTTGGACGGCTAAGGGCTTTGTTCGAAGCTGTACCTAGCCGTCAAAGGGTATGGCAAGAACAAAATAGAGATCGGACCGCAAACCGTCTTCTCAATCGAGAGATTTTTTAGGTTAGAAGACGTCGTTGTCTGGGAGTGGCAAGGCTGTCTCGTACTTCACCCGGTTCAGGGCGAAGCTTGATTTAATACTGGCAACCCCGGCTACGCGAGTGAGATGGTTCTTCAGAAACACCTCATAAGCTGTGACATCTGGGACAACGATGCGGAGGAGATAATCCGAATCCCCCGTCATCAGATAGCATTCCATTACTTCTGGCCGCTCGGCGATGATACGCTCGAATCCGTCAAGCGCTGTTTCGACCTGCCTCTCCAATGTGACCTGCACGAAAACGCTTAACGCATATCCTGACGCCCGCTGGTCGAGGATCGCCGCATACCGGTCGATAATCCCGGCGGTTTCAAGCTCACGGACTCGCCGGAGGCAAGGCGACGGAGATAGCCCTACTGCATTCGCAAGTTCAACATTACTCACCCGTCCGTTGCGTTGAAGTTCGCGGAGAATCCGTTTGTCTATTGTGTCAAGCTTCATAGTGCGCATTTATGCTCAAAATTGTGGGCAATTGGCAATAAAATATCAATAATTTTAGAATCACGTATTAGATACGCAAGATATCGGAGGTGCGGCCAAGGTATTCTCTCGTTGGGATTGAATTCAAGAGTGCTGACTATGGCCATAAACTCTGAACCAAAAAACCGACCAACCGCCGGCGAAACGCTTAACGCCGATAAAATGGCTCTGCTTCGGGCACTTGAACGCAAGGTACTGTGGCTCTCAACCTGGATGATCCACAACGCCAATCATATTCGCGAAGCGCGGGACGGACTGAAAGTCGGGGGTCACCAGGCATCGAGCGCATCGGTCGCCACGATGATGTCGGGTCTGTATTTCGATGTGCTTAAACCTCAGGATCGGGTGGCGGTTAAACCTCACGCCGCGCCGGTTTTTCACGCTATCCAATATCTGTTGGGCAATCAGAGCCGGGAAAAAATTGAACAACTGCGCGCTTTTGGGGGTGCTCAATCCTATCCATCCCGGACAAAAGATACCGATGACGTAGACATTTCGACCGGTTCAGTTGGGTTGGGTGCCGCGCACACAGTTTTTTCGTCAATAGTCCAAGACTATGTCCGCCTGAAAGGGATGGTGGATGAGTTGCCCCGCGAGGGCAGAATGATTGCTCTTGTGGGGGACGCTGAGCTCGACGAAGGGAATATGTACGAAGCATTGCTCGAGGGCTGGAAGAAAGATATTCGGAATGTTTGGTGGGTGATCGATTATAATCGGCAAAGTCTTGATTCAGTGATCTCGGACCGGCTTTTTGGGCGGATAGATCATCTTTTTGAAAACATGGGCTGGCGCGTTGTCACGATGAAATACGGCAAGCTACTTGAACGAGCATTTTCGGAGCCCGGTGGCGCGGCCTTACAGAATTGGATCGATACATGTCCGAATTCGCTATATGCCGCTTTAACGTATAAGGGTGGAGCAGCATGGCGTGAATATCTCCAACGCGACCTTAAGGGTGTCTCTGGGATAAAGAGTTTGCTTGATGATCATGACGATCGCTCTCTCCACGGCTTACTAACTAATCTTGCCGGAAATGACCTCGAATCCACGCTCGAAGCCTTCCACGGTGTTCGGGACGATGTCCCCACATGTTTTATCGGCTACACGGTTAAGGGTTTTGGACTGCCGTTTGCCGGGCACAAGGATAATCATGCTGGCCTTATGAACGTTGAACAGATGAATGCCTTTAGGACCGAAATGAATATCGAAGCTGGTGACGAATGGGATAGGTTTGCCGGTCTAGCCGTTCCACCGTCTGCACTAGAGAGATTTCTTGAGAAAATACCCTTTGCTGAGCAATACCCGCGCCGCTTTGATACTCCTGCCGTTGATATTCCCCGGCGGCTCGAAGTAGAGTTGCGGCCGCAAATGTCGACCCAGGACGGTTTCGGAAGAATACTCAATGAATTAGCAAGGGGTAAAAGCGACCTCGCGGCGCGAATTGTCACGACCTCCCCCGACGTCACGGTATCCACGAGTTTGGGCTCCTGGGTAAACCGACGTGGTATATTTAGCCGATCAGAAACTTCAGATACATTTGCGCAAGAATCTGTTGTTTCGCCCCAAAAATGGCAGATGTCACCAGAGGGCCAGCACATCGAACTCGGGATCGCCGAGACTAATCTGTTCCTGCAATTGTCTGCGCTTGGCCTGTCCGCGAGCATGTTCGGAGTACGCCTGCTACCGATCGGAACCGTCTATGATCCATTTATTAGGCGCGGCCTGGACGCCCTGCATTACGGCTGTTATCAGGATTCCCGTTTTATGCTCGTCGCTACCCCGTCTGGTATCACGCTGGCGCCGGAAGGAGGCGCCCATCAATCGTCGGAGACCCCATTAATCACGCTGGCGCAGCCAGGCATGGCTGCCTTTGAGCCCACATACGTTGACGAATTGGCGGAAATCATGCGCTGGGGACTCGAATTTATGCAGGATGAGGACGGCGGCTCAGTAGCGCTTCGTCTCTCGACCCGCGTTCTGGACCAGCCAGATCGCGAGATGACGAACGAACTTCGCTATGCTGTGACCAGCGGCGGTTATTGGGTTAAAAAACCGGAGGAGCAGAGCGAGCTAGTAATCGCTTATTGCGGTGCCATCGCGCCCGAAGCGATTGAGGCGCATAAAGATATTCTGGAAGATATTCCTGGGGCGGGCTTGCTTGCTATTACGTCACCCGACCGACTGCATCAGGGGTGGATTACGGCGCGTCATGACCGCAGGACGGCGGAACAAGCTCCAACAGCCCATGTCGAGCATTTGCTTGACGTCATTGCTGATCATGCGGCGCTTGTAACGGTTTGCGATGCCCATTCTGCTACGTTGGGCTGGCTTGGGTCCGTTGCCGGGCATCGGATTTATCCACTGGGTGTTGACGAGTTCGGTCAATCGGGGGATCTGCCTGACCTCTATGAGCATTACGGGATCGATTCAGATTCGATCCTTGATGCGGCAGCACGGGCCTGCATCGGGCGCCTCGTTGAGGTGATGAACAGACATTAATAAGGCACGATACCATTGCTCGGGCGGGCCGATTGATGTAGACCCTCGCCACCATTTGCATTGCTTGACGGATTCCGATGTGTGCATGTGGCTGTGAACTCTCGTTCTGCGGGCGTGGTGGAATTGGTAGACACGCCAGATTTAGGATCTGGTGGCGAAAGCCGTGGGGGTTCGAGTCCCTTCGCCCGCACCAACTAAGCATTAGGATCCGTGTATATGCGGTCGGTAGCGCGACCGAGGGGAAAAGAGAAATTTATGCAGGTTACAGAAATCAGTAGCGAAGGTTTGCGGCGCGAATTTTCAGTGGTTGTTCCCAAGGATGATATTGACCGACGGATGAATAGTCGCCTAGCCGAGGTTGGTGCGACGGCAAACGTACCTGGTTTTAGGCCTGGAAAAGTACCGCTGCCTGTTATGAAGCAACGCTATGGGAGCGCGGTCCGCGGCGAAATTCTGGAACAGACGATCCAGGAGACCATCCAGAGGGCGCTGGATGAAAAAAAACTTCGCCCGGCCATGGAACCAAAAATCGACCTTGTGACGTTCGAAGATGGTGTCGACCTTGAATATAAGCTCACAGTCGAGGTGGTGCCCGAAATTGCCCCGATAGATTTTAGCTCGATGGAGCTCGAAAAACTGACGGTCGAAATCCCGGACGAAGATGTTGAACAGTCAATCGAGCGTTTAGCCGAGCAGCAGAAAACGTTTACTGTCGAAGACGCTCGTGCAGCGGCGGTTGGCGACCAGGTTGTTATGAATTTTGTAGGTAAGATTGACGGCGAAACATTTGATGGAGGCTCAGCCGACGGGATGGAGCTCGAATTGGGTAGCGGGCGTTTTATCCCCGGCTTTGAAGACCAACTCGTCGGAGCGAAGGCAGGAGAACAAAAAGAGGTTAATGTCACGTTCCCCAGCGATTATCAGGCAGAAAATCTGAGATCCAAGGTGGCCGTATTTAACGTACAAATTAATGAAGTACGTACGTCCACGGCTGTAATCATTGATGATGACTTCGCTATAACGATGGGCGCTGATAATATTGAAGCGCTCAAAGCGACGGTCCGGGAACAGATGGGCAACGAATACTTGCAGCTATCGCGTGGTCGGTTGAAACGCGTGCTGCTCGACCAATTGGCCGATAAGGCAGATTTTGATGTGCCGCCCGGTATGTTGGATGATGAATTCGCGAGCATTTGGAAACAGTTTGAAGAGGCAAAAGAAAAAGACCAACTAGATGATGATGATAAGGGAAAATCGGACGAGGAACTGCGGGAACGTTATCGTGAAATTGCGGTACGGCGCATACGGCTTGGTCTCATGCTGTCTGAGATCGGTCGGACAAACGACCTGACCGTCAATCAGGATGATATAAACCGTGCGATAGCTGAGCAGGCTCAGCGTTTTCCCGGTCAGGAAGCTATGGTGATGAAGTATTACCAAGAAAACCCGCAGGCTATGCAGGAACTGCAGGCCCCAATTCTAGAAGAAAAGATCATCGATTACATACTGGAGCTTGCAACAGTGACCGAGCGAATGGTCTCAACAGAGGAGCTTCTTGCCGACCCAGAAGAAAGTAGTAAGGCTGATCCGGGTGGTAAGGCCAAGAAGTCTAAAAAGGCAAAGAAGGCCAGAAAAGCGAAAAAGAAAGCCGCGAAGGACAAAGGTAAATAGTTTATTTACGTTGGAATGATGGGCTGAAGTTTAAACCGGCCGACCTGTTCGACAGGACTGCCACAACATCGCTGGAGATTTAATGTACCCCGGTAACGAAACCCACATGAACGGCCTTGTACCGATGGTGGTAGAACAGACGAATCGTGGCGAGCGCGCGTACGATATCTATTCCCGCCTTCTCAAAGAACGAATCATTTTTTTGGTCGGGCCGGTAGAAGATCACGTGTCGAGTTTAATCTGTGCGCAGCTTTTGTTCCTTGAATCGGAGAACCCCACCAAGGACATCTCATTCTATATTAATTCTCCCGGAGGGCTAGTAACGGCAGGGCTCGCTATCTACGACACTATGCAATACATCCGACCAGACATTTCGACCGTTTGTATTGGCCAGGCGGCATCCATGGGCTCGCTTTTGATGGCGGCGGGCGCCGATGGCAAACGTTATTCGCTGCCAAATTCTCGGATCATGGTTCACCAGCCGTCGGGCGGTTTTTCGGGTCAGGCGTCGGATATTGAAATCCATGCGAAAGAGATCCTTTCCCTCAGGGCGCGTTTAAACGAAATTTATGTTCGGCATACGGGACAGAAGATAGCGATTATCGAGGAGGCGATGGAACGTGATCGTTTTCTTGCCCCAGAAGATGCCAAAGAATTCGGCATTATCGACGAAGTCGTCTCTGATCGGCCAGTGCCGACGGATGAAGATGAGACGTCCGGCGACAAGAAAGATTGACTGGGTCGGTGAACTTTCGTTGTCGCAGTGCTACTGACCGGCTACCTACAATCGGCCTGTTCGGAGAAGATTTTCGACCTATATCGACTCTTTTTGCGTGTTCATATAAGCCAAGAAAAACTGCTGCTTGTCTAAAAATGTTTGCAGATGGACGCTTGAGGCAGGCTTGGCTAAAATATAAACGCACCACCTAGGCTTCCAGGGGTATTTATGAGCAAGTCCGTAAGCGGCGATTCGAAAAACATTCTTTACTGTTCCTTCTGCGGCAAGAGTCAGCATGAAGTAAGGAAATTAATTGCTGGGCCCACGGTGTTTATCTGCGATGAATGCGTTGAGCTTTGCATGGACATCATTCGCGAGGAAAACAAGACTACGCTTGTTAAATCACGCGAAGGTGTGCCGACCCCGAAGGAAATTTGTGAGGTGCTGGACGATTACGTGATTGGTCAGGCGCATGCGAAGCGGGTCTTATCGGTTGCGGTGCACAATCACTACAAACGTCTATCTCACGGCCAAAAAAACGGCGATGTGGAGATTGCGAAATCAAACATCATCTTAATCGGTCCAACCGGTTGCGGAAAAACGCTTCTAGCGCAGACGCTCGCTCGAATTCTTGATGTTCCATTTACAATGGCAGATGCAACCACGTTGACTGAAGCTGGTTACGTGGGGGAAGATGTCGAGAATATCATTTTAAAGCTGTTGCAGTCCGCGGATTACAATGTTGAACGGGCGCAGCGCGGCATTGTTTATATCGATGAGGTCGACAAGATCTCTCGCAAGTCTGACAACCCGTCCATTACGCGGGATGTGTCGGGTGAGGGCGTACAGCAGGCGCTTTTAAAGATTATGGAAGGCACGATAGCTTCGGTGCCGCCGCAAGGTGGTCGGAAGCATCCGCAACAGGAATTCTTGCAGGTCGATACAACGAACATCTTGTTTGTTTGCGGTGGTGCGTTTGCGGGGCTTGATAAGATTATAGGTGATCGTGGGCAGGGGGCCGGAATAGGTTTTGGCGCTGATGTCCGTAGCCCCGACGACCGCTCGACTGGTGATATTCTGCGCGATGTAGAACCCGAAGATTTGTTACGTTTCGGCCTAATTCCCGAATTCGTTGGCCGTTTGCCGATATTGGCGACGTTGGAGGATCTTGATGAAAGCGCACTTGTCGAAATCTTGACGGCGCCAAAGAATGCACTCATTAAGCAGTACGGTCGGCTCTTCGAAATGGAAGACGTTAAGCTGACGTTTAGCGAGGATGCGTTGTCTTCCATTGCTCAAAAAGGGATCCGTCGTAAGACTGGCGCCCGAGGACTAAGGTCGATCCTTGAGAGCATTCTGCTTGAGACAATGTTTGAATTACCGGGTCTGGACGGTGTCGAAGAAATCGCGATAAATGGTGAAGTTATCGAAGGCCGTTCCCAGCCACTTTATATCTATTCTGACACCCTCGAGGAAAACGGCTCATCAGCCTGACTCGTTCTCACTTGATTTTGCGGCAATGCTGTCCATCTGAATAATGATGGCGTCGGCTTTTGACGGAGCCGCAGGAATGTCTACTTAGGAAAGAAAAAAATATGTCGGGTACCGCCAAGTCAGCGATTTTTCCGGTTTTGCCTTTGCGGGATATTGTCGTATTCCCGCACATGATCGTTCCTTTGTTTGTCGGGCGCGATAAGTCCGTGAAGGCACTAGAGGACGTAATGGAGGATGATAAGCAGATCCTGTTAGTGGCCCAGAGGAACGCCGGACAGGACGACCCCGCTGTCGAAGATATCTACGAAATGGGTACTATTGGAACAGTGCTGCAGTTGCTGAAGCTGCCCGACGGCACTGTAAAGGTGCTGGTTGAGGGCAGCCAGCGCGCAAAGATTTTGCGCTACACGGAAAATGATAACTTCTTCCAAGCCGAAGCGGAATTGCTGGAAAGCGTCGTTGAAGAAGATAAGGACGTCGAGGCGCTGAGCCGGTCGGTCGTTACCCAGTTTGAGCAATACATCAAGCTCAATAAAAAAATCCCGGCCGAGGTTTTGGTCTCACTCAATCAGATAGAAGACCCTGCCAAACTATCTGATACGATCGCCTCCCATCTCGCGGTAAAGATCGCGGAAAAACAGGAGTTGCTGGAGCTGGTGGCTGCTGGTGACCGGCTGGAACGCGCTTATTCATTCATGGAATCTGAAATCGGCGTTCTTCAAGTGGAGAAAAAAATTCGTAACCGCGTGAAGCGGCAAATGGAAAAGACGCAACGCGAGTATTATTTGAACGAACAGCTCAAAGCGATCCAGAAAGAGCTTGGCGAGACAGAGGACGGGCGTGACGAAGCGGGCGAATTTGAAGAACGTATCGAAAAGGCCAAGCTCCCGAAGGAGGCCAAAGAAAAGGCAATTCAGGAGTTGAAAAAGCTAAAGTCGATGAGCCCGATGTCCGCCGAGGCAACCGTTGTGCGTAATTATCTCGATTGGATGCTTAGTCTTCCATGGAGTAAGCGTTCCCGCGTCAAGAAGGACATAAAAGTAGCGGAAAATATTCTAAATACCGACCATTATGGCTTGGAGAAGGTCAAAGAGCGTATCCTCGAATATCTTGCCGTTCAGACCCGTGTTCGAAAGATGAAGGGACCGATCCTGTGCCTGGTAGGCCCGCCGGGTGTTGGTAAGACATCTCTTGGCAAATCGATGGCAACCGCGACTGGTCGAAACTTCGTTCGTATGTCCCTCGGCGGGGTCCGTGACGAGGCGGAAATACGTGGGCATCGCCGAACTTACATCGGCTCTATGCCGGGCAAAGTTATCCAGGGCATGAAGAAGGCTAAAACGTCCAATCCGCTATTCCTGCTTGATGAAATCGACAAGCTTGGCGCTGACTGGCGAGGTGACCCTACCTCTGCGCTGCTCGAAGTTCTGGATCCTGAGCAGAACAGTACCTTTGCTGACCATTACCTCGAGGTTGATTACGACCTGTCTGATGTGATGTTCGTGACAACCGCCAATACGCTGCGGATGCCGCAGCCTCTCCTCGACCGTATGGAGGTCATTCGGCTGTCTGGTTACACTGAGGACGAAAAAATCGAAATCGCCAAACGCCACCTTCTTTCGAAGCAACTTAATGGGCATGGATTGAAAAAGGCTGAATGGTCGATCTCAGACGATGCCCTGCGCGACCTCGTGCGCCTCTACACTCGTGAGGCAGGCGTCCGTAATCTCGAACGTGAGCTTGCGAACCTAGCACGAAAAGCGGTGAAAGAGATCGCGACTAAGGGGAAGAAATCGGTTCGTATCACTCGGCGCAACCTTGACAAATTTGCGGGTGTGCCACGCTATCGTTTTGGTGAAATGGAAAATGAGGACTTGGTGGGCGTCACTACCGGGTTAGCCTGGACCGAGGTCGGCGGGGAGTTATTATCGATAGAGGCCCTCCTTATGCCGGGTAAGGGGAATATCGCACGCACCGGCAAACTCGGTGATGTCATGCAGGAATCTGTTTCGGCAGCACGCAGCTATATCCGGTCGCGCATGGTGACTTTTGGGATCAGTCCGAAATTCTTCGACAAACGCGATATTCATGTTCACGTGCCAGAAGGTGCAACACCTAAGGATGGTCCCTCGGCGGGGGTTGCTATGTGCACGTCCATCGTATCGTCTCTCACCGGCATTCCTGTGCGTCGCGATATAGCAATGACGGGAGAAGTGACACTTCGTGGCCGTGTTCTGCCCATAGGAGGGCTAAAAGAAAAGCTTCTTGCAGCGCATCGGGGGGGCATCACGACGGTGCTCATTCCGAAGGATAATGAAAAGGATCTCGTTGAAATTCCGGATAATGTAAAGAAGGGTCTGAGCATCATCCCGGTCAGTTCTGTGGACGAGGTGTTATCCGAAGCCCTGACCAGCGTTCCGGTGCCTATCGAATGGGAAGAGGATATGAGCCCCGACACCGTTTCTGCTAAGGATGGAGACGATGATGCCGAGGGTGTCGTGACGCACTAACACCCGTATCTAAACACACTTTGACAACCCTCAAACGTGTTCGGAGGCCGTTTCTCTTTCTCGGAGGTTCCCCGCCAAAACGTGTGTCAAACTTGAAACCCGAATCGATTCGGCCGATTCTTTGCTCAAAACAAGTAAAAACGGCGGAAAACTGCGGTTTTCTGGATTGACGCCTTCGAAAACGCGACATTAAACTCTAACCACGCACAGGGTTTTTCGCCGCAGCCTTGGGTTGGGCCAATAGGGTCGATGTATTGCGGTTTAATGATTTGAAAGGGCGTGTCGTGAACAAAAATGATCTCGTGGCTGCCGTAGCCGATGGTTCGGGTCTCTCCAAAGCTGATGCAGCCAAAGCTGTTGATGCGGTGTTCAATTCAATCACCGGTTCACTGCAAGGTGGTGGGGAAGTTCGTTTGGTTGGCTTTGGTACTTTTAGTGTAGCTAACCGGAAGGCTTCCACCGGCCGGAATCCGCGGACCGGTGAAGCGATCCAGATTCCGGCTTCAAAGCAGCCGAAGTTCAAAGCAGGTAAGGGACTTAAGGATGCCGTTAACTGATTAGAGTTTCTTTTGAGCCTATTAGTGAGCCGGCTGCCTTCGGGCGGCCGGTTCCTTTTTTTGGGAGGACGAGAGTTTTCTGATATAAGAGGCTTAGAGGGCGGTTAGCTCAGTTGGCAGAGCGCCTGCTTTACACGCAGGATGTCGGCGGTTCGAGCCCGTCACCGCCCACCATTTCCCTGCCGGGGGCGGCCTTTCAATAAGCTGTGGATTTCGATCTTGCCGCATCGCGTTGGGTAAGAGTAAAATGACGGCCCCCAAAATCGACCGCTGCTCCATTTTTCATGACCTTCTAAAAAGTCGATCCCCGTGTATGTGCAGCATTTTACTTGGTCCCTTGAGCCCTCGCGGCATACCGACTTCTCGGGACGCGCAGGCCGAGGCGGTCACGCAGAGTGCCTGCTTCATACGCCATGCGGAAGATCCCGCGGCGCTGAAGCTGGGGGACGACCAGATCAACAAAGGCGTCTAACTCGCCGGGGAAGGTTGGAGGGATCAGGTTGAAGCCATCGCAGGCGCCGTTTTCGAACCATTCTTGCATAACGTCAGCGACCTGCATTGGAGTACCGACAAGTACCATATGGCCGCGGGTTGCCGCGAAATGCTGATATAATTGACGGAGGGTCCAACCCTCGCGCCGCGCCATCTCGAGCATCTGCCCGGAGCGAGTGCCGACATCGTCGACCGCGCCCAGGTCGGGTAATGGCTCGTCCGGGTCCATGCCGGTTATATCGTGGCCGAGTCTGCGAGACAGGTAGGCAAGACCATGATCGGGGTGGATGAGCTCTTGCAGTTCGTCGGCCTTCGCCTGCGCTTCATCGAGCGTTGCGGCGACCGTTACTGAGAGCCCCGGCATGATTGCGAGGTCGCTGGGCTGGCGGTGATATCGGGCAAGACGGCTTTTGACGTCTGAGTAGAAAGTTTGGGCCATTTCGATATTTTGGTGAGCTGCAAAGATGACATCTGCCGATTTGGCCGCAAGCTCGCGGCCTTCTTCAGATGCACCAGCCTGAACAATCACGGGATGACCCTGAGGGGACCTCGCGGTGTTGAGCGGGCCTTCAACCTGGAAGTGTCGGCCCTTATGATTTAGGACGTGCATTCGGTCCCACTCGAAGAATGTGCCCGTTTTCCGATCGCGCACAAAGGCATCTTCGTCCCAACTGTCCCAAAGCCCTTTCAGAACCTCAACAAATTCGTTAGCAATTTCATAGCGTTTGGATTTTGGTAGGTGAGAGTTCTGATTGTAGTTGAGCGCCGCGCGGGGGTTCCCTGTGGTAACGATATTCACGCCTGCGCGTCCGCCACTGATCAGGTCTAGTGATGCGAACATCCGTGCGACGGTATAAGGCTGATCAAAGCTGGTGCTACGCGTACAAACAAGTCCTATATGCGTGGTGTGGGCTGCAAGTGCGCTCAGTAGAGTAAAGGGCTCGAGCCATGCAGAATAATGCTGTCGATTAAGCGCTGAATCCTCTGTAGTCCAGGCTGTATTAGTGTCTGCGGAAAACAGCATGTCCAGCAAGCCGCGCTCTGCCGTGTGAGCCATTTCAATGAACCGGTTGAAATTTGTGTTGGCATCGGTGTGCGCATCCGGATGCCGCCACGACGCGATGTGGTGCCCGGTAGGACGAATAAAGAGGCCCAGCTTCATTTCATCCATCGAAGATTCTCCCGCATGTTCGTGATTCAGACCTTTAGGCTAAAATGCAACAAACGATGATGGCAATCCATCATTTAAGCGGTAGCGCTGCGTAATACACTTTAATGCAATAGGTTAAGCAGCTCAGGCCCGACGCAAACTTGCTGCCGCCCGACGCGTTAACGCACACCTGATGGCGACCAGACTGACCACAGCTGGGAGGAGTGCCCCTGTTATAAGCCAGGGCAGCACGGAACTGACCGTCGGACGGAACTCGATAAGCCCTCCGATTAGACCCCAAGCGGCAAGATTTCCTATGAGGAGGGCAGCCAATGCAGGACTGGTGCCAATGATCGCGAATTCGATCACCGTGACCGCCAGAGTTTGTAGCCGGGTCGCGCCCAAGACTTTTAGCAGTATCGCTTCGTTAACCCGTTGCCGCGAATTGGCCGCAACGATTCCGATCAGAACTAGAAATGCAGCAAGCCCGGTAACTGCGCTCAGCCCCTGAAAGGCTCGTCCGATGCGAGCAGTGATTTTCGCAAGAAAGGCGGTAACCTCGCTGACAAGAAGAGTTGGCACCTCTGGAAATTCCTGCGAGACAAGAGTGCGTAGGGTATCGTGTGAAGCGGCGGACTTGGTCCAAATCGCGGCTATCTCACGATGTGGCGGCGCATCTGCGAAGGGCGATAGCAAAACCGGAAAGTCGAGATTAAGTTTGGTGCGATCGACATAACGGAGATTGGCGATCTTTGTCTGCAATGGTTTGCTGGGCAAATCGAGTGTCAGGGTATCGCCAACGCCTATGCCAAGCCGGCGGGCTACCCGGGCGTCAAGGGAGGCAAGCGGCGCACCGATGTAGCCGTCCGGCCACCATGAACCGTCGACGATTTCTGATCCAGTTGGGTGTGGATGCGCCCACCAGGAAATTCCCCGATCCCCCCGCACTGCATAGGCGATGTCCGCGGGGATACTGTTTGCTGTCACGGCCCGGCCATTGATTCTGGTAATGCGGGCGTGGAGAAACGGCGTACGCTGCCATCGGTCGACCTGAGGGGCTGCCGCCATCACGGCATCGAAGCGTTGGCCCTCGGCGGGGTCAATGTTGAGGACGACGAGTCCGGGTGCAGCCGCGGGCAATGTAGTGGCTAGATGGTGAGTCACGTTCTGACGGAGAGACTCCGCAGCAGTGGTCAGAATCAGGCAAAGGCCGACTGCCATCAGCAGTGGCGCTGTCGGCGCTCCCGTTCGGTGGATGTTTGCGAGCGCAAGACGGAGTAGCGGTAGTCTTTCCAATGCGGACAGTCTCCCGGTGATCCGGGCTAGGATCGCGATAAGCCGGCTGAACCCGAACAAGGCCACGACGACCAGTGCAGCGCCGACGGCAAACAGGGATGCTACGAATGGGAGCGGGGTTGACCACAAGAAAAGGCCCGCGAGGGCCGCAGCGATGGCAATGAGTGCGACTATCCTTCGCCGAAGCCGTGGTGCGGCCGGCCATGTCACGTCTGCCCGGAATAATATGTGGGGCCGCATAACTTCGGCGCGTGTCAGCGGCAACAACGTATATAATAAGGTGGTGAGGAAGCTGAACCCGCAAGCTATTAGCAGGGCGCGCGCATCCGGGCTAACTGAGATTGGAGTCCAGTCCCCGATTGCTGATACGATAATTGGGAGGCATACCATACCGGCGGCAAGTCCGATGGTGACGCCGATAGCCGCGGCACCGGCGACCTGGGCGAGGTAGATTTGCAATATGAAATGCCCCGGCGCCCCGAGGCTTTTGAGGATAGCGATGTTAAACCGC
>NZGJ01000031.1 GCA_002689465.1 Rhodospirillaceae bacterium | reverse complement strand
CAGGGCGGCTAAATCCGAGCAATGTTGGGGTTGATATCAGACCAGAAAGAACTACCGCGGTCGCTTGTCTACGGGACATGCTGTTCACGCTTTAATGACCTCCAAATTAAATTGAATTGCAGATGTGTTGTGCATTCCTTGCTTCACCGTTGCCGCTTCAATCGAAATCCCTTGTGGCAAGAGGAGCATGATTTTCCAATATTCCGGAAAGATGAGGTAAAGGCGTTCAAATCCCCTCTACGAGCAACTCCAATCATCTTAGAAGCGGCTGCTCTTAAGTTAGATGCCTGTTTTTTGAACAACATCCGTTCGCTATCGATTTTTGGACTAGCCTCACTGGGATAGTCATATGTATTGGCCGGAAACTGTTCGGGTATCAATCTACTGTGATCAACAATCTTCTCACCGATTTTGATAGCGGCTGCAATCGGCGTTTGACCCATCCGTACTTGATTGAGTGCTTTCATAGAGGAGGCCAGAGCTTTCATCGTCGCCATCCGTTCTTTTACGATCCCCTTTGCATCTGGATGTGGATGCGCAGCCGCCGGCGCAAAACAAGCGACGATTGCCAATGATGCGAGTAATTTTCTCACCATGACGGTATCAAACACGACATAATCAGCGGTCCTTTTTTCAGCTCTTTTTTTGCAGAGAAACCAACGGGACTTTGTAAAAAATGTGCCCGTTTTGAGAAGTTACCAACCCTTTTTCGTGCAATTATATTCGTAAATCTACCATCTGGATACTCTGTAGGATATCTAAGAGTATTGTTCTCAACACCTAAAGTCGGAGACGGAGCGAAGTCTGCGCTTTCATGACTTACATCAAGGAGTCATCAGCCGGTTCTTTGAGACAAGACTGAACGTGATAGAGGTGGCTTCTATAACAGGTCACAAAGATCTCAATATGTTTCAGCGATACACACATTTGGGGGCAGAGGATGTGGCTAAGAAGCTTGGGTAAAATATGTCGAAATAGCTTAGTCTGACGGCTCCCAGACAGTGGAGAGCCAGATCATGGCCAACACGGCATACCCAATTAAACTAAAGCCAAACCCCTTTGATCAGTATTGTATAAGTGCCGGATTTAGAGTGGGCGACCTAGTTTTTCTATCGGGCCACGTCCCAATTAATCAGGACGGTCTGCCTTTTGAAGGAGGGTTTGATGAACAGGCTAATCTGACTTTTGGAAATCTTCAAAGGAGCTTGGAAAAAGCAGGCTCTTGCATGGAAAAGATTATCAAAGTGACTATTTACCTGACCGATATGAAGTCACATAGACCCAAGATCATTGGGTTGAGAAAAAAATGGTTTAGCCCACCTTACCCGGCTGACACTTTAGTGGAAGTAAGTGCTTTAGGTGACCCCACACGATTAATTGAGATAGAGGCTATCGCATTATGCGAAGGGCAAGTGGATAGGTAAGCCGGGCATTATTCTTTCATATTAGACAGGGTGATGAAGCGAATGACAGTTTGTCGCAGATCCAGACCGGCATTGATGTCCGTAATTTGTATGGAAGGTCGTTCGATTTTCCTCCCTAGCTTTGAAAAAAGCTAACTTAGCCCCAGTCAACCCTCCAGTGACTGGGGCTTTTTTCGAATTAGATCCGGACCGCCCCCAACCGGAAGTGCCACCCGTGTGTTGGTCCAAGTCTGCTGAAGGAATAAGGATAAGAGTGCACAGCGTGAAAGCACAAATAGAGTTAACCGACCTTGATCTGAATATTGCAATTGGCTCCTACACCGAAGGTGATGTGGTGCCGGATAAGCATATTCTTGACCTGAACTTATCAATCGATCCAGCCCTGGTATTGATCGACCAGGATCAGATGGATCGGGTGTTTGATTACGACCCCCTCATCCGAGAAATCCAGCGGCTGGCGGAAGAGATGCACTATGAGACACAGGAGCGCTTTATCACTCGTATTGTGGATGAATGCGTTAGGTACAATGAGATAAAAAGTGTTGAAGTCTTTCTCCGGAAATCACCTGTCTTTGGATCGAGTGGAGAACTAGGCGTCAGGCTAGAAATTGGTGAGTCTGATTTGGCAAATCTCAGAACCAATCGATGACATCAACGACAGGCACATCAAAGATACTGGAAATCAGTAAGATCGTTATCAAGCTTCCGTGATCACGTGGACCTCAGTTTGCATCTCTAGTAGCCCAGCGTTGAAGATGGCTTAGTGAGTCACCGCAAGGTTGAAGAGACAGATTTCTCATCAGATGTACGGGCGAGCCGCCTCCTCCCTTTCTTGAATTTCCGCCCGCCACGGTAAGGCATAATCCTCTATTTCGAGTTGGTGTAATTGTGCCAGCTTTCTGGAATTCAAATCCCTGCAATTTTTCGTCCCGACATGGACTTAGTCGTAAATTCGTTGGCCCATTGCTGGATGCCGCCTCCATACAAACATCAAATGCGGGGAGAAAAAATTTATTCTTGGTTAATTCGGTGGCATCAAAGCCTTGATCAACGGAGATGCTTCCTTGGTAGGAGTAGCAAGTATGAGCTTGAAGCCCTCTGTCAATCTTCGCTCTTGTTTTGTGACCCTTAATGTCGACACAAAAACCTCTCTCGTCATCTAATTGATTGGTGAGGTAAATCTCTACAACACGTTTTTGTAGAGCATGACTGTGCCCAACATTTCCAAGAATCACGGCAAGGGTCAGGCAGATGACGGCGGTCAGGTTTTTCATACGAGAACTGTATTTTGGTTGATGGGAGAACGCTAGTCAGACCTTCTTACCCAAGAGGATAGTACACAAGGAAGTTTCTATAAGGCAGGTTTACCTATATATTTTGGCTATTACCGCTATAGAAATACTAAGACGTTTCATGTTCGTCCTATGATGACGACCCTTATGATCATCACCCTTTATGCGTCTATCGAGGATGATTCAGAGAACTGCTATAGCTCTTATAAAATGGGGTTCAGTACGCCGACTTCAAATTATTGGTTATGGAAAGAGAAGCGGCTCTCGGGTTCCCTGTGGGCGTTCTCGCCCAGGTCTCTGGCCACCGGTGTAGTGGGGTTGGGCCGAATCCTGCAGATGCGTTTCACTTTACGCGGAACAGGTATTTGCATAAAGAAATCTGGCTCATGATGATGTAGGGACGGCATTTGGGCAAAGTTTCTATTATCGCCCATTTTGGGCTTAGGGTAGACTGAGCGGGATCGCCTTTCGGAGACATAGATCCGAGGCAAAGAGAAACCAAAAAAGGCTGGAAATGGAAATAATAACTTATTCAACGGTAACCACACTACTAATCCTGCTTCTCGCATTATTGTCAGTTTACAAAGGTATTAAGGTAGTACCTCAGTCTCAGGTTTTCGTTGTCGAGAGGTTTGGAAAGTATACAAGAACACTACCTGCTGGATTAAATTTTATAATTCCTTTCTTGGATGGGGTAGCGCATCGACTTTCAATTCTTGAACGGCAGCTCCCGGAATTTGCCATTTCCGTGATCACAAAAGATAATGTCGAGGTCAAATTAGAGGCTACGGTTTTCTACCGGATTGTTGATGCAGCTGCATCCGTATATCGTATTCAAGACATTGATACCGCTATTTACACTGCTGCGACGTCTATCGTTAGGTCAGCAGCTGGCAAGCTAGAGCTTGATGAATTGCAATCCTCCCGTGAGTCGATGAATGAAGAAATTGCACAAAACTTACAGGATGCAGCAACGATCTGGGGGGTTGAAATCACCCGCACTGAAATCACTGACGTAGTTATTGATGATGAGACTAAATCGGCACAACGTCAGCAACTCAATGCAGAACGAGAGCGGAGAGCCGCTATCGCTCGGGCGGAGGGAGACAAAAAGTCAGTTGAGCTTGCGGCCGAAGCAAAACTTTATGAGGCAAAGAAAGAAGCGGAAGCCATAAAAATTACAGCAGATGCCCAAGCCTACGCCATTGAGGTGGAGGCAAAGGCTAATGCAGAGCAAACTCGGGTAATTGGTGCCGCAATTATGGATAATGGGCAGCCTGCCATTGAATTCGAAGTCCTCAAGCGACAAATCGAGGCCCTTGGCACTGTAGCTGCAGGAAACAGCACTAAAACAGTGATAATACCGTCTGAGATCACTGGTGTAATTGGATCTTTAGAGACCTTGCTCAGTCAAGCAAACGTCAACAAATGATTGGTGTTCCCAGCGACGCTACCATGCTGCTTCTTTCGGGGGAGTTTTGGCTTATATTGGGTCTAATACTGATAATTATCGATATTTTTTTGGGATCTTTCTTTTTGCTTCCGATAGGTGTCTCAGCTTTTATAATCGCTGGGTTGATTTACGCCCAAGGTCAGCTTTGGTTAGGGGATGTTATTTTCCTCGAAACATGGAAAGACGTGCTGATCTGGTTTTCAGTGCTTTCGGTGCTTTCCATTGGCGTTGTGAAGTACGTTTTCCAGAAAAAAGCCGGTAAAAAACAGGATATTAATAATTACTAGAGTACCGGTCGGTATCAATACGTGAGAAGTTACCTTCTGAAGAACCCTGCTTAGTGGGTGGCAGTTTGGTTCTTCATACGAAAGTTCTGACAGAGAGTATTCGGAATGGTTAGAGATAATAGGTTGTGGGTGAAGAGGTGTTTTTAAATCTGTAAGTAGCCCCACCAAATGCGGTTTACCAGAACCCCCGTTTTTTAACACTTTTAGGCACCAAAATATGAGGGGTAAAAACACCCCCTCCATGAGGTACGTTTAAACCTACTCGATAATTAGATGCGCCACAGCGTCTCGTTTGGAGTCATCGCCCAGCATTTTCTGTACACTCGGTGATTCTTTCGTATTTCCGTTCGAACTCCAATAATGAGGGTCGAAAGTTAGAGAAAAAACCTACAAAAACGGTGTGAAAGTAAATAGACGGTGAGACAAGAAAGCCTCTATTGAGCATCACCAACTCGAACTGGAATTTCGGTGTTTGAGTAACGCTCGTAGTAAGTGGATTTGTCTGCCAGACTTCTTTCATGAAAAACCCTCTGACCACATTGCTAACTTTTAGTGTTTTTTTTCTGGCCTTCGCTTCGGAATCTCAGGCGCAGACGCAGCTGCAGGGTCCCGTCACTCATGTTCGGGATGGAGACACAATCAAAGTAGGACCTGTCGCTGTTCGCCTTGAAGGGATTTCAGCTCCTGAATTAAAAGAGAAGCTTGGTCACGCAGCAAAAATATTTATGCGGCAATTAGTGTTTGGAAGGCGAGTTTTATGCCGCCTAACTGGGAGCAAAACATATGACCGTTTCGTAGGCATATGTTTTCTGGATGGTAAGGATATTGGAGAGGCCATAATTGCCAGGGGACTCGCTCTAGACTGTCCCCGTTTCTCTAAAGGCCGGTATAACAGATTCCAAACAACGGCTGCAAAAATGATGATCAAACTGCCTAATTACTGTCGGACAAAAAGATCTCGGTAACGTCATCGGTTCGGGGCAATGCAATTTTCTCTTATATGACCTGAGGATGAACAATCGCACCCGTGAGAGGTTTGTGGGTTGCTCAGGCTTTCCAGGGAGTAGTTGGGAATCGTCGCTAACTGGATAATCTTTCAGGATGATAAAGCCGAGTGGGATCATCCTGGATGCCTCAGGCCCTGAACTGGTTGATATCAAGCTGGCGATGGTCCAAAGATATATGAAGAGTTTTTCTCAAAACTACCAAAGGCAGTGTTCTTGGAGGGGGAAAAGATATGAAAAAGTATTATCTTTATAACGTAACCTTCATTTTATTTTCTTCTCTTGCACTCTCTGGCTGTCACACGAACAGTCGTGATCAGGTTCTTCTAACGACAAAGAGTCAGGTGGAACTTCGAAGTTTCCAGGCACGTGCATTTGATACCAGTGATAAGGCAGCAACTTTGAGAACCATTATATCAACCCTACAGGACCTTGGTTTTGTTATTTATAAGGCTGATGCAATGTTGTGGTCTGTGAGTGCTACAAAGTTTGGGAAGTCAGCCGAGCATGAACAAGCCTATTAATTAAAAATGGCGGTTTCAGTTAGGGAACGCCGAAAAGGTCGATTAATTGTCAGAGCAAATGCACAGTTCAATTTATTGGCTGTTGAAAACCCTACACCTTATCAACAATTTTTCTCCGCCCTTTCCAAAGCTCTTTTCCTTGCCGCTAACAAAGTGGACTAAAAGCCCCCGGACCTACCGTTTTGAAAGATAGTCTCGCAATGACGATAGACCCATAGATTTTGATCCATATACAGCCCTACTGATTTTTATATCTGCACAGGTGGGGTGTTTTTTCTGGTGGGGCCGTGGCTGGTCTATTGTCCAAACAATTAGCTTGGCTAATGGATACCTTGGCACACTTTTGTCACAGTCGCTTAAAGAAGTGCTTGTTTCTTTACATTCAGTAAAATACCGTGTTACACGCTTACCTGTTGAATTTGTTGGGTGTTTGGCAAGGGCGGACAAGAGCCTGAAGTATCTTTAACGGGGGTTTTTGGCTTCAGGTGCCAGTAGCCTCAAGGCCGTGGAAGTTCGAGTCCTCTCCTCGGCACCAAATTTCTGGATCGGCGATTGAAAGAACGGACGGATCGTGGCGATAGAACTCCATCATGACGATTTACCCGACGGCTTGAATCTTGGCTCGGTGGTAGCTATCGATACCGAGACTATGGGTTTAAATCCCCAACGAGACCGTCTATGTGTTGCGCAGCTCTCGGCCGGCGATGGCAATGCGCATCTCGTGAAATTCTCGAACGAGGGTTTCGACGCGCCGAATCTGTGTGCTCTTCTATCGAATCCCGATGTTTTGAAGCTTTTTCACTTTGGACGTTTTGATATCGCGGTCATGGAAAAGTTTCTGGGTGTATCGGCGGCCCCGGTTTACTGCACAAAAATAGCATCGAAGCTCGTCCGCACTTATACGGACCGGCACGGTCTGAGGGATTTGTGCCAGGAATTGCTCGGCGTCGACCTGTCCAAGGAACAACAATCGTCCGACTGGGGTGCAAACACTCTAACCGAACAGCAAATGGTCTATGCAGCATCGGACGTCCTTCATCTACATGCGTTAATGGCGAAACTCGACGCCATGCTGGCGCGCGAGAATCGGACTGAAATGGCCCGTGCGTGTTTCGACTTTTTGCCGCAACGTGCAGAGCTCGATCTCGCCGGTTGGCAAGAGATCGATATTTTCTCTCACTGATCCTATCTGTCCGGAGGACCTCTTGTGAGCGAACGCCAGTCGTTTCAGTTTCTTAGCGTCGAAATACGCGAGAAGCGGCAAATTCGTGTTGGGGCTCGCCGGACTCGACGGATTCGGATACGATAAATGATTGAAATCATTATAATTGATTAATCTGGATACCAAGATGGCGTATAGCGAGACCCCGACACTGGACAAGACGCTCGATGATGCAGACGCGGCGCTTCAATCCGCGCGGCGGGTAATAAAGACTGAGATAGATGGGCTGCGTGCATTATCGAATGAGCTTGACGCCGGATTTGCCCGCGCTGTGGACCTGATCGCGGCTGCGTCGGGACGGGTAATTGTAACAGGTATGGGGAAAAGTGGGCATATCGCTACCAAAATTGCCGCGACCCTAGCTTCGACCGGCACGCCTGCGCAATACGTTCACCCCGTTGAGGCAAGTCACGGTGACCTAGGGATGATAACCGCTCATGATGTGATCATCGGACTGTCTAATTCTGGTGAAACCGCGGAATTGTCGGACATAATAGCCTATGCAAAATTGCAACGTATTCCTCTGATTTCGGTTACCGGCAACGCCGACAGCGCGCTTTCCAATGCTGCCGACGTGCCACTTGTCATGCCGGGTAGTCCGGAAGCCTGTCCGCTCAGCCTGGCGCCGACAACATCCACGACTGTGATGCTTGCGCTCGGCGACGCCATCGCGGTTGCCCTACTGGAGCGTCGTGGTTTTTCGCCGAACGATTTCCGCATGCTGCATCCCGGCGGCCAACTGGGGTCACGCCTGACGATGGCCGTGGACGTCATGCGGTCGGGAGACGAGATGCCTCTTGTCAATCGAGATTCACCCATGACTGAGACAATTATAGAAATGACGGCGAAACGCTTTGGCTGTGTCGGCGTTCTCTCGTCGGCAGGCAAGCTTGCTGGGGTTATCACGGATGGCGATCTGCGTCGACATATGGAAGATGACATTCTGGCGATGACGGCTGCTGAAGTCATGACAGCGGACCCGAAAGCAGTGAGTGAAAATATTTTTACCGCCCAGGTCTTGGCCATGATGAACGAGAACCAGATCACGAACTATTTCGTTGTCGCCGATGGCGCCCCGGTAGGTATTATCCATATCCACGACGTTCTGCGAAAAGGTCTTTCGTGATCCATGGTGGCTCCTCTGCGTGATGCGTCCGATCCAGCTGGTTCAGGGCGCTCGGAACCAACCGTCACTGATAGAGGGTCGGGTAATAGGTTGCCGGCTTTTCGGTCGGGCTATAGCCACTTTGTACTTTTGGCGAAGTATGCGCTGCCGGTGGTAGCGGGTATCGTCATGCTGCTGGTCGTGGTGTGGCCCGAACTGAAATCGAAACCTGAAAAGTTCACCATCGGATTGTCTGACTTGAAAATTGAAACAGCCGGCGGCCAGCGTGTGATTAACGCGCGATTCACCGGCGTCGACAGCGAAAACCGGCCCTTCTCGATCACTGCCGAATCGGTGTTGCAAACGGGAAGCTATGACAACGCTCTCGAGCTTTCCCACCCGAAGGCGGATGTGACGCTTGCAGGTGAGTCTTGGGTCGCCATCGCCGCGCCGAAGGGCGTTTTCAGGCGCGATGAGGAAATACTCGACCTGTCTGGTGGCGTCGATCTCTTTCATGATGACGGCTATGAATTCCGCACAGCCGAGGCGCGGCTCAATTTCAGTACGTCTGCTGCAAGTGGTTCACTGCCTATCCGCGGGCAGGGCCCGCTTGGTACGATCGAGGCCGAGGGATTCCGGGCTCCGGGCACTGGGGACAGCATTTTCTTTATCGGTATAACCCGTTTGCTTGTGTATCCCGATTCGCCGATACCGGGTATGCCAAAATGATGTCCTGTTTTAAGGTAGCTACCTGCCATACTGGCGCGGCGATATTTTTCTCAGCAGTCACGCTGGCTACAATATCAACTTCATCGGCGATACAGGCTCAGGGGTTCGGTCTGCCGGGTCAGTCCCGCAATACTCCGCTGGAGATAAACGCAGATCAGGGGATTGAGTGGCAACAAAAAACTCAGGTCTATATTGCCCGTGGCAACGCACGTGCGGCCCAAGGAAATGTCGCTGTTCATGCGGAGACACTGACTGCGCATTACCGTGAAAAAGAGGGTAACGGTACGGTTATCTGGCGAATCGATGCTGAGAACCAAGTCCGTATCGTCAGTCCGGCGCAGCGTTCTTATGGCGACAAGGGCGTCTACGACGTCGATAAGGGCATTCTAGTGCTGACCGGCAATGTGCGGATGGAAACAGACACTGATCGGATAACGGCTCGTGACAGCCTTGAATATTGGGAAAAGCGTAATCTCGCGGTTGCGCGCGGCAATGCGATCGCCGAGAGGGGCGAAAACAAACTGCGTGCAGATGTGCTGACCGCCCATTTCTTCAAAGACGCCAAGGGAAAATCGCAGGTGCGTCAGGTAGATGCTTTTGACAATGTTGTTATTACTACACCCGATGAAATCGTGCGCTCGAACCACGGTGTGTATGATGTCGAAACTGGTATCGTGAAGTTAAAAGGATCGGTTAAGATTACTCGTGGTAAAAACCAGATGAATGGTGAGCACGCAGAGGTGAATTTAAACACCGGCGTCAGCCGATTGTTTGGCGGCGGAAGTGGAGTTCGCGGTATATTCACGCCGGAGACAATCGCTAAACCAGAAAGTAGAGTCCGGCAGATTAAACAGGGGGCGCAGTGAACGATTCTAACGATACGGGGCTGGACGGATATCAAAACACCGAAGTGAGTATTATTAGCGAGCGCGACAATGACGACGTTCCCCGGCTGGTTGCCGAGAACGACGGTCTCCAGATTCAAAAAATCGGCAAGCGATTTAAGAAACGCCCGGTTCTTCGAGATGTCAGTATGAGCCTCAACCGCGGGGAAGTTGTGGGCCTTCTGGGTCCCAATGGTGCTGGCAAAACCACCTGCTTTTATATCGTGACCGGGCTGATCGTTCCTGATTACGGATCGATCGCGCTTGATGGACACGACGTCACTGGGCTGCCGATGTATCGCCGAGCGCGGCTCGGGGTTGGCTACCTACCACAGGAAGCATCGATCTTTCGCGGAATGACGGTTGAAAACAATATCCGTGCTGTCCTCGAAGTCACCGATAATAGCCCGGCGCGGCGCGAAGCGCGCCTTGAGGAATTGCTGGCTGAATTCTCTGTAAGTCACCTCCGTCGCACACCTGCACTTGCCCTGTCCGGCGGTGAACGCCGCCGCGTCGAGATCGCTCGGGCGCTTGCTTCCGATCCCAGTTTTATGCTGCTGGATGAGCCTTTCGCCGGCATCGACCCGATCGCCGTGGACGATATTAGAAGTCTAGTTGCGCATCTCAAGGATCGCGGCATCGGCGTTTTGATCACAGACCACAACGTCCGAGAAACTCTTGATATCGTCGATCGCGCGTATATCTTACACGATGGTGCTGTTTTAATGGAGGGTGCGCCCTCTGAGATCGTCGCGCACAAGGATGTTAGGCGCGTTTATCTTGGTGAAAGATTCAGTCTCTGAGACATCATTAGGGATTTGTCAGCCTGTAAGACACCGATAAGTATATTTAGGATAAGCTTCTATGGCGCGCGGACTGAGATTGGATCTGCGTCAGAGCCAATCTTTGGTGATGACGCCTCAGCTGCAGCAGGCAATCAAGCTGCTGCAGATGTCCAATGTTGAACTAACGGATTACATTGCACAGGAAGTCGAGAGGAACCCGCTTCTCGAACTGGAAGATTTGGAGGGGGGCGTTGACGCTGCACCCGCTGCACCGACAGCTGAGTCCTCAGCCGATGCTCAAGAGATGGATTCATGTTTCGCGAGTAAAGATATTGACGACTTTGACGGTGACACGGTCAATACCGACGATCCATCATTCGACGATGCCGACTTGACCCCCGATGCTTCTGATTACGCGACTTCCGAGAGTATAGGAGGTGACGAACGCTCTCTGGATACTGATTATGAGAATGTCTACGAGCCTGAATCAGCTTCCGACGGCGCTCAGCCGGGTGGCGAAGGCCAGGGGCTGTTATGGAACACATCCAGCGGCGGTGGCTTTCACAACGAACTGACCGGCATGCGCAATCTGGCTGTCGATAAGATGACGCTGCGCGACCACCTGATTGGCCAGATCAATATCGACCTGCGGAACCCGGTCGATATCATGATTGCCGGTCGGCTGATGGATATGCTGGACGATAACGGCTGGCTGTCGGGCTCGCTTGAGCCGGTCGCTATAGCCCTCGGTTGCACGATAGAGCGCGTGCAAAATGCGCTTGCCCGATGCCAGCAATGCGACCCACCCGGCATTTTTGCGCGCACCCTGTCTGAATGCTTGACAATACAGTTACGTGAGAAAAACCGCCTCGACCCAGCAATGTTGGTATTGCTCGAGAATCTTGAGCTTATTGCAAGGCGGGAATTCGCTCAGTTGCGGCGGCTCTGCGGTGTCGACAACGAAGATCTCTTGCAGATGATCACGGAGATCAAAAAGTTGAACCCGCGACCGGCTTCAGAGTTCGATCATGATGTGGCCTCGCCAGTCGTCCCCGATGTATTTGTCAGACGGAGTAAGGTTGGCTGGCTGGTAGAACTGAATGCGAACGTTATGCCCCGAGTGCTCGTCAACAACCGCTACTGCTCGATCGTCCGTAAACATGCCCGATCGAAGGACGATAAGAAATTTTTAAGTGATCGGCTTCAGTCCGCGAACTGGCTGGTCCGGGCCCTCCATCAGCGAGCTGAGACGATACTGAAAGTCGCATCCGAACTTGTAGTTCAGCAGGAAACGTTTTTTGAGAAAGGTGTCGAATTTATGCAGCCGCTGACGCTGCGTGACGTCGCTAATGTTGTCGGCGTCCATGAAAGTACGGTTAGTCGGGTGACAGCAAACAAGTATCTAGGGACGAGTTATGGCACCTTCGAGATGAAATATTTCTTTAGTTCTGCCATCGGCCAGGGGAAGAGTGGTGAGCCCAGATCAGCTAAGTCTATCGGTTTCCGCATCAAAGCTCTGATTGATCGTGAAACCCATAAAAGCGTGTTGTCTGATCACAGGATCGTTGACATTCTGCGCGACGAGGGGGTCGATATAGCGCGACGTACCGTTGCAAAGTACCGGGATGAAATGCATATCCCGTCATCAGTGCAGCGGCGCCGGGACAAAGCACTTCAAGTCTATGCGCTGGCTGTGCCTGTTAGTATTGACTAAGCTGGGGTCGCTGCTATTTTCCGCGGTCTTGAACGACGGTAGCGTTTTCGCTGCTGTAGCTTTCAGTTTTTTTGAGGTTTTCGCGGGCTCTTTTACCGCTGGTATTTGAGGTGCTCCTGCCCAATGGATAACGGTGCATGAAAGTTAGACTTTCAGGAAAACGATTCGTTAACAGAAACACCTTCCGGGCCTTTGCCGAGGGTCGTCTCGGCAACGTCGTAGAACAATATTTCGATATCACGATTGATTTCAATGCCACGTTATCACGGCCCGTTGGAGATCGATGATGGAAATCGAAAACATTCTCAATCAGCGCTCAGTCATGACATCGCTGCAGGCGTCGAGCAAAAAGCATATCCTCCAGGAGCTTGCGTGTCAGGCGTCATGCGCGACGGGGCTTGACGAACGTGCGGTTCTGGATGTGCTGCTTGAGCGTGAACGTCTTGGAACGACGGGTGTTGGATCTGGAATCGCCATACCGCACGGGAAACTGCCGGGCCTTGATAAGCTCTATGGTTGTTTTGTTCGGCTCGAGACACCTATCGACTTCGATTCCGTGGATAATGAGCCCGTAGATCTGATTTTTCTTCTGCTTGCACCGGAATCGGCCGGCGCGGATCATCTAAAAGCTCTCGCGCGAATTTCCCGCATCCTTCGAGACGTCGCGCATTGTAAAAAACTTCGCACCGCCGCCGGATCCCACAAGATATATAACTTGCTGACCGCAGATATTCAGAGCCGCGCTGCCTAAGAACCGCTTTTCATCAAACCCTAGTGGACGCTGACGGGCTCCATGTCGTTTTGACGGACGACCGCGAAAGTGACGTCTCGGTCGGCTTCCATTAGCGCAATTTCAGAGCCATCTGCTGCGTGGACTGCGTATTTCAGTGATGTACCGTCTGACACGACCTTGACGTAAGCGACGTGATCCATTCCGAGCATTTCAAAATCCGTCGCCGATAATTGGCTAAATTCTGTTTCATTGGGCTGCATTTTATTTGTCCACTTCTGATTAATGTTCTGATCGGCACTGGTTCGCTTAATTAATCGTTTAGAGAGCTTTTTCTTCCGATTCGATATCTATCGGTCTGAGAACAGGCTGCTGGTGAGCCGGTGCTGACTTGATCTCAATTGTACGTGTCTGGGTCTCGACGATCGGCCGTTTGATGTTCACATGTAAAAGCCCGTTATCGAGCTCTGCACCCACTATCTCTATTCCTTCGGCTAGCACAAAAGATTTTCGAAACTGCCGCGCCGCTATTCCGCGATGCAGAAATTTACGGCTGGGGTCGTCGACCTGCCGTCCACGAATTACCAGTTGCGTATCTTCAATTGCAACTGAGAGCTGATCCTTATCAAATCCCGCAACGGCGAGCGAAATACGGATATCATCGTCCGAGACGCGCTCGATATTGTAGGGCGGATAGCCGCCGGACGATTTGGAAACACGATCGAGCGTTTGTTCGAGATCATCGAAACCTAATAGAAACGGGCTGTTAAAATGTGAAAGTCGTGCCATGTCGATCCTCCTCATCTGAGCGAGTAATCCCTTCAACGAATCCTGCAGAGACTTCCGTCCTTCTGGATATGTGGCTTGGTACCCCGATATTCAAGATCACGAACTCTCAGTTGGTGATTTAGAACCCTCTATAACACTATATAACAGGGCCGCGGCCTGATCGTGCCTTCTAGGTGCCCGCCTAAAGGGGGTGTTCGGCGGATATCATGCAGGAGGGAAGAGTTTTAATGTCCATTTGCGTTCATTGTGTTCGCAAAGATCGCGACCACTTTCGCTGGAAATATCCGGTTTGAAAATGACGCCGCAATTTATTTATTCCGGCAGAGCACTCGAGCAATTTCTGAGAAAACAGCGTCTGGTTTGACCTAATAATGTACAGAAAGAGCGATTAGACGGGGCTCGTCGTTGATCTGCTTTACCAGCCGCGGCAGGTCGTAAAAATAACTCGTCCGGTTTTTGTCGGTCCGGGCAAAATCTATGGTCGTATGTGGCAGACCTTCCCAGTTGGTCATCAGACAGCATGTGCGAAGGGGTTCAAAAATCTTCGATCATATCCCCCGCGGAGAAAAAACTTAGTAAAGCGAGCGTCAGGGGCATGTCGTCGCCTTGTGTGGCCCGATGTTGGCAAGTCTGATGTGAAAAACCAAAAGATATGAGAAACAAGGGCTTAGCTGTTTCCAGCTAAGCCCTTGTTTTTCTGGTGGAGCCAGACGGAATCGAACCGACGACCTCTACAATGCCATTGTAGCGCTCTCCCAACTGAGCTATGGCCCCGAACTTCTTTGCTATCCACCGGGCAGCGCCGGAACGGCGAATCAGGCGACACCAGGATTCTGACCAATCGCACTGTATGAATGCGCAGGCCCTGCCGCAAGACAAATTTTAGAGTCAGCTATCGTTACTTGGATCTGTGTCTTTCGCCTTATCCAAAACCTCTGAAACATCAGGGTCGGAGGTGATGGTGTCCCCATCTTCATCGCCGTCGGAGATGATGTCATCGTCGTTGTCGTCATCCAGATCTATCGATGCATCTTCGATATCTAGCGTATCATCATCAACAATGTTCTCCGTGTCTTCCGATACCGTTTCTTCTGAAATCGGCTCGGCTGCTGCGGCCTTGGCTTTGCTAGCAGCCGCGGCTCGCGCACGGCGCGGACGCACCAAAGCTAGTGGGTCAAATTCCGTATTGCAGCTTGGGCATACGATCGGATCGCGCTGCATGTCGTAAAATCGCGCGCCACACCCAAGGCAGGTGCGCTTAAGCCCCCATTCTGGCTTAGCCAAAAGCTGTCTCCATTAAAATCTGTGTTCGATCGGGAGCCTTTGCCATGTTCGGCGAGGTCTGTCAAAAGCAAAATCATCCCCGTGCTTGCAGCCTACGCTTATTATGGTAGAGACGGGTCTCGTTAACTAGCAGTTAAAGGGCGCTTCAAGCGCATTCAGGATGACACAGTGAGAAAACTTGTTTCCCGGTCTGCCCCCGCTTTGACAGGCAGTGTCGCTGTCCCCGGCGACAAATCCATATCGCACCGGGCTCTGATGATAGGAGCATCGGCGGTCGGTAAGACCGAAATTCGTGGGTTGCTAGAAGGTGAAGACGTCTTGTGTACCGCTGCCGCCCTTCGGGAATTCGGGGCGCGGATCGAACAGCAGGGCGATGTGTGGTCAGTGACCGGCGTTGGGGTTGGCGGATTTTCGCAACCCGAAAATATTATAGATGTTGGGAATGCCGGGACCGCGGCGCGCCTTTTGATGGGCTTATTGGCCAGCCAGGATCTGAAAGTATACTTTACTGGCGACGCGTCGCTGCGGTCGCGACCGATGAACCGAGTTATCGAGCCACTGTCGAAGATGGGCGCTGCCTTTGATGCGCGTGAAGGTGGTCGGATGCCGCTAACTCTGCACGGTGCCTGCGAACCGATCCCGATCAACTACGATCTGCCGATGCCGTCGGCGCAGGTGAAATCGGCGGTTCTGCTGGCCGCGCTCAATACACCTGGCACAACTACTGTCACCGAACGTGAGGCGACACGCGACCATACTGAAAACATGCTCCGCTCATTTGGTGCCTCTATCGAGGTCTCTATTATGCACGATGGTGGGCGAAAGATTGCCGTGAGTGGTTTTGCCGAAATGATAGCTACTAATGTCATGGTGCCAGGCGATCCATCCTCGGCGGCTTATCCTGGTGTGGCGGCGTTGATTGTGCCCGGGTCCGAAGTGACGGTCGAAAATGTCGGTATGAACCCGTTACGCGCGGGCCTGTTCGAGACATTGCGCGAAATGGGCGCGGATCTAACATTGACCCGGCGGCGTTTTTCCGCTGGAGAACAGGTGGCAGATATCACATTTCGTCATGGCCCCCTGACCGGGGTTGATATACCCGCTGCGCGCGCGCCAACTATGATCGATGAATATCCGATTGTCGCTGTTGCGGCGGCGGTTGCCAAGGGTGAGACGCGGATGCGTGGACTGGCGGAACTGCGTTTAAAAGAAAGTGACCGGTTCTTGGCTATCCTCGAAGGTCTCACCGCGAGCGGTGTCGCGGTTAAAGCGGATGGCGACGATATCGTAATCCAGGGCTGCGGCGGCTTGCTGGAAGGTGGGTCTGAAATTGCCGTCAATCTTGATCACCGGGTCGCGATGTCGTTTCTCGTCCTCGGAGTTGCTGCGCAACAACCCATTTCGATTGATGATGCCGCCGCGATAGGGACGAGTTTTCCGGGTTTCGTCGAATTGATGAACGGTATCGGCATGCAAATTTCGGAGCAAAAATTCGAGACCGGTGCTTAATGGGTGGCCCCGTTATCATTGCCGTTGACGGACCGGCAGCGAGCGGGAAGGGAACCCTTGCCAGGCGCCTCGCGGCTGAACTCGGCTATGCCTATCTCGATACCGGGTTGCTCTACCGTGCAGTCGGCCTGGCCCTGCTCAATTCTGGCCGAGACCCGGCTGATGAAACGGCGGCGACCGCCGCTGCCACTGCTTTTGACGCGGCGTCGGCTGATTACTCCGACCCGGCGCTCCGCGCTGAAGAAACCGGCAAGGCGGCTGGCACCGTCGCAGCCTTTCCGTTGGTGCGTGCAGCCCTTGTTGAGGTTCAGCGCCAGTTTGCAGCAAATCCGCCGGGTGATAAGCTGGGGGCCGTTATGGATGGCCGTGATATAGGCACGGTTATTTGCCCCGATGCTACCCATAAATTTTTTATCGAGGCCGAGATTGAGGAAAGGGCGCGTCGCCGGGTTAAGGAGTTGCAGGGTCGGGGCAATGCGGTTATACCTGCGCAAGTTCTGCAGGAAATGAAAGAACGTGACGAGCGGGATCGCAACCGCGCCGTCGCACCTCTGGCACCAGCAGCCGACGCGTCTGTCGTTAATACGACAAATCTAAACGCCGACGCCACATTTGCCTTGGCAATGTCTCTCATCCGATAGCGGAACACATGGAGCAAATATAAGGGTCTTGAGGACCGTGGCCTAAAAAGGGGTGCGGCCCGCTCGGGTTTATGTTGTTCCAGAAAGGTAAAATCAGGAAATATTATGGCTACAGAAATGACAAATATGGCGAGTGGAGGTCTCAAAGAAGACTTCGCTGCTCTGCTGGAGGAAAGCTTCGGCGACGGCAACCTCACAGAAGGTTCTGTGATTAAGGGTACGGTGCTCTCGATCGACGGCGACAACGTTTTGATTGATGTCGGTCTGAAGTCTGAGGGGCGTGTCGCTCTTAAAGAATTTGGCATGCCAGGCCAGCCTGCAGAGATTGAGGTCGGTGATGTAGTCGACGTCTATCTGGAGCGGATGGAAAATAAAAATGGCGAAGCAGTGCTCAGCCGCGAGCGCGCGCGCCGCGAAGAAGCATGGACGCTTCTGGAGATAGCGTTCGAAAAAACCGAGCGCGTCACCGGCACGATCTTTGGCCGGGTCAAAGGCGGCTTTACGGTCGATCTTTCTGGCGCCGTGGCTTTCCTGCCCGGCAGCCAAGTGGATGTCCGTCCGATCCGTGATGTCGGGCCGTTAATGGGAGCGCCGCAGCCGTTCCAGATCCTGAAAATGGATCGCCGCCGCGGTAATATCGTGGTTTCGCGGCGGGCCGTTTTAGAAGAATCGAGAGCCGAGCAGCGTAATGAACTTCTCGCCAACCTCAAGGAGGGCCAAATTCTTGAAGGCATGGTCAAAAACATCACCGATTATGGCGCGTTCGTCGATCTCGGCGGTGTCGACGGTCTGCTGCATGTCACCGATATCGCGTGGCGCCGCATCAACCATCCGACCGAAGCACTGACGATTGGTCAGACCGTCAAGGTTCAGGTCATTCGCTACAATTCTGAAACCCAGCGTATCTCGCTCGGTATGAAGCAGCTCGACGCAGATCCGTGGGAAGGTGTGGAACTGAAATATCCGATCGGCGCCAAGTTCACTGGCCGTGTCAGCAACATCACCGACTACGGGGCGTTTGTGGAGCTGGAACCTGGCGTCGAAGGCCTGGTCCATGTTTCCGAAATGAGCTGGACCAAGAAAAACGTGCATCCCGGCAAAATTGTTTCGACCAGCCAAGAAGTCGACGTAATGGTGCTGGAAGTGGATCCGCAGAAACGGCGGATCAGCCTTGGCCTTAAACAATGCCATGATAATCCGTGGGATTCTTTCGCGGCGGACTTCCCGTCCGGCCAGGAAATCGAAGGTGAGATTAAGAATATCACCGAATTTGGTCTGTTTGTCGGTTTGGCCGGAGATATCGACGGCATGGTGCATCTTTCCGACCTGTCGTGGGAACAGGATGGCGAAGAAGCCGTCAATCAATACGAGAAAGGCCAAATAGTCAAAGCCCGCATCCTCGACGTCGATGTCGAGAAAGAGCGGATCAGCCTTGGCATTAAGCAGCTCTCGGACGATCCCTATGCATCTGCAATGGACGGAATCACTAAGGGTGATACGGTTACCTGCACGGTTAGTGCAATTAACGATGGTGGGCTCGAGGTTTCGGTCTCCGGCGGTTTGCCGGGCTTTATCCGCCGTGCCGATCTGTCGCGTGAACGCAGTGAGCAGCGCCCTGATCGTTATGCAGTTGGCGACCGGATCGACGCGCGGATCACCAATATCGATAAACGGGAACGTAAGATCAACTTGTCGGTCAAGGCTCACGAGATGGCCGAGGAAAAGCAAGCAATGGCGGAATACGGTTCGTCCGACTCCGGCGCAAGCCTTGGCGATATTCTTGGTGCTGCGCTGACAAAGGCGCGGGAAGAGGGCGATGGTGGCGAAGACGTTTCTGCCGCTCAAGCAGCACCGCCAGCAGAGAAAGCAGCTGCCGAAAAAACCCTAGCAGAGGAAACGGCCGCGGAAGAATCTGCTGCTGAAACGATTGACGACGATCAGGAGAAATCCTGATCGTCAGTGTTAGCTGAACTGCAAACACCCATGATAATCAGTGTCGCAGGCTGATGGCCTATGGTTCCGACTATCTCGTCGATCGTCGCCGACTGAAACGCCGATTGAGATTCTGGCAGGTAGTGTCAGTCGTAGCGATTGTCGGCACGATAGTGGCGTCATTTAGCCGTTTTGGAGACACTGTTTTGGGCGGCGATTTCATTGCCAGGGTCTTTGTTAAGGGAATCATCGTTCAGGATGATCAGCGCCTTTTGGCATTGAGCGACCTTGCCAAGAACGATGCCGTTAAGGCAGTGATCCTGCGGATAGACAGCCCTGGCGGAACCATTGTTGGCGGCGAAACTCTTTACCGCGCCGTCCTAGATCTCGCAAAGGAAAAACCCGTCGTTGCAGTGATGGACGCTATGGCGGCGTCGGCGGGCTATATGGCGGCGATCGGAGCAGACCGTTTGTTTGCCCGCGAAGGTACACTGACCGGCTCTATCGGTGTAATCCTCCAGACGACCGAGGTGACTAAGCTTCTTGAAATGATCGGCGTTTCTGCCCGTTCCTTCAAAAGTGGGCCGTTGAAGTCGTCCCCGTCGCCGGTCGAGCGGATCACGCCCAAAGTCGAAGCTATAACTCAAGAGTTGATCGACGAGGTTTATCGCATGTTTCGCGATATGGTTCTCGAGCGGCGGAATATGGAACCAGGGGAAGAATTTAAGTTTGCGGACGGACGTATCTTTACCGGCCGTCAGGCATTAAAGAACGGTTTGATCGATGAAATCGGCGGTGAGAAAGTAGCGATCACTTGGCTCGAAAAAGAAAAAGAGGTTCCTAAAGACCTCCGCGTCCTCACGGTCAACCAGCGCCGTGATGTTGATAATTTGATTGAGCGTTTGGGAAGTCTGGCGCGAAAAACGATTTTGTCAGAACGACTTACCCTTGACGGGTTGATTTCGGTCTGGCAACCTCAGAGTCATTAATTGTGTAGAAACCGTGCAGTCAAATCCTGCTGACGGGTCTAAGAGGCTACTAATTCTGATGAAGGCGGCGCGCAGAAAACGATAAGCTTCGGGACGAGGAAGGGGGCGCGATAAATGACTAAGTCTGAACTTATTCTGAGGCTGGCGGAGAGCAATCCCCATCTTTATCAGCGCGATGTCGAACGTATTGTCTCGACAATTTTTGATGAAATTTCGACCGCACTTGCCCGCGGTGACCGGGTAGAATTGCGCGGCTTCGGAGCGTTTTCCGTGAAGACCCGTGATGCACGTACCGGCCGAAATCCACGCACCGGCGAGTCCGTTCACGTTGCGAAGAAGTTCGTGCCATTTTTCAAATCAGGCAAGGATCTGCGCGACCGACTGAACGACCGGAAGTAGCAGTGCCTGCCAGGCACACTCTTATCCTCAAGAATATTCGCACGATTTCTGACCGTATGGTTAGAACATCAGGAACGCCTGCCTTTCAGGAAATATCGTGATGCGTCAGCTCTTTGGCATCGTTGTTTTTGTGCCGCTGGCACTGATCACCGGCATCTTTGCGGTTGAGAATCGGTCGCCGCTGGCGCTCCAAATATGGCCGTTGCCCGGTGTGCAGGAAATGTGGGCATCGGTTTGGATTCTTGGTCTTCTAGCGATTGGCATCGTCGTTGGACTATCTATCGGTTGGCTTGCTGGCGGTTCATCGCGGCGCCGCGCCCGCCGGGTAGAACGGATGAATCGCAAGCTCCAACGCCAGCTTACAGAGCGGAATGCTGATCCAGCCAATGTCGGCTCTAGCCTACCTATCGGCTCGTCGCCCGAGCCGCGCGATCGCGCATCATCGGTTGCCCGCATCGAAAACTAGAGTGCCTTATTATCGAATGTTTGGGTGATGGCTGTGACGATTTGTGAACAGCGGGTAAAATGTTCTATTAAACCGCTATCACTTTTCTAGGAACGATCCGATGACCGAGATATCGCCGATAGACCGCATCTTCTGTGCCGTCGACACGCCCGAGCTAGATGATGCGCTAATGCTGGCCGACCTGCTTGCGGGCGAAGTCGGTGCGATCAAACTCGGCAAGGAATTCTTCACAGCGCATGGGCCGGACGGCGTGAAACGCATAGCCGACTGCGGCAACAAGATTTTTCTTGACCTTAAATTTCATGACATCCCGAATACTGTTGCTGGGAGTATTAGGGCGGCCCTTCGGCTGAATTGCGCAGTGATGACCGTACATGCGTCGGGTGGTCCTGCAATGCTGAAAGCCGCGTGCGATACCGCTGCCGAGGCCGGTGAGAAACGCCCAAAGATCGTTGCAGTTACGGTGCTGACCAGCATGGACGAGTCCGATCTTGCAGCCGTCGGTCAGCAGGGCTCGGCCGCGGAACAGGTGCTGCGGCTGGCCCGCCTTACCGAGGCTTCCGGCGTCGATGGTGTTGTCTGCTCACCGCACGAGGTGGCTTCGTTGCGTCGCGAACTCGGCGATGATTTTGCCCTTGTCGTCCCCGGAATCCGGCCCGACTGGGCAAGTGAAGACGATCAGAAACGTATTATGACGCCGGCCGAAGCCGCGGCTGCCGGAGCAAATCATTTGGTAATTGGCCGACCGATCACGAGATCGGACGACCCTGTTAGCGCCGCTCGGCGCATTGCCGATGAGATTGCGGAATCGGTTCTATGACCGTCGATGCCAAAATTTGCGGTGTCAGCGATCGGGCTGCAATCAATGCATCGGTTGATGGTGGGGCACGATATGTGGGGTTCGTCTTTTTCCCCCGCTCGCCGCGCCACGTCACGCCGACCCAAGCGGCGGCGCTGTCGGCGCTGTTACCTGAAAGCGTTATTCCCGTCGCGCTTGCGGTTGACCCCAACGATGACTTGATTGCCGAGATCGATGCGCAGGTTGGGATATCGATGTTCCAGCTGCACGGCAGCGAGACTTCGGAACGCGTGGCCGACATTAAGTCTCGTACCGGTAAACCAGTGATGAAAGCTATAAGGGTATCGGCGGCATCCGATTTCGATTCTGCGTTATCGTATCTGGATGTTGCCGATATGCTGCTCTTCGACGCTAAGCCGCCGTCAGATATGGCGAACGCACTACCCGGCGGCAATGCCGTTTCATTTGATTGGACGCTTTTGGCGGGCCGTGACTGGCCGCTGCCCTGGATGTTATCCGGCGGTCTTGACCCAAAAAATATCGCTGAGGCAATCGGGATTTCGAGGGCGGCCGCGGTGGATGTATCGTCGGGGGTTGAAAGCAGCCCCGGGGTCAAGGATGCCGTGTTGATTTCGGAATTTCTAGAAGCTGTAAATCACGTGCAATAAGAGCTGTGCCTGCGCGAATTCGTGCGCTAAACAATCCCTCATGACCGATACCTTGAATACATACCGCGCTGGGCCTGACGAGAATGGACATTTTGGCATTTACGGCGGGCGTTACGTTGCAGAGACGTTGACGCCGCTGCTGCGTGAAGTCGAAGAAGCCTATGATTTGGCCAAGGCAGATTCTGCGTTTCGCGCCGAATTTGATGACCTGATGACCCACTACGTCGGCCGGCCAAGCCCTCTGTATTTTGCATCGCGGATTACCCGGCACTGCGGCGGCGCCAAGGTTTATTTTAAGCGTGACGAATTGAACCACACGGGCGCGCACAAGATCAACAACACGTTAGGTCAGGTGTTGCTCGCCCGGAGGATGGGAAAGACCCGCGTCATCGCCGAGACCGGTGCTGGACAGCACGGGGTCGCCACGGCGACGATCTGCGCTCTGTTTGGTATCCCCTGCGTTGTCTACATGGGCGCGGTGGATATTGAGCGGCAGAAACCGAACGTCTTCCGGATGAAATTGCTCGGTGCAGAGGTCGTGCCGGTCAATACGGGATCGTCCACTCTTAAGGATGCGATGAATGGTGCGCTGCGTGACTGGGTTGCCCATGTAGATGACACTTTTTATGTTATCGGGACCGTGGCTGGGCCGCATCCCTACCCGGCGATGGTTCGGGATTTTCAGTCGGTGATCGGTATCGAAACCCGCGAACAGATTATGGCTACCGAGGGCCGGCTGCCCGACACGCTTGTGGCCTGCATAGGTGGTGGTTCGAACGCCATGGGTCTGTTCCATCCGTTTCTCGATGATGACGGCATCCGTATCGTAGGTGTCGAAGCAGCAGGGGATGGTATCAATACCGACCGCCACGCAGCGTCCCTATCCGGCGGGAAGCCGGGGGTTCTGCACGGCAACCGGACCTATCTATTGCAGGATGATGACGGCCAGATCGCGGACGCGCATTCGATTTCCGCTGGGCTTGATTATCCTGGCATAGGGCCGGAGCATGCATGGCTGCACGATAGCGGCCGGGTTGATTATGTATCGGCGACGGATACCGATGCGCTTGACGCCTTTCAGCTCTGCAGCAAACTTGAGGGTATCATACCGGCGTTGGAGCCATCACACGCGCTGGCGTATGTGCTGAAGATCGCCCCTGATTTACCGTCAGACCACATCATTGTGATGAATATGTGCGGCCGTGGCGACAAGGACGTCTTTTCCGTCGCAGATGCGCTCGGGGTAACCCTGTGAGTCGGCTGGAGAACCGGTTCGCCGCACTTCGCGCCGAAGGGCGTGGGGGTCTGGTAACCTTTGTGACCGCCGGTGATCCAAATGCCGAACTGTCGACCGAAATACTCTCTGGTTTGCCCGACGCCGGTGCCGACGTAATTGAGCTCGGCATGCCGTTTACCGATCCGATGGCCGATGGTCCAGCGATCGAAATTGCGTCGGAGCGCGCACTGGCGCGAGGCCAGAACATGGTGCGGACTTTAGAGATGGTAATGGCATTCCGCAAAACCGACAGTGTGACGCCGATCGTCCTCATGGGATACTACAACCCCATTTACGCTTATGGCCCGAAAAAATTTAGCGCTGATGCAGCCGGTGCAGGGGTAGATGGGCTGATTATTGTCGATCTGCCACCCGAGGAAGAAGCTGAATTTAGTGTTCCTGCCCGTGCTGCCGGGATAGATATGATCCGTCTAGTGGCGCCAACAACGACGGATCAACGAATCGCTACCCTCGTCGAAAATGCGTCAGGATTCATCTATTATGTGTCAGTAAGAGGAATTACTGGTACTAGTTCTGCGGCGACCAGCGAGATTGCGTCGAACGTGGCGCGCATCAGAAAACAGACTGATCTGCCTATCGCCGTCGGATTCGGCATCCGCACTCCATCTCAGGCGGCAGAAGTCGCTGACATTGCAGATGCTGCGGTGGTCGGCACGGCGATCGTTGAAAAGATTGCCGCGGCGCTCGACTCGGGCGGTGCACCGGCAGGTGAGGTGGTTGGAGATACCCTCCGTTATGTATCGCTTCTTGCCGATGCAGTGAGATCCGCGCGAGATGGAAACGCTCCGTGAACTGGCTGAATAACTACGTTCGACCAAAAATCCGCTCGCTGGTTGGCGCAAAATCGGATGTACCTGAAAACCTTTGGGTGCAATGTCCGTCCTGCGGTCAGATGCTTTTCCACCGTGATCTGGAAGATAATCTAAATGTCTGTACCAACTGCGGGCATCATATGCGTCTACCAGCGCGTAAGCGGCTGGAAACGCTATTCGACGGCGGCAAGTTTCAGGAAATTGAATTACCGGAGAATGTCGTCGACCCGTTGAAGTTCCGGGACCGCAAAAGATATACGGAGCGGCTAAAGGATTCCCGGTCGGCAACAGGCCGTTCAGACGCGATTATCGTTGCGCATGGCGAGGTAGGTGGCTGTAAAACGGTTATTGCCGCGTTCGACTTTTCTTTTATGGGCGGCTCGATGGGCATTGCCGTGGGCAATGGCATTCTCGCCGGGGCGCAGCTTGCTGTATTGCAGGATGCGGCCTTTGTTGCAATTCCGTCTTCGGGAGGGGCACGCATGCAGGAGGGTATCTTGTCGCTGATGCAGATGCCGCGCACGACTATTGCTGTCCAGCAGGTCAAGGAAGCCGGGCTTCCCTATATCGTGGTGCTGGCTGATCCCACCACCGGCGGTGTTACCGCATCTTTTGCTATGCTTGGCGATGTCGCGATGGCCGAACCAGGCTCGATCATCGGCTTTGCCGGTGCCCGCGTGATCAAGGAAACGATCCGAGAAAAACTGCCCGAAGGCTTTCAGCGCTCCGAATACCTACTCGATCACGGCATGATTGATATGGTCGTCAAACGGCACGAGCTCAAAGAGCATCTTGCCCGGGTCATTGATTTGCTCGTGCGTAATTCGCCCGGTACCGGCGTGAACGATGCCTCAAAATCCGCAACAGACTGATGCCATCCTTGAGCGGCTGACGGAACTACATCCCAAGCTGATAGACCTTAGGTTGGAGCGCATTGAGAGGCTCTTGGCGGCTTTGGGGAACCCCGAACGGCATTTGCCACCTGTCGTGCATGTTGCCGGCACAAACGGGAAGGGGTCGACGATTTCCTTTATGCGTGCGATTGCCGAAGCGGCAGGACTAACGGTTCATACTTACACATCGCCGCATCTGGTCCGTTTTCATGAGCGCATAAAGCTCAACGGTAAAACGATTGAAGAACATCGCCTTCTACAAATCCTCGAGGAATGCGAAGTCGCGAATGAGGGCGCGCCGATCACGTTCTTTGAAATCACGACCGCCGCTGCATTTGTCGCCTATGCGCGCAACCCGGCAGACCTTCTTTTGCTCGAGACCGGTCTGGGCGGCAGATTTGATTCAACCAATGTGTTGGAAGCGCCCGCCGTCACGGTGATAACGCCTATTTCGTTAGATCATACAGAATATCTTGGCGAAACTGTGGAAAAGATCGCGTTCGAGAAAGCTGGGATATTGAAACCAGGCGTCCCCGCCATTATCGGGCCGCAGCAGCCAGCGGCGCTGGCCGTGATTGAGCGTCGTTCCAAGGAAATCGATGTCCCGCTGACGATTTCGGGCATCGACTGGTTGGCGCGGCCGGAAAGAGCAGACGGTATGGTCTATCGCGATGACCAAGGCGAGATGGTCTTGCCGGTGCCAGGCCTTTTAGGTGTGCACCAGATTGACAATGCTGGAACGGCAATCGCCGCGCTGCGGAACCGGAATTGGTTAGGTTTCAGTTTTGAGGATTTTGCCGCCGGAATTTCGATGGCGCATTGGCCAGGGCGCCTGCAAAGATTGGAAAACAGCCCACTAGCGAAATTGACGCCGCCGGGGTGGGAGATCTGGCTGGATGGTGGGCACAATCCTGCGGCTGGTGAAGTGCTTGCAACGACCTTTGCGGGCTGGACGAAAAAGCCATGCGTGTTGGTGTGTGCTATGCAGGAAAACAAAGATGCCGCTGGGTTTTTGGCACCGCTGGCACAGACAGCAGACCGCCTGATTGCGATAGATCTGCCCGGTGATACTCCGGATATTGGGTCAGCTGTACTTGCTGATACAGCATGTGCTTTCGGCATCGATGCAGAGATTGTGAGCACGCTAGACAATGCCCTTGGCCGCTTGTCGGGCGCGCCGGGGCGAGTGCTTATCTGTGGTTCGTTATATCTTGCTGGCCATGTGTTGGCACGGCACCCAGCGTAATATTGGGCCTTAAGCCAGCCCTGCCGACATCACGCTGTTTAGCCGGCGTGAAAATGCGGCCGGATCAGGCACCTTCTCCCCCTCGATGATACGGGCCTGATCGAGTAATAGCCAGGCGGCGTCCTCGACCTTCGGGCCTGCGCCGTCCTTGCCCACCGAGTTTGCAAGCGAGGCGACGAGCGGGTGATGCGGATTGATCTCAAGGATGCGCTTGAACGCTTGTTCGAGCTGATTGTGCTGTTTGAGCATTCGCTCGATCCGAAGATCCATATCACCCTCGTCTGAAATCAGGCAGACCGCGCTATCTGTGAGTCGCTCTGATACACGAACATCCTTTACTTCCTCGTCGAGGGTCAGTTTGAACATCGCAATCAGCGCATCGACCTTTCCTTCATCAAAAGATTTCGTTTTGTCTTCCTCTTTGTCACCGGCCGTCTCTTTCGCAACCTTGTCTAGATCTGCCCCTGCACGGGTCGCGGATTTGAAGGGTTTGCCCTCAAATTCACCCACTGCCGGTAGCCAGAATTCATCTACGGCATCGGTAAGTAGTAGAACTTCGATGCCCTTAACCGCGAAGCCTTCGAGCTGGGGGCTTTTTCGGACCTGGTCGATTTCATCGCCTGAGATGTAATAGATCGCATCCTGGCCATCTTTCATTCGGCCGGCGTAGTCGGCAAGGCTGATCAGTTCGTCGCCGCTGGTTGTTGACTGGAAGCGGCAGATTTTTTGGATGGCCTCACGGTTCTCTGCATCCTCGTACAGCCCTTCCTTGATGACGGCACCAAAATTACCCCAGAATGTCTTGTATTCATCCGGGGATTTATCAGCCTTTTTACCAAGCTCGGTCAGCACTCGCTTGACGATAGCAGCACGCATGCGAGTGATCATTGGATTGTTCTGCAGGATTTCCCGGCTGACGTTCAACGGCAGATCCTCTGAATCCACGATACCTCGGAGGAACCTCAGCCATGACGGCACCAACCCTTCAGCTTCGTCAGTGATGAAGACGCGTTTAACGTATAAGCGTATGCCGTGCTTGCGGCTTGGATCGAAAAGGTCGAAAGGTTTGGCCGAGGGTAGAAAGAGAAGATTCGTATATTCTAGAGTACCTTCGACTCGCCAATGTAGGTTCATGAAAGGCTCATCGAAGCCGCCTACATGATGATAAAACTCGATATATTGCTCGTTGGTTATGTCTTGCTTCTGACGGGTCCAAATCGCCGATGCTTCGTTGATATCTTGCTCTTGGCCATCCGCGCCTTTGAGCACGATCGGCAAGGCGATGTGGTCGGAATAGGTCTTGATGATGTGCCGCAAGCGCGGTTCTTCCAAGAATTCGTCTTCGTCCTTCCTTAGTGTCATCCTAATTGTAGTGCCACGCCCTTTTCGTTCGCCTTCGCTGATGGTAAATTCACCCGTGCCGTCGGATATCCAGCGCCAAGCTTGGTCTTCGCCCGCCCTTCGGCTGATAACTTCGACTTTGCTAGCAACCATGAACGCTGAATAGAAGCCGACACCGAACTTGCCGATCGCGTTTAGCTCGGCGCCCTCTTCGGCGTGGTGCTCTTCGAGGTAGGCCGTGGTGCCGGACCGGGCGATGGTACCAAGGTCGGAAATCAGGCCATCGCGGTTCATGCCTATACCGTTATCGGCCAGTTCCAGAACCCGCGCTTCCTTGTCCACCGTTATGCGCACCTTAAAGTCCGGTTCATCCGCAATTAGGTTAGGTTCTGTAAGCGCTTCGTAACGTAGCCGATCACAGGCATCTGATGCGTTCGAGATCAACTCGCGTAAAAAGATCTCCTTCTGGCTGTATAATGAATTCGCAACGATGTGAAGGAGGCGAGAGACTTCGGTCTCGAACCTCAGCTTTTCTTCTGCCATCGGCCTGGTTCTCCTAAATTGATAGTCCGTTTTCTGCAGGAATATGTTGTGCCAGCGAGACGATTTCAACCCCTTGCCAGCCGGGCCGCCTAAGGCCATTCTGCGCCTATGTCAGGTGTCGAACCACTGCCGATCGTGACGGCCGTTCTGGGCCCCACCAATACCGGCAAAACACACTATGCGATNGAGCGNATGCTNGGTCATGNGTCGGGCGTNATCGGTTTTCCNNTGCGCCTNCTGGCNCGNGANAATTATGANCGGGTGGTGCGTNAAAAGGGCGCNGCNCNGGTTGCGTTGGTNACNGGNGAGGAAAAAATTNTTCCGCCGANNGCGACTTATTTTATCTGNACNGTCGAAAGCAATGCCGCTTGATCGTCAGGTCGANTTNNTAGCNATCGACGAAATNCAGATGTGNGCTGATCCNGAGCGCGGCCATATTTTTACNGACCGCCTGCTGCGCGCNCGCGGCACNGANGAAACGTTGTTTCTCGGCGCCGACACNGTNCGNTTGCTAATTCAGNNTCTGGTNCCCGNCACNGAATTTATCAGCCGGCCNCGGCTGTCGAGATTGTCTTACGTCGGGCCACGGAAGATCACCCGCTTACCGAGGCGCAGCGCTATTGTCGCGTTCTCGATTAACGAAGTTTATGCGATTGCCGAACTTATGCGCCGCCAGCGCGGCGGCACGGCGGTGGTTCTGGGCGCTCTCAGCCCGCGCACCCGCAACGCCCAGGTCGAGTT
>NZGJ01000030.1 GCA_002689465.1 Rhodospirillaceae bacterium | reverse complement strand
AATCGTTGGCATTGTGTTTTCAGCGCTCGGCGACATGCCGACCGGTCCGGTTCTGGTGTTCGCTTTCGCACTGGCCGCCATAATCTGCCGCGTAACTTTCGCCGTGTTCGCGAAGCCACGTAAAATAGCAGATCTTTAGATACGCCCCGGTGGGTTTGGACTGACAGCGGCCTCTCCTGAATGATACCGTTGAACTGTGATGTGTGCTGGCTCTTAATTTTTTGCCGACCGTTGTTTCCCAGAGGAAGCAGCAGGAACCCCGGCGCAATATCTAAAACCAAGACACTGGTCTTATTGGCAGCCGATACAATCGAATTTTCACCATTATGTCACAGGGACTTGTAACGCCTCACGGTCACGGGCATAAATTAGGTTACATGGAGGAGTGGATATGACTCAAAACGTACAGAATTCGGCTGCAGCTGCCGACGCTCGCGTAACGGTGCTCACACCGGCAGTACTCGCTTTGCTGCTCGGCGCTTTTCTGGTGCTCGGCACGGGATTTGCGCATTCTGATACGATCCATAATGCCGCGCATGACACCCGGCATTCTTTCGCCTTTCCCTGTCACTAAGCAAAGATTTTAGAATGTTTAGGCGGATCTTTTTCACCGCCCTTGTCGCTGGTTTACTCGGCGGCGTGGGGATTTCTGTAATTCAAGAATTCACGACTACCCCGATCATTCTACATGCCGAAGAGTTTGAAAGCTCCGGCAGCAGCGACACGCACAAGCACAGCCAGTATAAAAACGGCATCTCATTCATCGCGTCGGCCCATGCGCATGGCCCCGCAACGGCGGATGGCGACCAAGGCTCGGGTCCGGGCGACAGGCTTGAGCGCTTGCTCTTCACCATGCTGGCCAACGTCCTCACCGCCGTCGGTTACGCCCTGATTCTGACCGCCTGCTATGCCCTATCGGGACGCCCGGTCAACGGACAGACCGGCGTGCTATGGGGATTCGCCGGTTTCGGGATCGCTAGCCTCGCCCCCGCTCTTGGCCTGCCGCCAGAAGTACCCGGTGCCATGGCAGCGGACCTTGCGAACCGCCAGATATGGTGGTTCTTATGCGTTGCAGCGACGGCCGCCGGTATATGGGCGATGGTCTTTCGCAGCGGTACCACTTGGATGATCGCCGGCATTGTCGCAATAGCGCTGCCGCACCTGATCGGCGCCCCCCAGCCGGAAAGTATCGGCGGCAATGTTCCGCCCGAGATCGCGGCGCACTTCGTCGCCGCATCGCTAGTAACTGCGGCCATTTTCTGGTGTGCAATCGGCTGGCTGGCAGGCACGTTCTGGGAGCGTTCTTCGCCGGCTGAAGCTGGGGAAGCCTAAGACCCTGCGTGTCCGCTAACGGCGGCCTCTTCGAAAGTCGCCATACCGTTATGAGCCGCAAGGGCGCATCGGAGAATGCCGAGCGCGACCGCCGCCCCTGACGCTTCTCCCAGCCGCATGCCGAGATCCAGCAAAGGATCCTTGCCAAGCTTTTCGAGTAATTTGCGGTGGCCGGGCTCGCCTGATACGTGGCCGGCCACACAATGGTCGAGTGCGCCGGCCACCGTTTTCTCAAGAACTGCCACTGCCGACGTAGTTACGAATCCATCGAGGATCACAGGGACACGCTTGTGCCGGGCCGCCAGAACGGCGCCGGCCATTGCGGCTAGTTCGCGTCCGCCGACGCAGCGCAGGGCGGCTAAAGGGTCGCCGATATCTGCGCCATGCAGGTCCATCGCCGCCGCCACGGCACGTGTTTTTAGCGCAATACCGGCAGAGTCCAGTCCTGTTCCCGGCCCTGTCCAGTCCGCGGCATCACCGCCAAACAATGCGCAGGAAAGCGCTGCCGCCGTGGTCGTATTGCCGATGCCCATTTCGCCGACGATCAGGGCATCCAGATCACCGCTAACGGCATCGAACCCCGCCGTAAAGGCCGCAGCGCATTCGTCCTCTCTCATCGCTGGAGCGACCGTGAAATCAGTCGTCGGCGCATCGAGATCAAGCGGCATCACCTTAAGGTCGGAATCCTGCACAGCCGCCAACTGATTGATCGCCGCACCACCAGACGCAAAATTCGCCACCATCTGATCAGTGACCTCCGGCGGAAACGCGGACACACCCTGAGCGGTGATGCCGTGGTTCCCAGCAAAAACCAGTATCAGCACCTTGTCGAGGGCAGCGGGGTGGCGGCCCTGCCAGGCCGCACACCAAGCCGACAGCTCTTCGAGCCTTCCCAGTGAACCCGACGGTTTGGTCAGGTTACTTTCGCGCGATGATGCAGCATCTATAGCCTCCGCATACGCCTCGGGGAGATTTTCAAACTGTTTTGCGATATCATGGTAGTTCACGGTTTTCTCCTGTGTAAGCAACAGAGATAACATTTAGGGAACCCAATGGCAGCTTTGGATCTATCGGACGACAAATTTAATTTTCTCAAAGATATCTATCTCAGCTTTGTGTTCCTCACACGCCTGCCCGCACCGGGCTGGACCGATGCCGCTTCCCGCACATTATCAACCGGCATGTGGGCGTTTCCAATCGTCGGAGTTCTGGTCGCGACAATTGCCGGACTGGTTTTCGCGGTGGGCGATGCGACCGGGCTACCGGTCTATATTTCAGCCCTTTTCGCCCTTGTCGCGATGATCATCACGACTGGTGGCCTGCATGAAGATGGATTATCAGATCTGGCGGATGGTGCATGGGGCGGAGCCGATCCGGCGCAGCGACTGGAAATCATGTCCGACAGCCGCATCGGCGCCTACGGCGCGATTGCCCTGATCGTCTCCCTCGCCGGGCGCACAGCCGCGATTGCGACCATCGCAGAACCTCTGTTCGTGCTGGGCGCGCTGGTCGCATCAGCAGCCGTCAGCCGTGCCATAATGCCAGCGATGATGGCTTTCGGTAAGCCGGCAAAGTCGTCTGGGCTTGGCGCGGGTGCTGGGACGCCCGATGGCACGACGTGCTGCATCTCGTTGCTTGTCGCCGCTGTAATCGCGGCTATCGCCGCACCTGCCGGTTGGCTGATCTGCCTGGCCGCGGCGATCGCAGCGGCCGTCCTTATCGCCTGGTTCGCGCGGTGTAATCTCGGTGGTTATACCGGCGACGTACTCGGCGCCGGCCAGCAGGTCGCAGAACTGCTCGCCCTGACGATGATCGCTGGCGTTATCGCGGAGGCCGGTTAACGAAACCGACACGCCACTTATCCGGGCCAAGATAGTCGCAGCGGGTAATCGACAAGGTGTCGACCATATAGGACAACGATTGGACCGGTGCACCGCCCATCGCGGTGGATAGGAAACTGCGGATGCTGCCGGAATGCAGAACGGCAACCACTTGTCGCCCGGCAAATTTCTCAGACCGGCTTACCGCCGCGGCCCCCACACGGGCGGCGACTTCGGAAAAGGTCTCACCGCCGGGCGGGCGGATATCGGCAGGCCAAGTTTGTTCCGTATCCCGAATCTCAGCCCAGACCTCAGCGCTGGGGCGTCCTTCCCAATCTCCGAAATGCTGCTCGGCGAAGGCAGATTCAACATGAATTTTTCCCGGCGTCACCTCGCGAGCAGCAAGAATGCCATCGAGCGTCTTGCGGGTGCGCGACAGGTTGGAAACCATCCAGACTGGGTCCTCGGGTAGAACCCCGGACAATGACGCAAACTCTTCCTCCCTCGGCACATGTATATCGAGATCAAGGGAACCATAGACGATGTTACCGGGGTTCACGGTCGGCGCGTGCCGCACGAGCCACCATTCGGTTGTCTGGTCGTTCATGACAGCATCGCTTTTTCCAGTCGGGTCCAATGAGCAGCACTACCCGGCAGCCCGAAACGCAGCCATTCGGGGTTGTCGGGGAAACGACGCACATATACGCCGGTGCGACCGAGCTGTTCATAAAGCGCCATAGCATCCTTACGTGAGCATAGCCGGTAGAGATTGGTACCGCCCAAGATATCGAATCCTGCCCCCATCAAAATATTGTCAAGCCGCTGCACGGCATCTGCCAGCCACAGCCGGGTGTCGTCCTGCCAGGCCCGGTCGGCAAGCGCTACCGCGCCAATATCGGCCGCCAGCGACGATACCGGCCAGGGCCCAAGCGCTCCGGCAATGGTCGCAGCGGTTTCTGGGTCACACAACGCAAAACCCAGCCGTAACCCCGGAAGGCCGTAAAACTTGCCGAAGCTCCGCAACGCGACCAGCCCTTCGGGTGCTTCGGCAGCGACGGAAGCGATGGGATCGAGATCGGCGAATGCTTCATCGACGATCAGCACACCACCCCTCGACGCCAAATCACGGGCGAGGGCAGCTATATCGCTGCGGTCGGGCGCACGGCCGTCAGGATTATTCGGCCGGGTCAGGACCACGACGTCGAAATCAGCACGATCTGGAAGATCGCCGACCTCCACCACATCATGCCCAGCAAGCCCCCAAGCCGCCGCATATTCGCCATAGGTCGGCGACACAATCGCCGTGCGACCGGCCGGGCGCAGACGCGGCAGCCACTGGATCAGGGCCTGGGTCCCGGGCGCCGCAACCACCCGGTCAGGTGCGGTCACGCCATAGGCCTTAGCAGCCGCATCCAGCAGGGAATTCAGCCGAGCGCCGTTAGGCAGCGCCCGCAGCCCTTCCAAGAAACCGGACGGCACCGGCCAAGACCGGGGGTTGATGCCAGTGCTCAGGTCGACCCAGCCAGCCGCCGGTTCACCGAACAGGTCCGAAGCTTTTGACAGATCGCCACCGTGGAACACCGCGGTCAATCGAGTTCCCCCTTCAGGATTAAGGGCAGACCTGCCGCAACGAACACCACCCGGTCAGCGACGCCAGACACCGCCTGGTTTAGCGTACCATGGAGATTTCGGAACGATCTCGACAGCGGATTATCCGGCACGATCCCAAGACCCACCTCATTGGCCACCATCACAACTTGCCCTTGCAGACTATCCAGGGCATCGACCAGATCCGCGATTTCCGACGCGATATCTCGGTGATCCGCCATCAGATTGTTCAACCAAATTGTTAGGCAATCGACCAGAAGCACCGCGTCGGGTGCATCCGCACGGCTAATTGCCCCAGCCAGATCGATCGGTTCCTCAATATTCGTCCAGACCGCGCCGCGCCGCGCCTTATGAATCGCGATCTTGTCAGTCATCTCAGCATCGAGGGCCTCTGCCGTTGCGATATATATCGGTCGGCCAGGCTGACCCAAAACCAGGTTTTCAGCGAACGTGCTTTTACCGGACGCCGCGCCGCCAAGGACAAGCGTTGAGAGGAACTTGCCCACAGCAGACTAGGCCCCCTGCGCCGCCACGGTGTGCGCCCTGTACCAGTTCCAAGCGGTCGACACGATATTATCAAGAGATGAATGCTCCGGCTGCCAGCCAAGGCTCTGCTGCGCATGAGAAATATTAGCAACAAGCCGCGCGGGGTCACCCGCGCGGCGGGCGTCGTCGATCACATCAACTGGGATGCCTACAACGCGCCCGACGGCATCAATCACTTCGCGCACAGAATATCCGGCGCCCGCCCCCAGATTGAAGATGTCCGACTTACCGCCATCAAGCATTCGACCGACCGCCCGCACATGAGCATTCGCCAGATCGGTCACATGGACATAATCGCGGACACAGGTACCGTCAGCTGTTGGGTAATCGGTGCCAAAAATCTTTAAGCATTCTCGGTCGCCTGTGGCGGCAGCGATTGCAAGCGGGATCAAATGAGTTTCGGGATCGTGCACTTCGCCAATCTCACAGTCAGCATCGCAACCCGCAGCATTGAAATATCGCAGCACGGTATTCCGCATACCGTTGGCGACCTCGTAATCGGCGAGCATTATTTCGATGGCGCGCTTAGTATTTCCATAAGGATTAATTGGAGCTACCGGTTCCGCCTCGTTGATGAACGGGGCTTTCGTTAACCCGTAGACCGTGCAGCTGCTAGAAAACACGATCGCATCAGTCTCTGCGGCGGCAAGTGCATCGCACAGATTTATCGCGCCGGTAACATTGTTACGCCAGTACTTACCTGGGTCCGTCACGGATTCCCCAACATAGGCGAGGCTTGCGAAATGAATCGCCCCCGCGGGTTTGTGAGCGGCGACGACCTCGTTGATACGCTCTCGGTCTAGCAAGTCGCCCACTTCCAGCACACCCCACTTGACCGCCCAGTCATGACCAGCGCAAAGATTATCGAACACAACGGGCTCGTAACCGGCCGCTGCAAGCGCCTTGCAGGCATGACTGCCTACATAGCCCGCCCCGCCAGTCACGAGGATTTTAGTCATCTGTAGGAGTCACTCATCATTGGCCGCCATTATCCATTGGTTGGGGCTGCGCGCAACCACCCTGGCCTGGTGCAGGTCTCATACGCCATAATGAACTCGAAAATAGGGAGAATTCGTATATGCCACATGCGACCGCAAGGGACAGCGTAAAGCTCTATTACGAGGAGGCCGGCGAAGGCCCCCCGATTCTGTTCATCCACGAATTTGCTGGCGACTGGCGCGCCTGGGACCCGCAGGTCAGCCATTTCAGCCGGCGGCGGCGTTGTATCGTCTATTCCGCCCGCGGATATCCCGGATCGGACGTCCCGGAAGACATCGAAAGCTATTCTCAAGACATCGCCCGGACCGACGCGCTTGCCGTGCTCGATCATTTAGGAATCGAGCAAGCACATATCGTGGGACTCTCGATGGGCGGGTTTGCCACGCTGCATTTCGGCATGACCACTCCCGACCGGGCACTGTCGCTGACAGTTTGCGGCTGCGGATACGGCGCCGAACCCGATACCCGCGAGGAATTTCGCCACCTATCGCTTGCCGTCGCGGACAATTTCGAGACCCGCGGCGCTGCCGATTATGCCGAGGAATACGTAACCGTTCCGGGCCGGCTGACGTTTCGCGACAAGGATCCGCGCGGCTGGGCCGCGTTCGTCGGCCGGCTCGCCGAGCATCCCGATCTCGGCGCTGCATTGACCCAACGCGGCGTGCAGGCATCGCGCCCCGGCCTATGGGATCTGGCCGATCAGATCAGCGCCATAACGGTGCCGACGATGATCGTCACCGGTGACGACGACCAGCGTTGCCTCGGCCCCGGCCTGTTCATGAAAAACCTGGTCGACCGGGCCAGGCTTTTCGTGATGCCGAATACCGGTCACGTCCTGAACCTCGAGGAACCAGCGCTGTTCAATACCGTGCTGGACGAATTTCTGTCCGAAGTTGACGCTGGGAACGGATAAAAAAGTCGGGGTCCGGAGCGGTTATGCCGTCGGCAGCTTGTAATCCTGAAAGCTGTCGCGCAGGTCCATTTTGAGCAGCTTGCCGGTCGCCGTATGCGGCAGCTCGTCGACAAACGTGACATCGTCCGGGATCCACCACTTCGCGACCTTGCCTTCGTAATAGGCGAGAAGATCCTCCCGCGTGACGTTGCTTCCCTCGTTGCGAACGACCACGAGAAGCGGGCGTTCGTCCCATTTCGGATGGGCCACGCCAACGACTGCTGCTTCGAAGACATCAGGATGGCCGACCGCGACGTTTTCCAGTTCGATCGAGCTGATCCATTCACCACCGGATTTGATCACGTCCTTCGACCGGTCAGTCATGTGCATGTAACCGTCTGCATCGATGGTCGAAACGTCACCGGTAGAGAACCAGCCATCTGCGTCGTGGCCTTCGCCCTCGGCCCGGTAATATGCGCTGCACACCCAGAACCCGCGAGCTTTAAGCTCGCCGAATGCTTCCCCGTCTTCCGGCAGCGACTCATTGGCATCGTTCACGATTTTCAAGTTGACGCCGTAACAGGGCCGGCCCTGTTTAACCTCGCGGTCGAGTCGCTCGGCATCGGTCTCATCCTCCATACCGTGCTTCGGCCAGTTCACCGTACCCAGTGGCGACATCTCGGTCATGCCCCAGGCGTGCAGCACGTTGACACCGTATTCTTCCTGCAGTTTGACAATCATTGCCCGCGGCGTGGCGGACCCGCCGATGACGCAACGCTCAAAACTGTTTAGCCGTTTGCCGCTGCGTTCGAGATAATCTAGAAGCCCGAGCCACACGGTCGGCACGCCGGCAGAGAACGTAACCCCTTCTTGGTCGATCAACTGATACACGCTTTCGCCATCCATGGCGGCACCAGGCATTACCAGCTTGGCGCCGACCATAGTCGACGCATAGGGCAACCCCCAAGCGTTCACGTGGAACATAGGCACAACGGGCATCACGGCATCGCGGGCGGCAAGTCCCAACATGTCGGGCGTCGTCGACGCCCAGGCATGGAGCACAGTGGAGCGGTGAGAATACAGCACGCCTTTTGGATTACCGGTTGTGCCGGAGCTATAGCACATGGACGAAGCCGTCATCTCGTCGAACTGCGGCCACTCATAATCGCCATCCTGCACGTCGAGCAAAGTCTCGTAGCAATAGACATTGGGCAGCGATATTTCCGGCATGTTGGCTTCATCAGTCATAATCACAAATCCCTTTACCGAGCCGGCCTCGGGGGCGACATCCTCAAGCATCGACACAAATGTCAGGTCGACGAAAACTAGCATGTCTTCGGCATGGTTCATGATATAGGAGATCTGCCTGGCAAAGAGACGCGGGTTGATCATGTGGCAGACCGCCCCCATACCCGAGACACCATAATAAAGCTCGTAATGGCGGAAGCCGTTCCAGGCCAGCGTGGCAACCCGATCGCCCTCGCCGACCCCAAGCGCCTGAAGCGCCTTCGCGAGCTTCTTGGCGCGCAGTTCCGCGTCCGAATAGGTGTAACGGTGGATCGGCCCTTCCACTGTTCTCGAGACGATTTCCGTGCCGCCATGATAACGCGCTGCGTAATCGAGCAGCGAGGATATCAGAAGCGGCTTGTCCATCATGAGGCCAAGCATGCAACCCTCCCTTTGATTGTACGTTCTTTTGCGGTTAAACCGAAACTATAGTCGAGAACGACATATGACAATCGTGGGAAAGGCCTGAATGTGATGTACGAAACACTGTCATTCGACGTAGACGCGGGCGTCGCACGAATCGGGCTCAATCGCCCAGACGCTGCAAACGCGTTCAACCCTGCGCTTTGCCGCGATCTCTTCGATGCCGCGATTGCCTGTGACGAGCGCGATGATATCCGTGCGGTGTTACTGACCGGCGAGGGGTCGATGTTCTCAGCAGGAGGCGATATAAAATTTTTTGAGTCTCAGGGCGTCGAACTAGGGGCGGTGCTGAAGAAAATCACCGGTCTTTTACATGCCGCCATCGGCCGCATGTCGCATATGGATGCGCCGGTCGTCGGCGCAATCAACGGCATGGCGGCGGGCGCAGGGTTCAGCCTGGCCGCGGCCTGCGATATCGCAATTGCCGGCAGGTCAGCACAGTTCACCATGGCCTACACTGCGGCGGGCCTGTCGCCCGACGGATCGTCGACCTGGTTCTTGCCTCGGCTGATCGGGCTACGACGCGCCCGCGAACTCATGCTGACCAACCGGATCCTGAGCGCCGAAGAAGCGCAGCAGATGGGGATTATCGACCGGGTCGTCACCGATAGCGACTTGGAGACCGAAGCCATGGCACAGGCGAAAGCCTTCGCAGCGGGCCCGACGAGAGCCTTTGGGGCGACCAAGCGATTGCTTCAGGATACTTGGACCAGCGGGCTCGAAACCCAGATGGATCGCGAAACCCGATCGATCAGCGACCTCACCCGCACCTGCGATGCCCGCGAGGGAATACATGCATTCGTGAACAAGCGGAAACCCTCTTTCAAAGGCGCATGAGATGGGCTGGATCGACAAGAAGACTGCGACGATCTGGGGCAGAACGATGGCGTGGGCCGAAATTGGGACGGGCGATCCAATCGTGTTCCTGCACGGGAATCCTACATCGTCCTATCTGTGGCGCAACGTCATGCCGCATCTGGAAAACCTCGGGCGCTGCATCGCGCCCGACCTGATCGGCATGGGCGATTCGGAGAAGCTTGAGAACTCTGGGCCTGACAGCTACCATTTTGTCGAGCACCGCTACTATCTCGACGAACTGCTTACCCGTATCGGTGTGTTAGAGAATGTCACGCTGGTCGTCCATGACTGGGGTTCGGCGCTTGGATTCGACTGGGCCAACCGAAATCGCGACGCGGTTTTAGGCATCGCCTACATGGAGGGGATCGTCAGACCAATCGGCTGGGATGACTGGCCCGAACAATCCCGCCCCGTGTTCGACGGGCTACGCTCGCCCGCCGGCGAGAAACTGGCGCTAGAAAAGAACATTTTTGTCGAGCGTATCCTGCCCGGATCAATCATCAGGAACCTGACGGATAATGAGATGGCCGAATACCGGCGGCCGTTCGACGTGCCCGGCGAAGATCGCCGCCCGACGCTGACATGGCCAAGACAAATCCCGATCGCAGGGGAGCCAGCAAACGTTGTCGAAATCGTGCAATCTTACGCCGACTGGATGAATACCTGCGACATTCCCAAACTGTTTATCAATGCCGAACCCGGCGCCATTCTTGTCGGCGACCAACGGGAATTTTGCCGGGGCTGGCTCAACCAAACGGAGGTGACCGTGCCCGGCATCCACTTTATTCAGGAAGATGCGCCCGATGAGATCGGCATCGCCATCGCCAATTGGCTGATGAGCCTTACATGACCGCTAATTTTTCCCTCGCCAAACAGGTCGCGCTGGTCACGGGTGCCTCTTCGGGTCTTGGCGAGGCATTTGCTGGGTTCCTCGCCGATGCCGGGGCGCAGGTCGTCCTCGGCGCGCGCCGCGCCGACAGATGTGCCGAGGCAGCGGCCAAGATCGGCGAAAACGCCGCCTCGGTCATGCTCGACGTGACCAATTCCGACAGTATCGAGGCGGGCCTGGATGCGGCAGAAGCCGCGTTCGGGACCGTGGACATCGTGATCAACAATGCCGGAACTGTGACCAACAGAGCGCTGGTGGATATGCCACCCGAGGAATGGCGACAGGTCATCGACACTAATCTGACCGGGTGTTTTCTTGTCACCCAAGCGGTAGCAAGGCGGATGATCGCGGCAGAAACCGGCGGGCGGATCGTCAACGTCTCGTCTATGCTCGGCGAAACACCGGCGGGTCAGGTCCACGCCTATTCGGCATCCAAGGCGGGGATTAACCAGTTGACACGTACATCTGCGATGGAACTGGCACGTCATAACATATCGGTGAACGCGTTGGCGCCAGGCTATATTCAGACGGATCTAAATACGAATTTCCTCAACGGTCCGGCCGGCGAGCGCATCATCAAACGTGTCCCGCAGCGCCGGTTCGGTCAAATCTCCGATCTGGAGGGACTGTTGCTGTTGCTGACCTCGCCCGCGGGCGGTTATATGACCGGCGAAATAGTTACCATCGATGGCGGCCTGAGCCTCAGTGGCATGTAAGGAACAAAATGGAATTCTCACTTTCGCCCGAGATTGAAGATTACCGCGCCCGCATTCGTGCGCTCGTCGAGACCCTTATCATCCCGCTCGAAGCGGACCGGGTGAATTACGATGAACATGAAAATATTCGCCCCGACGTGCTCGAAGATGTACGCGTCAAAGTGAAAGAAGCAGGCCTTTGGGCCCTGCAGATGCCGAAGGACCGAGGCGGTCAAGGTCTGAACGTCGCCGGCATCACGCCCTGCTACGAAGAAATGAACCGCTCAATCTTTGGCCCGGTCTGTTTTAACTGCGCCGCCCCTGATGACGGCAACATGACGGTGCTCAACAAGGTCGCGACCGACGCACAGAAGGAGCGCTGGCTACAGCCAATAATCGACGGCAATGTGCGCTCGTCCTTCGCGATGACTGAACCATCGCCCGGGTCAGGGTCCGATCCATCGGCAATGATGACCACCGCTGAGAAAAAAGGCGATACCTGGATCGTGAACGGTCAAAAATGGTTTATTACGGGAGCCGGCGAAGCTCAACATTTCATTCTAATCGCACGTACGTCAGACGACCCTCGGAAGGGGCTTTCCGCCTTTCTCTTCGACGCCGACCAGCCGGGCTGGGAAATACTGCGGCGTATTCCAATCATGGGGCCGGAAGAACATGGGGGTCATTGCGAGATAGGCTTCTCCGGGCTGGAAATCCCCGACGGAAACAGACTGATGGATGTCGGCGACGGGCTCAAGCTAGCGCAGATCCGCCTCGGCACCGCGCGGCTCACCCATTGCATGCGCTGGACCGGCATGGCCAAGCGCGCGCTAGAGGAAACCTTCGACTATGTCAGTGAGCGCAAGGCGTTCGGAGACACGCTGGCCGATCATGAAGGTGTGCAATGGCTGCTTGGCGAGGCGGCAATGCAAATCGAGATCGGCCGTCTGCTGACCATGCGCGCGGCGGTGAAGCTAGATGCCGGCGACTTCGCTCGCAAAGAGGTATCAATGGCCAAGGTCATGGTATCGGAAACGCTGCACAAGGCAATCGATACCGCAATACAGCTGCGCGGGGCGCGGGGCTATTCGAAAGACACCCCGCTTGAATGGATGTACCGATATGCACGCCAGGCGCGCCTAGTCGACGGCTCGTCGGAGACCCATAAAATGGTGTTGTCACGTTATCTGCTGAACGAGGGGCTCGATTTCTGGAGCTGGGACTGACATGCACCTCGTCTCATTTATCCGCGATGTCGCAGGCGCAGACACTGTCACTATCGAAGACGGCGACCTGCTGACAGGTGGGGCAATCCAGGAGAACCGGGCGCTAACCGTGACGATCCAGGGCGGCGAGTTCGACGGCAGCCACTATCTGGTTCTCCGCACCGCAGCTAAAGCGGCGATTGCAGAAAGCCGGCCGCTGGAACAGCAATTCGCGTTGCTCAAAGCGGCCGAGGCCGCAGGTGTTACGATACCGAAGCCGCTATGGCATTGCAGCGATGCAAGCGTTACGGGAAAACCCTTCTATCTGATGGCGCGCATACCGGGCACAGCGCTTGGTAACCAGATCACCCGCATCGGCGCCCAGCCGGCGCTTGCAGAAACGCTGGCGAAAGAGCTCACACGCATACATTCGATCAGACCGCCCCTTCCGGATCTCGATTTTCTCGGCGCTATCCGGCTGACGCCGGCAATGGACGCCATCGCGACCTACCGCGCCTATCTTGATGAAATGCCAGAGCCGCACCCGGTCCTGGAATGGACCCTCCGATGGCTAGAAACCAATGCGCCGCCGATCGGTGAAACGGTTCTGTGTCACCGAGACTTTCGCACCGGCAATTATATGGTCGATGACGGGGTGCTGACCGGCGTGCTCGACTGGGAATTCGCCGGTTGGGGCGACCCACACGAAGATATCGCCTGGTTCTGCGCGCGCTGCTGGCGTTTTGCCGGTGCACGGCTTGAAGCCGGCGGCATTGCAGCCCGGGATATATTCTATCGCGCCTACGAGCAGGCTTGCGGGCGGGTGATAGATCCGAAGCTCGTGCATTACTGGGAAACCATGGCGCATGTGCGATGGGCTGTGATTGCCATACAGCAGGCGATGCGTCACCGCTCCGGCGACGAACCAAGCCTCGAACTGGCACTGATCGGCCGCCGGCTGGCCGAGATCGAATATGAATGCTTGAACCTGACGGGAGCCTTGACATGAGAAGCCACCCGGATGCACGGGAACTGCTCAACATTGCCGAGCACACGCTGGCCAGCCAAGTCGCACCCGATCTATCGAGCGGGCAACGCTACAACGTGGCGCTGATCACCGCCGCCATCGGCATCGCACGCCGCGAGCTTGCTGGTGGCGCGACGGCCTGGCCGGATGAACTTGCGGCGCTATACGCACTGTACGGCAACGACGGGCTTGAATCAGACGATCAGGCCCTGCACCGTCTTAACCAGAAATTTGCGGCAGACCTACGCGCCGGTAACCATGAAAAATCAGGTGCCAACCGCAAAAACGTCGCGAAGCTGCTGCGCGAAGACGTCCTTGCCCGGCTGGCAGAAGATAATCCGCGCTACGAAAAATAAACCTACCTGATAGTATACCCAGCGGTTTGACGGAAACCTGCGCGACCTCCCTTTGGGTTAGTCGCCCAATCCTGTAGCCCGATATTAAACCCCGCTTTCTGTTATCCCTGGCAGTCGCGACCAAGGACGACGCTATGTAGGTGCAGATAATTCATCCGCAACGAGGGCTTAAAAGCCATAGAGACAGCAAGCAGGGTGAGGCTCTGAACGCATAGCGCGAGGTATCGCCGAGCGGTATCCTGCTCTATCCCGGGGGCAAGAGCGGAAAGCAACATTCGGCGCGTCTTATGCCGATGATGGCCCGCCAAAAAACATTCATACCGAGAGGTTGGCCGACAAGAGCACCATTCCCAATGCGTCGGTGATCGGCAATATAGTATCGGCGGCAAGCTACATCACAAAAGACATTATTAAAATTAATGTCTGGCTCGAAGACTTATCCAATCGGTCGGCGCTACATTCGGAGTGGACGGCAATGTTTCCGAATCCGGAAGACCGTCCCGCGCGGCAAGCCTTCGTGCTGGAGACGGACTCGATCGTCTTGGTCTACTGCAATTTCATGGCGGCCCTTGAAAACTGATCGAACAACGGCCGAACGGACAACACCCCACCCACCCCGAACGCTAGAACACTGGCCGATCCTGTCAGTCTTAAAAGTTATGTATAGCTAATATTTTTAGTGTAATATTATATTCTTAGTTATTGCGAAAAAAACGCGCGGGCATGTGGGTTCGCGGGGGACAATGCGGCACTATCAGCGGGACGTATGAACAAGAGTTTCAGAATCGGATGGACGGGCATGTGCGCCACGATCTTCCTGATAGCGATTTGGACCACCCGGCCCGCCCTTGCCGGGGCGAAAGCCGAAACACGCAAAAACGTCGTCGCCACCATCGCGCAGATTGGCCAGCCCCTGTTGGAAATTGCCGGCGGAAAGGCCCATGTCATCACCCTGATAGGCGACGGTGTCGATCCGCATCTTTACCGCCTGACCCGCTCGGATGTAGCTAAGATCAATCGCGCCGATATCGTTTTCTACAACGGTCTGCATTTCGAGGCGCAAATGCTCGACATGCTCCGGCGATTTGCCGCGCACAAACCCGTTCTCGGCATCGCCGATACGCTTAAGGGCAAAAATCTTCTGCTATGGGACGGCAAGACCCACGACCCCCATGTCTGGATGGACCCGTCATTATGGGCCCGAGCCCTGCAGGCGGCGGTTAACACCTTGGCAAAACACGACCCAGAAAATGCTGACACCTATCGGGTAAATGCCGCAGCCTATTTCGGCAAACTCCACGCCCTCGATGCCTACACGCGGACGGCGGTTGGCAGCATCCCGGCAGCGTCTCGCGCGCTGGTCTCCGCGCATGACGCATTTGGCTATTTCGGAAGAGCCTATGCGATCGACGTTTTAGCGATCCAGGGAATCAGCACCGAAAGCAAAGCTGGCATCCGCAAGATCGAGGCACTGGTCGATACGCTGGTTCAGCGCCGGGTTTCCGCCGTTTTTGTCGAGACCACTGTATCGCCGCGAAATGTCCGCGCATTGATCAAAGGGGCGTCGGCGCGCGGCCACACCGTGCGCATCGGCGGCGCACTGTTTTCCGACGCGATGGGCGCGCGTGACAGTTATAAAGGTACCTATCTCGGCATGTTCAATCACAATGTGACCACGATCGTGCACGCCCTCGGCGGCACGACCCTGGCAAAGGACTTCGGTGAAAAAACGTCGGCAGAGGTTAATTAGACCATGAATCCGCCCCGCCTAATTCCGTTCGAGCCCAGTCAGCCGCGAAACGATATTTCGCCTTCGCCGTTATCGGTGCGCGGCCTAACGGTCGCTTATGATGATAAACCCGCAGTTTGGAACCTCGATTACGATGCACCCGACCGGCGGCTGATCGCCATCATCGGACCCAACGGTGCCGGCAAGTCGACAATGATCAAGGCCATCCTCGGCCTAGTCCCATCCCTAGCCGGCCATGTGCGCATATTCGGCACCACCCTGCGCCAGGCGCGGCGGCGCATCGCATATATTCCGCAACGTACCAGCGTCGATTGGGATTTTCCGGCCTCGGCCGAAGACGTGGTCGCCATGGGTCTCTATGGCAAAATTGGCTGGTTTCGGCCGGTGCGGCGCCGTCATCGCGCCCTCGCCCGGGAGCATCTGGAGCGGGTCGGCATGGAGGACTTCGCCGGGCGCCAGATCGGCCGGCTTTCGGGTGGTCAGCAACAGCGGGTCTTTCTTGCCCGCGCACTCGCCCAGAAAGCCGATCTGTACCTGATGGACGAGCCTTTCGCCGGAGTAGACGCAGCAACCGAACGAGCCATCGTCAACGTGATGCGTGAAGTCCGCACGGCAGGGTCGACCGTTCTATGTGTTCATCACGACCTGCGGACGGTCGGCGATTATTTCGATCACGCCCTGGTCCTGAATATCCGCAAGATCACGGATGGGACGGTTGACGAGGTTCTGACCGGGGATATTCTGCAGCGCGCCTATGGCGGTCGCCTTGCGGAGACCGAAATCCACGCTATCGCCCACACCACCTAAAACAGATGCCGGACGAGTTCTTCGCGATCCTGACATTTCAGGGCGGATACAATACATCCATCGTGCTCGTTGGTGTCATCGCGCTCGGCATTGGGGGTGGCATTATCGGTGTGTTTTCATTCTTGCGAAAACGTGCGCTGATCTCCGATGCGATCAGCCATGCCACCCTGCCGGGGGTCGCCAGCGCCTTTCTGCTTGGGACCACGCTGGGTGGCTCAGGCCAGAATCTGGCTCTGCTGATTGCCGGTGCGGCGGCGACCGGCGCGCTAGGGGTGTTATGCGTCCAGTGGATCCGCGATCACACCCGCCTGCCCGAAGACACCGCGATTGGCACCGTCCTCAGCGTTTTCTTCGGCCTGGGCATCGTCCTGCTCAGCCATATCCAGACCCTGCAGGCATCGGGCCAGGCCGGGCTGAACAGTTTCCTACTCGGCTCCACCGCGGCGCTGATGGCGGGCGAAGCCCAGCTGGTCGGTGGCGCGGCGCTGATCGCAATCCTGATCGCCCTGCTGCTACTTAAAGAGTTCGGCGCCGTCGCATTCGACGAAGAGTTTGCCGCCACGCTGGGCTGGCCCGTTGCCCAGCTGGATCTCGCCATGATCGGGCTGTTGTTGGCCATCGTCACCATTGGACTTAAGACTGTCGGTCTGGTGCTGATCATCGCCCTAGTGATCATCCCCCCTGTCGCCGCCCATTTCTGGACGATAAAGCTCAGCCGCTTGGTTGTCCTGGCGGGCGTGTTCGGCGGCCTGGCCGGGTGGATCGGCGGCGGCCTGTCAGCGCTCCTGCCGGATATGCCTGCCGGTGCCGTGATCGTACTGACCGCCGCAGCTATTTTCGTGTTCAGCCTGCTCTTCGCGCCGCGGCGCGGGGTAATTGCTTGGGTGATGCGGCAGCTGCACCTGCGTATTCGGGCGGCATCTGTGCGCGGCCTGCTGGCGATGGCCGCGGGATACCTACCACCGGATAACCTATCCTACCGCGTGGTGCGCCTGCGCGGCTATCTAGACGGCGATGCGCGGATCACGGAAAGCGGTGCGAGGGCGGCGGGAAAAATGCGCCGCCAGAATCAGCTCTGGCAGGTATACCGCAATCGTCACCCCGATGCCGCCCTGGCATTCAGCCCGCTGGCGGCCAAGCCGATTGAAGACGTGCTCCCGCCGGACATCATTGCCGCGCTGGAGAGCGAGATCCGATGATGGCATCGGAATTCCTGTCGATCGACCTGCCGGCGATCCTAGTAGCTGTGCTCTCGGCCACGAGCTGTGGGCTGCTCGGGAATTTTCTGGTACTTCGTCGCCAAGCGCTCATCGGCGATGCGATTGCCCACGTCGCGCTGCCCGGCATCGTCGCAGGCTTCCTAATCGCCGGCACCATCGCCACCATACCCTTGATGATCGGTGCCATGGCTGCCGCGATCATTGCCGCGGGACTGATCGAAATCATCCGCCAGGCCGGCCGGCTGGAGTCCGGCGCGGCCATGGGTGTCGTATTCACCACCATGTTCGCGATTGGCATTGTATTGCTGGAACAGACCGACGCCTCGAACGCCCATATCGATGCCGAGCATGCACTTTACGGCAATTTGGAATCGACGCTTTGGCTCGGCGTTACGAACTGGAACGATGTGCTGAGCCGAGAAGCGCTGTCGAAACTGCCGCGCCAGCTCGTCACCCTAGCCGGGGTCACAGCCGCGATCGCAATCCTTATCACGGCATTTTTTAAGGAACTGAAAGTATCTACCTTTGATCCGGGACTTGCCGCCAGCCTGGGCTTGCCAGTGAAGACAATCTCCACCGCGCTGATCGTCGTCGTCGCCCTAGCGGCGGTCGCGGCATTTGAAGCCGTAGGATCGATCCTGGTCATCGCGATGTTTATCTGCCCGGCGGCCACCGCACGGATGCTGACCGACAACCTAGCGCGCCAGCTCTGGCTCAGCGTAGTAGTCGCGACGATCGCGGGGATTGGCGGCTACGGACTCGCGGCGTTCGGGCCGCAATTATGGGGCGATTCGCATTCGCTGAGCGCCGGCGGGATGATTGCCGTGGTCGCGGGCTTGCTGCAGACCGTTGCCATGGTGGCGGCGCCCCGATACGGCATCTTTTGCCGCGCACGGCGCCGTCGGGCTGGATAATTAGACCTGCTAGCCTGATCCCCTGTATGATGCCCACATGACAGGACCTCTTCACGGATTTCGCATCGTCGACCTTACGTCTATGGTGTCGGGCCCCTCGGCGACGATGATGCTCGCCGATCAGGGCGCAGACGTTATAAAGGTGGAAAATCCTGGCGGCGGCGACCACACGCGGACCTCTGCCAATACGCAGAACGGGTTTTCTGCTAATTTCCTCAACAACAACCGGAACAAACGCTCGGTCGCGCTGAACCTGAAGGATCCCAACGCCAAGCAGGCTTTGCTCAGGCTCTGCAAAGGCGCGGATGTTTTCGTTCAGAACTTCCGGCCGGGCGTGGTCGACCGCATGGGGGTCGGCGAGGCCAATATTCGCGCCGTCGCGCCGGATATCGTGTACGTGTCGATCAGCGGTTTTGGTGAAACCGGCCCCTATGCCGGTAAGCCGGTCTACGACCCCCTGATCCAAGCGCTGTCTGGCCTAGCGACCGTGCAGGCCGGCTCGGACAAGGAAAGGCCCCGGCTAGTAAGAACCATTTTGCCCGACAAACTGACCGGTATCGTGGCGGCCCAGGCAATCACGGCAGCACTGCTGTCGCGAGCGCGCACGGGCGAAGGCCAGCATATTCGGCTGTCGATGCTGGATGCAATCATCGCCTTCCTGTGGGGCTCGGACATGGGCAGCCAGACGTTTATCGATAACCCGTTCCCGCAACAGGATGCGGCGAGCTTCATCGACCTGATTTACGAAACGGCCGATGGCCATATCAGCGTTGCCGTGCAGAGCAACAAGGAATGGGCGGGGCTAAGCCGCGCCTTCGAGATGCCAGAGCTGCTCGAGGACGAGCGTTTCACTACACCAGCCCTGCGCCAGAAAAATATCGATGAGCGCCTGAACCTGACACAGAACGTGTTGCGGACCCGTTTGGCGACGGAGTGGATTAGCCGGCTGGAAGCCGAGGACGTCCCCTGCGCGCCGGTGCTTACGCGGAGTGAAGCAATAGAACATCCACAGGTTGTTGCAAACGGAATCGCAGTTGAGACATACCATCACCTTGCGGGCGGTGTTCGCCAGGCACGCCTCGCCGCTCGGTTTTCGGGAACCCCGGCGGAATACCGGCTCGGAGGCCCGGGACTGGGCGAACACACGGCCGAAATATTGGGCGAGGCTGGTTATTCGGCAGACGAGATTGCAGCGCTGAACGGCGAAAATAAGGATGCAGCAGAATGATTGATTTCTATTACTGGCCGACACCCAACGGCTGGAAGGTTTCGATCATGCTCGAGGAATGCGGCATCGATTACCAGATGATTCCGCTGAATATCTCCAAGGGCGAACAGTTCGCACCTGACTTCCTGGCAATCAGCCCCAATAACCGCATGCCGGCAATTGTCGATGGCGACCCGCCAGCCGAATACAACGGCCACCCGTTAACGATCTTCGAATCAGGGGCTATCCTCATCCATCTTGCAACTAAGACCAACAAATTCATGGCGACCGACCCGGTGGCTAAAAAGGAAACGCTGGAATGGCTGTTCTGGCAGATAGGCAACCTTGGTCCTATGGCCGGACAGATCAGCCATTTCATCAATTACGCACAAGGGGAAAACGATTATTCGAAAACCCGGTACGCGAATGAATATAACCGATGCATCGGCGTGCTGGAGCGCCGCCTTGCCGATCGCGAATGGCTGGCGGGAGACGCCTATTCCATCGCCGATATGGCGAGCTGGCCTTGGGTCCTGATCTCGAAAGCGCTTGGCCAGACGCTCGATGACTTCCCGCATGTCGCCCGTTGGCGGAAAGCCATTAAAAACCGGCCCGCAGTACAGAAAGGCGTCGATCTCGGCAAGGATTTGCGCCGCACCGCACCGCCCACAGACGAGGAGCGTGAACTGCTCTATCACCAGACTGCCAAAACCATCACAGCGATATCAGATCGCGATACCTAATGCCCAATGAAAGGTCTTTTATAGTTTGTGGTGCCCGCAAATGCCTATTATCGATGCGGTGCCCCAATTGCTTAGCATTCGCCATAATCATCCGACCGGTAGCGGTGTCTTGATGGGACGCGGAATATACTTTCCGCCGGAGCTTCGTGCTCCGGTCGCGCCGCTTTGCCACCAAAACGGGTACGCATCAAAACCGGAACGTGCCGTTATTCAAGTTTGATCTGCACATCAGACCAATGCCGGCCCATCGGTCAATTCGCTCGGCCTGATGCAGCTTATTCCTATCACCACAGAACGGTTGAATGCTCTACAGACGACGTGACCGAAACCGTCGCGATACCCAATGCCGGTCTTTTGCCTCAACTGGAGACCCAAAACCACATGAAGAAAATACATCGGCTGTACCGCAAAAGTGCGCTACCCGATTTAAACTGGATAAAACTGTATCAACCGGAGGATGCCTGAATGCTGCGGCGGATTAGCCTGCCCTATATGTTTGTTCTTGCTGCCATCGTCACGATGATCTTGGCCTCGGGCGGCGTGTGGCAGTTCGCCGCGCCGATGAGCGAAATGCTTCGGGCACTGGTCCCGACCTGGGTCGGGATTACCTGCGTGTTCTGGATGCTTTGGCGCCAAGTGCCACTGGCCGACGTGGCAAATACCGCACATAACCCGGCAACGAGCGGCGTGGCCGATTTCGAACCATTAAAGCTCGGCCGCCGCTATACCGATCTTACCGGGCTACCACTTGCGGCGCTGGACTATGTCGCAATCGTTGCCCGGACTATGTCCCCCTACACAGATGGTGGTTCCGATAACGATGCAATCGTGCGGATTGAGGCCGTCCGAATTAGAGATGGCAAGATAGTCGGCGACGATTCATTCACGCAGCTAGTCGACCCTAGCCAACCCATCGCAGGCGCGGCAGCTCGCTTTCACAACATCACGGACGACACGGTAGCAGGCGCCCAGGCGATAGACAGCGTACTTAGCGAGTTTCGCAATTATGCGGGGAAAGCCGTGCTCGTGGGACATAATTTTTCCCGGAACTTAGCGCTGATTCGCAATGTCGATGAAATCTCAAACCCAGTGCTCGATACCATGCTCCTTTCCATGGGTGCGTTCGAGGCGCGCGGTGATCACACGCTAGGTGCTCTAGCCAAATATTTCGGCGAGGAAGTGCAGGCGCGGTACACGGCTGCAAGCGATGCGGAACTAACCGCGCGGGTTTTCCTTCGGCTGCTGCCGGAGCTTGATCGAGTAGGCGCGCGCCAATTCGGAGATGCCCAGGATCTTTGCGCCCACTCAGCAGAGCGCGTAAACGATCTCGATCGGAACGGCAAATTCTAACGCCCTAGCCCGAATGCGCGGCTCGGACCACCGCGACGACGGGCGTTATTTCCTGCAGCCGAGAGTCGGCAAAGATGTCGCGCAGGCTCATCTGCTAATTCTTTTGCGTTGGGGTTAGGAAGATTCTCACGAGGGTGTCTAGGTGTTCCCTCGAAGGTGGTCTTAATCTGCGGGGTTAAGGGTCTGGAACCAATTCACCCCATTCTTTATACCCATTCCGAATATACCCTGTCAGATTACCCATATGAACAGATTACTAATCCTTGCTGTCCTGCTCTTAACCCTCTCTGTGGAAACCCCTGCGTTCTCAGCTGATTTCCTAAAGGGTCTAAACGCATACAGGGTTGGGGACTACACAACTGCTATGCATCAGTGGAAACCTCTCGCAGAAAACAGGGGTTTTTCATCATACTTTTATTCAAAAAGAGATGTAATAAATGCCCAGTATAATCTGGGTGTAATGTACGCCAACGGGCGAGGGGTTCCAAAAGACGATGAGACTGCGGTGAAATGGTACACCCTTGCCGCAAAACAGGGCCTTACCTCAGCGCAGTATAATCTGGGTGTGATGTACGCCAACGGGCGAGGGGTTCCAAAAGACGATGAGACTGCGGTGAAATGGTACACCCTTGCCGCAAAACAGGGCCTT
>NZGJ01000029.1 GCA_002689465.1 Rhodospirillaceae bacterium | reverse complement strand
ATACCGCTCATACCGATCCCGCCGATCCCAACGAAATGGATCGTGCCGATGCTGAGGGGGAGTGTCTTCATGCTGCGATCTTTCGAACCCGGCCGGGCTTCGGCCCAAGGCCGCCATTTCGTTTAACACCTATCAATTTTTCTGCGCAATCTGCGAGAGCGATGGCAGCTGACATGCCGCCAAAATCGCGCGCACATTTCGCTGCATCGACGAGGACGTTCTGCAGGTTTACGAAATTCTCGAGCTGCATGATCAATGCATCGGGCGTGAATCCGTCCTGCGGGATTAGCCAGCCTGCGCCGCGGGTCTCCAATGCGCGGGCATTGGCGGTCTGGTGATCATCCGTTGCGTGCGGGAAGGGCACCAGGATTGCAGGGCGCCCTGCCTCGGCAAGTTCCGCCACGGTGGATGCCCCAGCACGGCTGATCACTATATGTGCTGCCGCAATACGGTCCGGCACGTCGTCAAAGAACGTTGCCAGTTCGGCGGACACCTTGGCTTTGGCGTATGTCTTCCTCACCGAATCTATATCATCGGCCCGGCATTGTTGTGTGATTGCAAAACGGCGGCGCAGCGTTTCAGGCATTTCCAGTAGGGCGCGTGGGATTACTTTGCTCAGTACCGTCGCGCCCTGGCTGCCGCCCATTATAAGGATTTTGATCCCCTCGTACTCGGGGACTATTGGCGGGTATTCTTGATCTCGGATGGCGCTGAATGCCGCGCGAACGGGATTTCCTGTCAGTACGATATTGTCGGATGCAGTCCCGACGATGCCTGAGGTTTCGGTAAAAGATGTTGCAATGACGTTGGCGCGCTTCAATAGAAGGCGATTGGCGCGCCCAAGTATCGCGTTCTGTTCGTGAATAATAGTAGGCAGGCCCAGCGATGTGGCGGCGATCATGGTTGGCACTGATGGGTATCCGCCAAAGCCGATCACGCAGTCCGGCCGGCGCTTCCGGAACAGCCGGCGCGCCTGCAATATACCGACACCGATCGAAACGGCCGCGCCTGCTTTTGCCAACAGTCCGCCATGAAGACCCGACGCACTAATCTGGTGAACCTCTACAGCGCCAAGCGAATTGCCAAGGCTTGTGCCACGCGCGTCGGTCGCGAGCGCAACTTTATGGCCGCGCGCTATCAATTCTTCGGCGACCGCGATGGCTGGGAATACATGACCCCCTGTTCCACCCGCTGCGAGAAATATATTACCCGCGCCCGTCATCGTGGAACCTCCGCGCCGAGCCGTTTTCGAGTGAGGGCGAGTAGAAATCCGATACAAAGACCCATCGCGATCAGCGAGGAGCCGCCATAGCTGACAAACGGAAGCGTCATGCCCTTCGTCGGCATCAGCCGTAACGTCGATCCCATATTGATAATCGCCTGCAGCCCAAACTGAACAACGAGGCCGGACGTTGCGAGCAGAACGAAGAGATCGGTTTCCTGTAGCGCTTTTGCGAAACCGCGCAAAACGACGAAGCCGAACAGGCAGACAATTATCAGGCAGACGAAAAGGCCGAACTCCTCGCCCGCGACGGCGAATACGAAATCCGAATGTGCGTCGGGGAGGACTTCCTTGACGGTGCCTTCACCCGGACCGCGGCCGAACAGCCCGCCATTCATGAAAGCTTCGAGCGACCGGTCGACCTGATAACTGTCTCCAGATGAGGGGTCGAGAAATCGATCGATGCGGCTTGCAACGTGCGAGAATGTAAAATAAGCGGTGATAAAGGATGCGATACCGCCGATGGCTAGGCCAACCGCCCAGAAAAGCGGAAGACCGGCGAGGAAGAACTGACATGTCCAGACGGCAGAAATTACGATGGCCATACCGACATCGGGCTGCAACATCAATAGCCCTACAATCAGGCAATAGGCGCCGATGGAGACCAAGTATCCATGAGGAAGATCGCCCAAGCGGCCTGATGCGAAGAGCCACGCGGCAACGACCGCGAAGGTCGGTTTAAGAAATTCCGAGGGTTGGAGCGACATCGGCCCAATCGCAATCCACCGCGTCGCACCTTTTGTTTCTGTGCCGAAAATGAACGTTGCCATAACCAACACAACAAAGACGATAAGTGTAATCGTCGCCATGCGAAACACGCCGCGTGGTGATAGCAGAGACCCGCCAATCAATAGCGCCAGCGCAATCGGCAAATAGATCAGTTGGCGCCGAGCGAAAAAGAAATAATCGAGGCCGATACGTTCGGCGACAGCCGGGCTGGCGGCGAGTGCCATGATGATGCCAAACGCTATCAATACGCCGACGGCGGCCAGCGTCCAGCGGTCGACTGTCCACCACCAGCGGCCGAGGGTCGACGTGTCGGAGCGCGCAAAAATTGTCACGGTTCACCTTCCGTCTGAAGAGCGGCGACGAGATCGCGAAAATGGTCGCCGCGCTGCATAAAGTTCTCGTACTGATCGAAGGCCGCACAGGCAGGTGATAACAGCACGACAGGCGCATCCGGGTAACGATCTTCGTCTTTGGCGACGCTGCGTTGCGCATCTTTGACAGCCGTCGCAAGGTCACCTGATATCGTGACCGGCACCTCGCCTTCCAACATCGTTGCAAATGCATCCGCGGATTCACCGATCAAAAACGCGTGCCGAACATGCTTGAGATAAGGCACTGTGGGGACAAGCCCGTCTTCCTTAGCGACCCCGCCAGCAATCCAATAAACGTTCGCGAAACTGGAAATTGCGCGAGCAGCGGCCTCACCGTTGGTTGCCTTGGAATCATTGATATAGCGAATGCCGTCGATTTCATCGAAGGCCTCCAGCCGATGGGGCAGACCAGGATAGGTTTTGAACGCTTTTGCTATCTGTGCCGGCGTCAGCCCTCGCGTGCGGGCGACGGCCCAAGCCGTGGCGGCATTTTGCCAGTTATGCCTGCCGCGAAGCGCTCTGATATGTCCGATTTTGCAGGTGTTACCGTCAGCGTCGTGAAGTTCGCCGTCGATCACGCTGATACCCTCCACGACCGGGTTTTCGATCGAAACTGGAATAACCTGCCAGGAGTTATCGCCTGCTAGCTCGCGCATCGCATCCTGGCCATATTCGTCATCAATCCCGATCACGGCGATTTGCCGGCCAGTACCTGGGTCGGTTCGGAAAATCCGTTTCTTGGCGGCAACATAGTCCGCCATGCCGCCATGCCGGTCGAGATGATCTGGCGTGACATTTAGTAGGACAGCAATGTCGAAGGTCGCCGCGTGCGTGAGGTCGAGCTGATAGGAAGACAGTTCGAGCACTACTGTCTCGTTGGCGGTCGGTGGGTTCAGTCCTAACGCGGGTGGGCCGAAATTGCCACCGATCTGAACTGCGACCCCACTAGTCTGCAGGACGTGATGCAACAACGCCGACGTCGTCGACTTTCCATTTGTGCCGGTGATACCAATGAGAACCGCGGCCTTGATATTTTCTGTGAGCAGTTCGATATCTCCGATCACAGAGCAGTCAGCATCCACCGCGCATGTCACCACCGGATGCGGTGTGGGATGCGTCAGTGGAATGCCGGGGCTAAGCACCAGCGCGGAGAAGTCGGACCAGTCGGCGGTTGCAAGATCGGCAATCGGAACATTCTCGTTGGCGGCTTGCGACCGGGAATCGGCATTGTCATCCCAGCCTGTGACTTTTGCCCCCCCCGCTATTAGTGCATGCGCGGTCGCGCGGCCGGAGCCGCCAAGTCCGAAGACCGCAATGTGTTGTGAGAAACGGGATGTTACGGGGATCATGTTTGTGTACTTACCGCAACTTCAACGTTGCGAGGCCGACCAGGGCAAGGATTGAGGCTATGATCCAGAAGCGGATCACGATAGTCGATTCCGCCCAGCCCTTTTGTTCGAAATGATGATGTAGCGGTGCCATCCGGAAGACGCGCTTGCCGGTCAGCTTGAACGATGCGACCTGGACGATCACCGAAACGGTTTCTAATACGAACAAGCCACCGATGATTGCGAGCACGATTTCGTGCTTTGTGACGACACTGACTGCGCCGAGGGCGCCACCGATAGCGAGCGAACCAGTGTCGCCCATAAATACCATTGCCGGCGGGGCATTGTACCACAGAAAGCCAAGCCCGGCACCGACCAACGCTCCGCAAAATACGGCGAGTTCGCCTGCGCCGCGCACGAAATGAATCTGTAGGTATTCCGCAAAGACGAAGTTCCCCGAAACATATGCGATTAGTGCGAAACATGCGGCGGCGATAAGCGCCGGCATGATCGCAAGTCCGTCAAGCCCATCGGTTAGGTTGACCGCGTTCGACGCACCGACAAGAACGATGACGGTCCAGGGTACAAAGAACCAGCCAAGCGGAACCAACAGTTCCTTGAAGAAGGGCAGCGCGAGGCCTGTAGAGAGCGCACCTTCCGACAGGCTGGTGATCCATATAGTGACGCCGGCGCCGATGACGATCTGTCCTAGTAGCTTCAGACGACCTGGCAGGCCGTTGCTAGATCGTCTGGTCAATTTGATGTAGTCGTCAACAAAACCGATCGCCCCGAAGCCGAGTGTGACAGTCAAAACCGCCCAGACATACCCGTTGGTCAGATCCGCCCAAAGCAGCGTTGCGATGCATAGGGCTAGCAGAATCAGCACCCCGCCCATTGTTGGCGTGCCTTTTTTGGTAATGAGGTGCGTTTGCGGGCCGTCCTCACGGATTGGCTGACCTTCGGTCTGTTTGCTTTTGAGCCAGCGGATAACCGCCGGCCCGAGAACGAAGCTGACAAAAAGAGCGGTCATTACGGCGCCACCTGTTCGCAGGGTGATATAGCGAAACAGATTGAAGACACCGATGTCATCCGCCAGCGGGAACAGAAGGTTGTAAAGCATCTATCCGTGTCTCCTGCTTCAGCTATCGTTTGCGGCGTGCCTGACCGGCGCAGCAGCAGTGAGTTGTTTTACAATGCTCCACAAGCCGATCCCGTTGGATGCTTTTACGCTGACGATGTCGTCCGCCTGCAGGCCCGATAGGACAATCGGGAGTAGCCCGTCGACCGTGTCGGAAATCCCCCCGAGCTTGGCTGAGGGAAGCACATCGGCGAGGGCGGCCATTCCAGGTCCAGCGAGGAAAACGATGTCGATATCGTTTTTTGCAATTTGGGTTTTGAGCTCGGCATGCGCCGCCGCAGAAATTTCGCCTAGTTCGAGCATGTCGCCGAGGATGGCGACGCGGCGTCCGCGGTCTTTCGGCATGTGTCCGAGCGTTTTGAGCGCGGCGTTCATGGATTCGGGATTGGCGTTATAGGAATCGTCGATCAGTCGGATCCTGCCATTGCCCCAGCGGATCACGTGCACGGCGCCGCGGCCAGGCAAGCTGGGAAGCGATGCCATCGCCGAAGCGGCTTCGTCCATATTGCCGCCTAGTGCATCGACTGTCGCGAGCACGGCAAGGCTGTTATAGGCCCAGTGCAAGCCTGGCTGTCCGACCCGGAATTTCAGGGATTTTCCGTTCCAACGCGCCTCTAAACTTATACCAGTTGTATCGCTAAGGCACTCGATAAGACGCATATCGGCTTTGGCACTGTGGCCGAAACTGATGATGCTGGCCGCGCCAGTTGCAAGGGCACTTTCTGCGAGCAGGTTGAAGTGCTCGGTATCGCGGTTGATGATCGCGATACCGCCGTCGAGGCCGGAGAAAACCTCGGCCTTTGCGCGCGCGACCTCTTCCAGCGATTTGAAAAAGGCCATATGCGCCGGTGCTATAGCGGTTACAACCGCAACGTGTGGACGGGCCAGCCCCGCCAGAGGGGTGATTTCACCTGGATGGTTCATACCGATTTCGAAAATGCCGAAGTCGGTGTCGGCGGGCATGCGGGCGAGCGAAAGCGGTACGCCCCAGTGATTGTTCAGGCTGCTCCTGCTGAAACTGGTCGCGCCCTGAGGTGCCAGAACATGGGCCAGGGCCTCTTTTGTGCCGGTCTTGCCCACACTGCCTGTGATCGCAGCAATCTTCGCCGTTGTTCGGGTGCGCCCCGCCGCAGCGAGTGCTCGCAGTGCATCCAGCGTGTCGGCGACGATGAGGCCGGGTTTACCATTAAGAATCTGTGGACCGACCTCGGATACCAACGCCGCCGTCGCACCGTTTTCGAAAGCGATTTTAACGAAGTCATGTCCATCGAAATTAGGTCCCAAGAGTGCAACGAATAGATCTCCAGTCTCCAGCGTACGGGTATCTATCGAAATCCCGGTTGCCGCCCAATCACCGACTTTTTGTCCGGTAGTTGCTTCGATTGCGTCACTTGCGGTCCACAGTGCGGAGGCAGTCATGAAATAACCCCGTCCCTTTCTGCGATCGCGGTCCGGGCAACGAGCAGGTCGTTAAACGGGCGAGTTTGGCTACCGACAATCTGCTCGGTTTCATGCCCTTTACCAGCGATGACGATAGTATCGCCTTCCGACAGAATCGAAACAGCCTCGCGAATTGCGGTTTCGCGATCGCCAATATTATGTATGTCGGGAGCGTCGGCCAGAATTTCACTACGGATTGTGTCGGCATTTTCCGAGCGCGGGTTATCGTCTGTAACGACAATGATATCCGCTAAATTATTCGCGATTTGACCCATAAGGGGGCGTTTGCCACGGTCGCGATCGCCCCCGCAGCCGAACACCACGATAAGTCGGCCGGTTGTATGCGGGCGGATCGCGTTAAGAATATTTTTAAGCGCATCCGGCGTATGGGCGTAATCGATATAGACACTGCCACCTCTCGCCGAACCGGCACGTTCCAGCCGCCCCGGGACAGCTTTTAGGTTTTGCAGGCACCCGATAACTCGTTCATGCGTCTCGCCGCAGGCGATGACAATTCCTGCTGCGCAGAGAACATTATAAACCTGAAAAGCGCCTATCAGCGATAGATTAATATCAGTTTGGTGCCCGAGGGCGTTTAGCGCGATCCTTGTCCCGTTTTGGGACGGTTCAGCCATTTGTAAATTCAACTCTTTTCCACCCTGACCGTATGAAAGCACTTCGCCCTTGAAAGCATCAGCGAGAGCGGCCGTCTCGGGGACGTCTGCGTTGAGGACAGCAATGCCATCGGCAGGTAGAAGTTCGTTAAACAACCGTGCCTTGGTTTGCCAATAGGCTTCGATCGTGTGGTGATAATCCAGATGGTCGCGTGACAGATTTGTAAAAGCAGCGGCGCGGAGTCTTACCCCGTCGAGCCGCCGCTGTTTGAGCCCATGGCTGGACGCTTCCATGATGGCATGATCAACGCCCTCAAGCGCAAGCGCGGCAAGGTCGATATGCAGCGTGACGGGGTCTGGCGTGGTGAGGCTCTTTTTGATGTTGCCGTCGGGCATTTGCATTCCAAGCGTGCCCATGGCAATGGCCCGGTGGCCGAGCATTGACCAAATCTGACGGGTAAAATGCGCAACGGATGTTTTGCCGTTAGTCCCCGTGACAGCGGCGATAGTCTCCGGCTGGTGGGCGTAGAACGTGGCAGCGATATGGGCGAGCGAGGCGCGTGCATCTTTCGATGTGACTAGCGCGACATTGTCATTTGCGATGTCGGTGCCCTCTGGTGCGAGGACCGCTGCTGCTCCTTTAGAGATAGCTGCGCCTATAAATATGCGGCCGTCGACCGCTGAACCTGGCAAGGCCGCGAACAGGAAACCGGGTTCGACGGCGCGTGAATCCGCAGTCAATCCTGTTATTTCAGTTTCGCGCAGTTCTACTGCGAGGTTCACCTGTGAGACCTCTCTTGGTAACAGGTCAATGAGACGCAACCCGCGGCTCCAGAAATGTTTTGGTTGAAATATCGATCGACAAGGAATCCCGGACGGCATCGGTATCCTTGATCGGGCGCAGACCTAAAACGGGCGCGATACGGCGTACCACTGCACCGACGACGGGTGCGGCAACCCAGCCGCCCGTTGCGTAACCGAATGTCTCTTTTCTACCCTTGGCTTCGTCTAGCATGGCGAGAACAACGTATCTCGGTTTGTGCATGGGAAATGCGGCGATGAAAGACGAAATAAGAGCCTTTTTCTTGTAGCTTTGACCCAATACTTTTTCTGCCGTTCCGGTCTTGCCACCAACGATATAACCGGGTGCCGCGGCTTTTTGCCCTGTACCGTTTTCCACAACCAAGCGCATTAGCTGTCGCATCTTGTTAGATGTCTCGGCTTTGACGACGCGCGTTCCTGCAGGAACATCGGTCGGGCTGCGGCGAACCAGCGTCGGAGCGCGATATATGCCGCCATTGACTATCGCCGATACGCCAGCCACGAGGTGGAGCGGACTAACGGCTAGGCCGTGGCCGAAAGAAATCGTCATGCTGTTGATTTCACGCCAGCGATCGGGCAAGAGCGGTGCCCCTGTCTCAGAGAGCTCGATCCCGACCGGTTTCATCATCCCAATACGGGCTAGGAAATTCCGATGGCCAGATATGCCGACATCGAGCGCCATTTTTACCGTGCCAATATTCGATGAGTACATAAATATCTCAGGGACCGACAGCCAGCGTTTCTTGGCGTGAAAATCTCTGATCGTGAACCGCGCGATACGGATGGGGCTTGTCGCGTCGTATCCACCGTGCAGGCTGACCGTGCCGGCATCAAGTGCCATCGCGGTGGTAAATATCTTGAACGTAGACCCCATCTCATAGACGCCAAGTGTAGTCCGGTTAAAGCGGAGACTCTGATCAATTACGCCCGGCTGGTTCGGGTCGAAACTAGGCAGTGATGACATCGCGACGACTTCGCCGGTGTTGACGTCCATCACAAGTCCCGCAGCACCGATGGCATTGAATTTCTTCATTGCAAGGCCAAGTTCGTGTTCGACTATATGCTGGACGCGGACATCGATCGACAGAGCCATGTTGCCCTGCCGGGTACGCAATTCCTTGTCAAAGTAGCGTTCGACCCCCGACAGCCCTTTGTTGTCGACATCGGTAAAGCCAAGCGCATGAGATGCAAGCGAGCCCAGTGGATACATTCGTCGCGCTTCTCGCTGGAAGTTTAGCGCCGGAATACCAAGTCGGTTGACTTTATATTGCTGGCGGGGGGTCAAATGGCGTTTTAACCAGACGAAGCCCCGATTTGACCTAAGTTTCTTTTCAATAGATTTCACGTTGATACCGGGGAGTGCCGTGGCCAAGCGGATTGCCGCCTGTTCCGGGTCGAGAACTATCCGCGGATTGGCGAATAGAGATGCGGTATTTAGGCTTGTCGCCATAAGAATGCCGTTGCGGTCGACAATGTCAGCCCGTCCGGTGTGTTTTTCGCTTGTTGAGACGCTCCGCGTGTAGCGCGGCTCGTTATTATCCGAAAAGACCGAAACATTGATGACTCGGATACTGATCACTGAGAACGCTGCGACGAACAACGCGCCCGCGACCATCAGTCGGTTACGACCGGTTTCGATTGCGGTCTTGCGATCACCCTCTATGCGAATTTTTTCTGGGGAAGCTTGCCGCTTCCCGATCATTGGTTTTTCTTCAGTTTGGCGAGAATTGGTTTCAGCCAATCGCCGCCGCCGGGCGCTGTCGGCGCTCTGACCGGAACCACTTTTTTGGCGGGAGCCCATTCAATTCCCGGTTTGGCATTGAGTTGTTTTATCTCGGTGATTTCGGTTAGGGCACCCGTATCGGACGGCTCGAGTGCTGTATTTTCCAAGAGTTCCTGCATCGATATCGTCTGTGCTGACACAGGTGTATCCATCCCTAATAAACGCTTACTAAGTGCTTCGAGACGGGCAGGCTGATTTAGATAGCTCCATTCCGCCTGCATCACCTGTATTTCGTCGCGGTCGGTGATGATCTTTGCGTTTAGTGCGCTAAGCCGGTCTTCGAGGTTTTGCACGCGATACTTAACCACAAACAAGCCAATCACCACTGACATGGCGAGAATAGACCATAGAAAAGTGGCCCTTCGCATCGGTTAGGTCTCCCCCATGGGTGGGGCACACGTACGTTCCGCGACCCGAAGCCGTGCAGACCGGGAACGGGGATTGCGCGTGGTCTCTTTGGCGCTTGGTTTCTGCGCGCCGCGGCGAACCAGGGAGAAGCACGGTGCCGGTCCTATTTTTATTGCCGCGGGTAGGTGCCGCGATGCTCTAGATATTTCGCCGGAATGCGTGCGAAGGAATTCCTTCACGATGCGGTCTTCGAGTGAGTGGAAAGACACCACTGCAAGTCTTCCGCTGGGTGCGAGCATGATTTCCGCCCCGCGGAGGCCGCTTTTCAACTCGTCCAGCTCTTCATTGACCTGAATGCGGATGGCCTGGAAAGTTTTGGTGGCCGGATCTATCTTGGAAGAAGATCCCCCGCGGTAGGTATTGCGGACGATATCGGCAAGCTGTCCGGTGCGGGTAATAGGCGCGTCGGCACGCGCATTGACGATCGCGCGGGCGATGCGCCGCGCCTGCCGTTCTTCGCCGTAGTTAAAAATGATATCGGCCAAGACACCCTCATCTGCTCCATTGATGAGGTCGGACGCGGACAAGCTGTCATTGCCCTGCCGCATGTCGAGAGGGCCGTCATGGCGAAAGCTGAAGCCCCGGTTCGGATCATCGATTTGCATCGAAGACACGCCCAGATCAAGCGCTATCCCGTCGACTACTTCTATCCCCTCGCCCGACAGAATTTCAACCATGTCGCCAAAGCGACCTTCAACCACTGTCAGGCGTCCGGCGTATTTGTCGACCATTTTTGCTGCGGCCGCTATGGCATAGGTGTCTCGGTCAATCGCCCAGACCCGGCAATCGGCGGCATCTAGGATTGCCGCGGTGTATCCGCCAGCACCGAAAGTACCATCAACGTAACGACCACCGTCACGCGGCTGCAGCGCCGCGACCACCTCGTCAATCATCACCGGCGCGTGGCCGTCGGTGGGCTCGGAATTCGTCGGGGCGCCCACCTTTAAGGTCATAGCGTACCCCCGCCGCTGAGCTTGGCCCGGAGTGCTTCGACCTCTGCTGCTTGATGTTTTTCATAAACCCCCGGCGCCCAGACCTGAAATCGCGTGCCGCGCCCAACAAAGGTGGCGCGGTCAGTGATGCCGGCATGTTTAATCAATCTGGCGGGGAGGATGATTCGTCCTTCGCCGTCGAAAGGCAGTTCACTCGAAATCGCCATGACGGTCTCGACCAGGCCGTCATCCGATCTGCCAATGAGCGCTTGGGTAAAATCCCCACCGTCCAGCGTCTGGTTGAACTTGCGTTGATTCAGATCGTCGAGCATCCCGCGCCCGAATGCTTCAATAACGCTGTGCGTTATAGAGGGATAAGCGATAACCCCTTGGTAAGACTCGGTTCCCAGCACCGAACGATAGGCAGCTGGGACCGACACGCGGCCCTTCCGGTCTACTTTGTTCTCGTATGTTGAAATAAACGACGTCACGAGACGCTCCGACTTTCCTGTTTTCTTCCGCCGGCGAACCGGCACGAAACCAAGTCCCTCTAACGTATTTGGGACAATATGGAATATCATGGGTATCTATGGGAGTCAACGCTATTTGTAGTAAAGAATCAGTTAAGAAAAGATATTTAGAAGCATTCGTTTAAGTCGCTACATGAGCTGCAGCGGCATTCAAAATTAAGCTCGAGTTCGGATGACCAATTCTTTAGCCACCGATTATGGCAGCATTTTGTTCTTTTTATGTTCTATTTTGGGTTCACCAAGGGAGCGTCAGCATGGAGCAAAGGTTGTGTTTGGCGAAATTCACGCCATTATCAAAGTTAGATATCAGGTCCAGACGGTCTGTAAGCCGGGTTTTGTCCACGCCCAGACCGAAACCTAGACGATAGATGGCCATTCATCTGGGGCGCCCGTCACCGGACCCCTCATCGCGACCCACCCGGACAGCAGCGCAGAAACCCGCTTGCAAACTATCGTTCGCGTGCCGTCCCTATTCGGTCTTGCTCCCGGTGGGGTTTACCTTGCCATCGCCGTTACCGGCGACGCGGTGCGCTCTTACCACACCCTTTCACCCTTACCGTCTCAAAACAGACGGCGGTCTGCTCTCTGTGGCACTTTCCCTGGGGTCGCCCCCGCCGGCCATTAACCGGCACCGTGTTTCCGTAGAGCCCGGACTTTCCTCCCCCCGACGGGTTTCCCCATTGCCGAAAGGCGGCCATCCGACCGTCTGGACCAATCACACCTTCGGGGTAAAAGCTTTGCGCGTCAACCGTTTAAGACGTGAACCGCGGCGATCGCCGCTAGGGTGTCCTGATCAAGCATGCCGTTGACTCCGGCGGGCACGAAACGGCGTTGAAAGGCAGTAACGACATCGGTAAGTGGGGCTTTGGGATCATACCCGATCTCGGCAAGGCGGCCAGGGGCATCTGCCGGGTCGCCGGCATCACCCGGCGCTTCTGGCCAAATCGACAGCCCCTTATCGGCGAGACGCTTCCAGTCGAACAGTTCGCCAGGGTCCTGTTTGCGGGTTGGTGCAATATCCGAATGGCCGACGACGCGAGATGGTGGAACGTGGTGCCGTGCAACGACCTCTGCAAGCAACACTTCGACGCTTTGCATTTGTGTTTCGGGAAACGCTCGGTAACCGAAAACATGGCCCGGATTGACAATCTCGATTCCAAGTGAACGGTCGTTGATATCCGCGGCGCCCGACCAGTGGCTGGAACCGGCATGCCAGGCCCGGCGGGCCTCGGCGACCATTCGATAGGTAGTACCGTCTTCGTCGATCAGATAATGCGCGCTTACCCCGGTATCCGCGTCGCAAAGTCGTTCCAGTGCTGCCTTGCCAGTCTTCATCCCGGTGTAATGCAAAATGACCATATCGATGCAAGCGCCTGCCGGGCGATCATTCGCATTTGGGGAGGCTCTCTCAATGATATCCATATGCTTAATCTAGCGACCTTCCCCACTGTGTTGCTGGCGTGTCGCGCGTTTCGCCGCGAAAAACAATGATGGCCACACCAAAAATTATAATCAACCCACCGACAATTATATGCCAATTGAGCGTTTCCCCAAGCAGGACAATGCCCATACTCACGCCGAAGAGTGGGATCAGTAGTGTAAAGGGCATGGTCTGGTTAGTCTGATACTTGGGGACCATCTGGTACCACAATCCATGGCCAACGATGCTGACGATGATGCCCATGTGCAGGATGGCAAGCCAAGTTTCCAGGCTCGCATTGGCCATGGACTCGAACTGACCGGTTTCGAATAGGATGGACATTAGGGTCATTTGCGGAATTGCGAATACCGCCATCCAGCCGTTGATTGCGAAGACGCTGACGCCGCCAAGCGCGCGCAGCTGCAAATTGGCGCCGCCGAAAGCCAGCGCCGATATCAATGCCATAAATGCATAGAGTAGACTGTCTGACAGTCGTGGTTCGCCAACGACAAGCGCTACCCCAAAAAAGCTGATCAGAATCCCTGCGGCGCGGTACCAACCAAAGCGCTCACGAAAGAAGAGTAGCGCAAGTAGTAGCGCAAAGGGAACCGATGTCTGAATGATCAGCGCTGCGGTGCCGACATAAATGTGCTGGATCGCAACAAACATCAGACCAAAATGGAGTGTGCCCATGGTTACCGAGAGCCAGAAGATCTTCCACATATAGCCGCGCGGGATTGACACGAAGGGTAACAGGGATACCGCAATCACCATCATACGGACAGTGATCAACGCCCAGCCCGGAATTTCAGATGCTGCAAACCGGGCAGCGGCGATATTGGACGCCCAAACAGCCATAACGAGGACAGCAAGGGCGATATGGGCAGGTTTCATGGACCGGAACACTCCGCGGATAGGGGCGGGAAGTCAAACAGCTAATGTAAGGAACCAGAGATTTATATAAGGAACTGGAGATTTCTCGCAGAGCTTCAGTCCGAGTTATCGTTCGGCTGCTGAACATCGCGAATACTGGGAAAAGACCACCCAAATTGAAGCAGAAAAGAGAAGCAGAGGTAAGGTCAGATTGTCGCTCCCAATCGCGCGGTGGGGAACGTTTGTTTGAGGTCGGTCTGCGCCGCAATCACGCTGGTCCGGGGATTGAGCGCTGAGGGTGATGCGCACAACGGGGTGACGGTTCAACTCATTGATCTGAAGAACAAGGACGCCACGGCATCCAATCTTCTCCAAGTTTAACTTATACAGGCTGTTGTATTAGATTATCTGTGCGCCAAAAGCTTTGCGGTCGGTCCTGAAGATTTCGGAAAACGTCACGCCTAGCGGGATCGGGTTGAGAGACCTGCCTGCCTGACGGCACGCATCTGCAGATAAGAGATACCTCCGTTTAGTTAATTGGCCTGCGAACCCCCTGCAAGCTGATCAACGATTTTTAAAGAGGATTGAAAAGGCGGTTGCCGCGATTAATGGTCAATGGCCGCGCTCATCTTAAATTTGGTGTGATGGCGGTGGTGTTGGCCGCGGAAATGATAAAGACCGGCGGCACGGTAGCGTCTGCATTGTCGCAGACCCTGGCATCACCGCCTCAGCCGGGAGGATTCTGCAGGCATCGGCGTTTACTTCAGTCCGCGTTGCTTTTGAATCTTGCTCCACGCGTCATTGATTGTCGCCATCTTGGCTGTAGCCATGTCGATAAAATCCTGTGGCATGCCCTCAGCAACCAATTTGTCCGGATGATTTTCCTTGATTAGGTTGCGCCAGGCCGTGCGCACTGCCGCATCGTCCGCGTCATGGACGACGCCCAAAATTGCGAACGGGTCCGACGCGTCCGCACCGAGATGACCCGCGCGAATGCGAGCAAATTTTGCTTCATCAAAGCCGAAGATCATTGCGACTTGCCGGAGAAATTCTTCCTCTTGAGGGTGGATAACGCGGTCGGCTTTGGCTATGTGGAATAGCGCATCCAGCAGTTCTTCGAGCACTGCGGGGCGATCGATGAACATTTTTGCGACCTGCTTGGCGTAAGGCTCGAAGCCGCGGGCATCTTTGCGCGCGACGTCGAATACGCGCCCGACATTCTTTAGCTCCTCTTCCGGTACGTGAAGTATCTGGCGGAACGCTTCAACTTCGTCCGGGGTTACTTGACCGTCGGCCTTCGCCATTTTCGCGCTAAGCGCAATTACGGCAATTGTGAAAGCGGTCTGGCGCGTCTTGTCGCTGGCATCCTCGTCGGAACCCCGAAGCCGGTCAACAGCATGGCCTGCAGCCGCACCGACCAGCGCCCCCAATGGACCACCTATTGCAAACCCTGCTGCACCGCCGATGATTTTGCCGATAAGAGCCATGGTTCTTTTCTTTAAAGGGCCTACCCTTGGCCTCGTTCTGGGGTCGCGTTCTTTTTAGCCGAAAATGTGGCGAGAAAATGACGTCCGTTCAGCTTGGGAAAACCGTCACCCACCAGCGGATTGCCTGTATATATTAAAGCTAAATGATCTCATTTGGTATCGGCGCGGTAATAGGGCTGCGATTTACCTGCCGCGCCAATATGCGCCATCAAAGTTTTCAGGGGCGTCAGGCTGACACACCGTCCTGTGGTTGATACATTCGGCGACAAATACAATGTGCTGGGTAAAGCGCGCGTAATGCCCAGATTAAAGACCAAACGACGAGGAGCGGACCATGGCGAGTAAAAGCGGCGACAAGATCATTGCAATCGAAGAACACTATTTCGATCCAGAAATAGCAGCGCTGTACGACGATAAATCAGGCTTCACCGGCACACCTATTCGCGCCAAGATGGATGACTTGTATGAAACGCGTATCAGGGAAATGGATGCGTCGGGAATCGACGTGCAGGTTCTGTCCCAGGGCGCGCCCGGGGTTCAACGCTTCGATGGCGAAACCGCGACCAGACTGGCGATAGCTGCAAATGACCGTCTGAACGAGACGTGCGAGCGCCATCCTGACCGGTTTGCTGGTTTCGCGACGCTTGCGTCACCGGCGCCTGAAGCGGCAGCCGATGAACTTGAACGCACGGTAAAGGATTACGGCTTCAAGGGTGGGATGATCCACGGATTGACCAACGGCGAGTTTATCGACCGGAAGGAATACTGGCCGATATTCGCGCGTGCCGAGGCGCTAGACGTGCCAATTTATCTGCATCCCGCCGTGCCGCACCAGGATGTCGTCAGAGCCTATTACGCCGACTATCTGCCGAAATACCCGTCGCTTCTGACTGCGGCCTGGGGGTTCACCGTTGAGACCGCGACGGCCGGTATCCGCATGGTACTGAGCGAGGTGTTCGACGAATATCCGAAGCTCCAGATCGTGCTCGGCCACCTTGGTGAGGGGTTGCCGTTTCTGTTGTGGCGCATCAGCGACTCGCTTGCCCGGGACAATGACTATCCGTTCCGAGAGAAATTCTGCAATCATTTCCATATTACGACGTCTGGCAATTTCTCCGATCCGGCTATGGTGTGTTCGATGATGGAAATGGGTATCGACCGGATCATGTTCTCGGTCGACTATCCGTTCGCCCCTAATATACAGGGCACCGAGTGGATGGAGAACATATCGCTTAGCCCCGAAGATAAGAAAAAAGTGCTGTCGGCAAACGCTGAAAAACTGCTGAAGATGTAGTCCGGAAATTTCGGGACGCGATAGACGGGGACCGGAAAGTCCTTACCAATATACATGGGAAGACATGATCTAATGGCCGACGGGAATGTATCGACCGATAAGTGGCAGTTCTGGATTGACCGTGGCGGGACATTCACCGACTTCGTGATCCGAGCGCCTGACGGCAAGCTGACCACGCACAAGCTGTTGTCGGAAAATCCGGAGCACTACACGGATGCCGCCCTGCATGGAATACGCGAGACGCTGGGTGTCGTAGGTGATGCGCCGCTGCCAGATGGTGTTCTTGAAGCTGTCAAAATGGGCACGACGGTCGCGACCAATGCGCTGCTAGAACGGAAGGGCGAACGCACATTGTTGGCCGTGACACGCGGTTTCGCCGATCAACTGCGTATCGGCTACCAGAACCGGCCCAATATTTTTGCCCGCCGGATCGAGTTGCCCGAACTGCTCTATGAATCCGTTGTGGAGATCGACGAGCGCCTGTCATCCGAAGGCGACGTAATGAGGCCGTTGGATGAAGATGGCGCCCGGAAGTCTATTCAGGCTGCCTATGATAACGGTATTCGCTCGATCGCAATCTGCTTCATGCACGGCTATCGTTATCATGAGCACGAAGCAGTTGTTGGCGGGATCGCACGTGACATCGGCTTCACCCAGGTTTCGGTCTCGCATGTGGTGAGCCCGCTGATGAAATTTGTCGGACGCGGCGATACCACGGTGGTCGATGCCTACGTGTCGCCCATACTGCGGCGCTATGTTGATCTCATGGCGGCGCAGACGGGTGATGCACGTCTGATGTTCATGCAGTCCAATGGAGGGTTGGCTGATGCCCAGGTTTTTCAGGGAAAGGATTCGATCCTTTCGGGTCCTGCGGGCGGCATCGTCGGCGCAGCCCAGACAGCGCACATGGCTGGATTCGAAAAGATAATTGGCTTTGACATGGGTGGCACGTCGACCGACGTTGCCCACTACGACGGCGAATACGAACGCGCATTCGAAACGCTGGTCGCCGGTGTGCGGATGCGCGCGCCGATGATGAACATTCACACGGTTGCAGCCGGTGGTGGCTCGATCCTTCATTTCGATGGTTCACGCTATCGCGTCGGTCCGGACAGCGCTGGTGCGAATCCCGGGCCGGCATGTTACCGGCGCGGCGGCCCGCTTTGCGTGACTGATGCAAATGTAATGCTGGGCAAAATCCAGGCGGAGTTCTTCCCGCGGGTGTTCGGTCCCGGGGCAGACGAGGCGCTAGATGATAGAGTTGTCCGCCAAAAATTTACCTCGATGGCAGCCGAGATCGAGGCCGCCACCGGCGACAAGCGTTCCCCGGTTGAGGTTGCTGATGGATTTCTGAAGATTGCTGTCGATAACATGGCGAATGCGATTAAGCAGATATCGGTCCAGCGCGGCTACGATATTACGCACTATACCCTGAACTGTTTCGGTGGTGCCGGCGGGCAGCATGCCTGTCTAGTTGCCGACGCCCTTGGCATGACAAGGGTCTTTGTCCACCCATTTGCGGGCGTTTTATCGGCTTATGGCATGGGGCTCGCTGAACACCGAGTCATTCGCGAACGCGCCGTTGAGAGCCAGCTGACTGATACGCTAGTCGCAGAACTTGAAACCGCGATTGGGGAACTCGCCTTCGAAGGTCACCGAGATATTCAGGGTCAGGGTGTTGGAGCAGATGAAATCTCGTCGATTGCGAAAGTGCATCTGCGCTACGAGGGCACCGATACGGCGCTGATCGTTGATTTCGGACCCATGACTGAAATGCTGGCAGCCTTTGAAGCCGCCCATATGCAGCAATTCGGTTTCATCGCGCCGGAGAAAAACAACGTCGTCGAGGCGCTGACGGTCGAAGTGATCGGCGGTGGACAGGATGTCGAAGATGCGGAACTGGCACTCGACCCGAATGCGGAGGCGGGCGACCCGCTTGGACATGCGGTAATGTATGCCGCCGGCGAGAGTCGCCAGGCCGCTGTGTACGATCGTGAGGATCTGCCGCCCGGTGTCCGCGTCGATGGACCGGCGGTAATTATCGATGCCAACGCGACCACCGTCGTTGAACCCGGCTGGCAGGCGGAAATTACGCCGCGGAACCACATGGTGATTGCCCGTGTTGTGGAACGCCCGCAGGAACATGCCGTCGGCACCAAGGCCGACCCGGTTATGCTCGAGGTTTTCAATAATCTATTCATGTCAATCGCCGAGCAGATGGGTGTCGTTTTACAGAACACCTCGTATTCGGTGAACATCAAGGAGCGGCTCGATTTTTCCTGTGCGATCTTCGACGATAATGGCAATCTTGTCGCCAACGCGCCGCACATACCGGTGCATCTGGGCTCGATGAGCGAAAGTGTCCAGACGATTACGCGCGAACGGGCCGACACCGTGAAACCGGGCGACGTGTTCGTGTTAAACGCACCGTATAACGGCGGCACGCACCTGCCTGACGTAACGGTGATGACCCCGGTCTTCGATGAAGCGGGTAACGACATCCTGTTCTATGTCGCGTCGCGCGGTCATCATGCCGAAATTGGCGGTAAGACACCGGGGTCGATGCCGCCGGATTCACGGCATATCGATGAGGAGGGGGTGTTGATCGACAACTTCCAGCTCGTTGATCAGGGACGTCTGCGTGAAAAGGAGTTAGAAGAGCTGTTCACTACTGCGCCCTATCCGACGCGGAACTTCCATCATAATCTGGGCGATCTCAAAGCTCAGATCGCGGCCAACGAAAAAGGCGCGCAGGAACTGCGCAAGATGGTCGGACATTTCGGCCTCGACGTCGTCCTCGCCTACATGAAACACGTTCAGGACAACGCGGAAGAATCCGTTCGTCGGGTCATTGAAAGCCTGTCGGACGGAAAATTCGAATGTGAGATGGATTTTGGTGCGAAGGTCAAAGTCGCCATCACGGTCCATCCGGAAACACGTTCGGCCACGGTTGATTTCACCGGCACGTCACCGCAGCAGGATAACAATTTCAACATCACACACGCTGTTGCGGTGGCGGCAGTGCTTTACACTTTCCGCCTGATGGTGGATTCGGATATCCCGCTTAATGCGGGCTGTCTGAAACCACTCGATATAGTCGTGCCCGAAGACTGCATGCTGCGGCCCAAATACCCCGCTGCCGTTGTAGCCGGGAACGTCGAAACCTCTCAGGCGATCACCGACGCGATCCTCGGCGCACTTGGTCTGATGGGGGCATCGCAGGGAACCATGAACAACTTCACCTTTGGTAATGCAAACCACCAATATTACGAAACCATATGCGGAGGCGCTGGTGCTGGCGCGGAATTTGATGGCACCGATGCTGTGCACACGCATATGACTAACACCCGGCTGACCGACCCGGAAATTCTTGAGTGGCGTTTTCCAGTCGTTCTGGAATCCTTCGAGATCCGGCGCGGGTCCGGCGGCGCAGGTGCGCATCGCGGTGGCGACGGGGTTATCCGACGGCTAAAATTCCGCGAACAGATGACGGCGTCCATGCTATCCGGCCACCGTGTCATCCCGCCATACGGCATGAAGGGAGGCGGCGAAGGACAGGTTGGTTCCAACTACGTCCAACGCGCTGACGGCACCGTCACCGAACAGGGCGGCACGGATTCGACGGAAGTGTATGAAGGCGACATATACGTCATCGAGACACCGGGCGGTGGAGGATACGGCACCCCATGACTTTCTATAAAAAACCCGGCGATCTGCGTGCTGCCTGCCGCAGTGGCGACTATGATGGCCCTACATCAGGGCACGCCCAAGGATACGTGCAGGCTAACATGGTCATCCTGCCGGGGACGGATGCGGCAGAATTCAAAGAGTTCTGTGCAAATAATCCGAAGCCTTGCCCGATTCTCGAGATCCTAGCAGCCGGCGATCCGGAACCCAAGAACTGCGCTCCCGGGGCGGATGTGCGCAGTGACCTTTCGCAGTACCGCGTGTTCCGCGACGGGGTGCCGGTGGGGGATGTCACCGATATCACCAATATCTGGGAAGACAATTTCGTCACCTTCCTACTTGGGTGTTCGTTCACCGCCGAGGAAGCGCTGATCGCCGCCGGGTTGGAGCCGCGTCATATCAAGGAAACTGGTATCGTGCCTATGTTCCGGACCACAAAGCCGACGGTTGGGGCGGGGAAATTTATCGGACCGTTCGTGGTTAGTATGCGGCCCTATACGCCCGAAAATGCAGAGCGGGCTGCTTCCGTCACCGAGCAATACCCGATGGCGCATGGCGGGCCGATCCAGATCGGCGATGCGGAAGCGCTTGGCATCTGTGATATAAACAATCCCGAATACGGTGCCCCCGTCACCATAGAAGCCGGCGAAATTCCTGTTTTCTGGGCCTGTGGCGTGACCCCGCAGGAAGCCATTTTGATTGCAAAACCCCGGATCGCGATCACCCATGCACCTGGCTACATGTTCGTTTCCGACCTGTTGTCGGACGCCGGGAAGGAATAGGGGATGGACAGTGCTGTGGGCGGAAACCAGACGGCGATCGATTTTCTGAATCAGCGCTTCGGCGACCGTCTGACGACTAACCAGGCGATCCGGGATCGCCACGGCACCGATGAATCTTACCACGCGCCTAAAGCGCCTGACGCGGTTGTTTTTCCACAGACGACGGAAGAGATAATCGAGATTGTCAATGTCTGCAGGGAGCATCGCACCCCGATTATTCCCTTCGGTGTAGGCACGTCGCTAGAAGGTCATATCGCAGCCCTGAAGGGTGGCGTGTGTATCGACCTATGTCAGATGAACGCAGTCCTCAGCGTCAACGCGGAAGATCTGGATGTTACCGTCGAGCCCGGCGTGACCCGAAAGCAGCTGAACGAACATCTGCGCGATACTGGCCTATTTTTTCCCATCGATCCCGGCGCGGATGCCACCATTGGCGGTATGACCGCAACAAGGGCATCGGGCACTAATGCCGTGCGCTACGGAACGATGCGGGAAAACGTTCTGTCGCTGGGCGCGGTGACGCCGGATGGGCGTTATATCCGCACCGGAAAACGGGCGCGGAAATCATCCGCCGGTTATGATCTGACGCGCTTGTTTGTCGGCTCTGAAGGCACGCTTGGCGTCATTGTTGACGTGACCTTGCGGCTCTACGGCATCCCCGAGACGATCTATTCTGCGGTCTGTACCTATCCGACGGTCGACGATGCGGTGAATACGACGATCACAACCATTCAGTCGGGGGTGCCGATTGCGCGGATTGAACTGGTCGACGAGATGCAGATGCGCGCGCTGAACAAGTATTCCAACCTCGGCTATGCCGAGCGCCCGACGTTATTCTTTGAGTTTCACGGCACCAAAGCTGGCGTTGCCGAGCAGATCGAAAACGTACGCGCGATCAGTGACGATTTTGGAGGCGCTGATTTTGCCTCGGCATCTCGGCCGGAAGACCGCAGCAAACTGTGGCAGGCCCGTCACGATGCCCATTACGCCAACATGCAGCTTCGACCCGGTGCGAAGGCGTGGCCTACCGATGTATGCGTGCCTATCTCACGATTGGCGGAATGTATCGCGGAGACCCGAAAGGATATCGAGGAAACCAACCTGGTCGCACCGATTGTCGGTCATGTTGGCGACGGAAACTTTCACGTTGATATGGTGCTTGATCCGGGCGATGCCGAAGAGGTTGGTCGCGCCGTCGCGCTCAATGACCGGCTGGTTGCCCGCGCGCTCGAGATGGACGGAACATGCTCGGGAGAACACGGTGTTGGTCACGGCAAGGTCGACAAGCTTGCCGCCGAGCATGGCGATGCCCTTGACGTGATGCGCAGTGTCAAACAATCGATTGACCCGTTAAACCTCATGAACCCCGGGAAAATTATCTCTTTGTAACCTTGCTGCGAGAAGCAAAAGGTGTGGCTTTGGGTCTAAGAGTTGTCGGCTGCGGGCGAAATTTTTTTGCCGTCCAGTAACTTTTTGCGGGCTGCCCGTAAGGCGTCGGTGGCGCCCCGCTCGGCCTTCGTGCGGCTGAACCGCGCGCAATTGGCTTCCGCCGCGCGCTGTTTCTCCGCGCGGCGTTGGTTCTTGCGAAACTGGTTCAGGTTAACGACATCTGTCATCGCTTGGCGTCCTTAAAAAAAACATCGCAAATCGGTTATTATGTCAGAGGAGCAAACATATCTGCTCCGTGCCTATGTTTAAACAACAACCGTCCGGCGGGGAGAGTTTCGATGAAAAAGGTGGCGTTCGGCTTTCTTGGCTTGATTGTTTTAGTTGTTGCGGCGGCCCTAATTGTTCCGAGTGTGATCGACTGGAACGGCTACAAGCCCGAAATTTCCGCCGAAGTGCGCAAAGCGACGGGCCGAACGCTCGACTTGACTGGCGACCTAGAGTTCACAGTTCTGCCGGTGCCGCGATTGAGAGTTTCGGGTGTGCGTCTGTCGAATGTCCCGGGTGCGACCGCATCACATATGGTCTCTATCAGGGGGTTGCGTGTGAGCGTTGCAATCCTGCCCCTGATTCAGGGAAATATCGAAATCGGCCATGTTGAGCTAATCGACCCGGTGATCGAGCTGGAGAAATTGGCTGATGGGCAGAGGAACTGGGTTTTCGGCAGAGAATCCTTGGGTGACGTCGGCCGTGCTTCCAGTTTGGCTCCACAATCGGCCGCTGCCGCCGCCGGCGAAGTGTCGAAACAGACAACCAGCCCGTCAGCGTTCAAACTCGATGTATTGAGGATCCAGAATGGTACTATTGTCTATCGGGATGCGATAAGGAAGACGATTGAACGGGTCGAGAACCTTACGGCCGATGTTTCTGCCGGGTCTCTGACGGGGCCGTTTCAGTTCAACGGCGAGCTGACGGTGCGCGACACGCCGCTGACCGTAAGCGCGGTTATCAGGCCTTTGGTTGCGAACCACGCGGTAGCGTTCCGGATGACTTTTGGCATGCGAGGAACGATGGCCGAAATCGGGTTTTCGGGCACCGTCACCGACTTAGAAACGAACCCAACTATATCCGCGAAGCTCAACGGCAATGGCGAGAGCTTTGGCGCACTCCTCGCTTCTCTTCATGCGTCGACGCCCCTTGCGCAGCTCGGTCAGGCGTTCAACCTCTCTGCAACTGTCGAGGGTTCCAGTGACGTCGTCACGGTAAAGGATATAACCCTGCGGCTTGGCGGATCCAAGGCGACCGGTAGTATTAAGCTTGAACTGCAGGATGGCGTGCGCGCAGATATCGCTTTGCGTGTACCTTCGATTGACGCGGATTCCCTTATGTCTCCGGCGGGGAATTCTCTGACAATTGTCGGACCATCGGCAGACCCGGCTGGTGCTTCGACAGCCACGCCCGGGCGTCCAAAATCTTTGCCGAATGCGGAGGTGAAACTGCCGACTGAAGTCGAGGTGAATCTCGATCTAGAGATTGATGAGGTCGTCGCGATGCAGCGCCGTGTGCGTGGCGTGCGGCTCGCGGCGTCTCTTGCGGGCGGGCAGCTGAGGCTTAATACCCTGAGAGCGGTTTTTTCGGGCGAGACGGAACTGTCGGCGGCTGGCAAACTCACTACCCCGAAGGGCGCGTTGAGCTATGTCGGCAAAGCCGAAATCCGCTCGATGGACCTCCGAAGATTTCTCAGCTGGGCCGGTGTTAATGCTGCGCAGGTACCCGCCGACAGACTTCGCCGCTTTAATATTAGCGGTGACATCAGCGGCGATGGTGAACAAATGCAGTTGGTTAATATCGTGGCCCAACTCGATGCGTCGCGTATGAGTGGGGGGGTGACGGTCGCGCTCCGCGACCGTCTCGCATTTGGTGCCAGTCTGAGTATCGATCAGATCAACGCCGATGCCTATATTGGAAAAGCGGCCATTGCCGAGCTGCAGGAACAGCCGATGGAGAGCCCTGCGAACGCGCAATTAGCGCAACAGTCGTCTAGGCGTAACACCCAAACGTCGGGGCTCCTCGCTGCCCTAAACGGTTTTGACGCGAACCTGATATTCCGGGTTGGTAGTGTAAGCTATCAGCACGTCGCTATTCAAGACGTTTGGATCGACAGCACGCTCGTGAACGGAGTACTGAGGTTGCACGAGGCCAGCGTTCGTAACTTTGCTGGCACCAGTGCCCGGATTAAGGGAACCTTGTCGAGTTTGGGGGGTGTACCTGCTTTCAAAGGCACTGTTGCGGCGGCGTCGGACGACCTCACAGGTGCTTTTCAAATCGCTAGGGTCGAACCGCCGGTTTACCTGCGCAAACTCGGTAAGATGCGTTTGACTAGTCAGACTGATGTGTCTGAGGCGGGTATCACAATGGACGCGAACCTTGAACTCGGTAAGGCAAATGCGAAGATTGTCGGGGGGGTTTCCGGATGGTCGGCTTCGCAGTCAGTTGATATTTCTCTCGATGCTCAGCACCCAGAATTTGCCCGTCTGGTCAATCTTTTTGCCGGTGGAAAACTCGGTCTCACGGTCGGCCAAGTTGGGGTCAAAATGACGCTCAAAGGCGATGAGCGCGCCGTGGCGCTTGACCTCAATGCCGACCTAGACGATGGCGCATTCAGGGTCGCCGGCAGGATCAAGACACCGCTTGCCGTTCCAGATTTTGACGTAAGCGCCAATGTAAAGCACCCCAACCTTGTGCGCCTCGTCAGAGCATTCTATCCGGGATTCAGGCCGGCCAATTCCCGGCTTGGGGGGCTCAGCATGGCAGTTAAACTGGTCGGGACGGAACAAAACTTCACGATCGCCGAGCTGTCCGGCAACGTCGGGCCCATGGGCGTTTCGGGCCAAGGCTTCTATCGTGCCGCTCATTCGGGCGCGAGGCGGCCCCATTTAAAGCTGGCTATGGTCACTTCAACAATACCGCTGAGCGATTTTTTTGGAGCGTGGCCGTGGAGCGGCCAGCCACAGAAAGCGCGTCGCGGCAGGCAAAGCGCACAAACGCCTACCAGTGTTCGTGCTGCACCGACTTCCAAGAAGCGTTGGCCTAAAGATCGTATAGACACGGAAGTCTTGGGTCTAATTGACGCAAATATCGATCTCAGGGCCGAGGCGCTTCTCTATCATCCCTTTCGAATCGGTCAGCCACAGATTGTTGCCATTCTCAAAGATAAGGTACTGGATATCCACCGGGCCGCGGCCACCATTTTTGATGGCGGCTTCGAGATGCGTGGAAAAGTCGATGGGCGAGGGGTTCCAACGGCAACGACGTCGCTGACTATCACTAATGCAAATGTTGGAAAAGCCCTGTTTCAGGCGGCGGAATTCGACATCGCGACGGGCATCCTAAATTTCGGGATGGACTTGTCGGCGCGTGGCAAAACTCAGCATGATATGATCAAAGCGCTGTCAGGAAAGGGTATGATCGATATCGTTAATGGCGTCGCGAGAGGCTTTGACCTGCAAAGAGCGAGCGAGAAATTGAAAAATATCAAGCAGCTAGGCGGCCTGCTGGGGGTTGTGTCCTCAACTATGGAAGGCGGCGAGACCAAGTTTTCATCCCTAAGGGGTACTTTCGACATCACTGAGGGGATCATAACAACGAATGACCTGGCATTGACCGCTGACGCTGGAGCTGGAAACGCTCGAGGCACTGTTCATTTGCCCAACTGGAACATGGATATTTATGCAGATTTGCGCCTAACGGAACATACGAGCGCGCCGCCGTTCCGTGTTCGCGCTGTTGGGGCGCCCGATAATCCGAGGCGTCTGTTTGAATTCCAGGCATTACAGGCGTGGATTATGCAACGTGGTATCGGAAGGCGGGATCAGACACTGGTACCAAGAGAAAATCAAAGCGGCGGTGTACCAAGTCAGTCGACACCAAAAGATTTTATCAGGGGGCTTTTAAAGAATTTAGCGCGCTAACTAGCGTCTTCGGGGATTTGCGGCGCAATGTGCACCGCTCTCTTGAGGTCATTCAAGACGTATAAACGAATTGCCGAAGACAGGTTTGTTGTCCGGGCTTCATCTATGGCCGAAATCAGACCGTTAAGAGAGGTCCGCCTTTCGCCAGCAATCCTGACTAACTCGCCCCAGAATTCGTCTTCTAGAGATATACTAGTTCTATGGCCGGCAATGGTAACGGATCGTTTTTTTAGCACTAGATCACCTTTTTAAGCCCGGCAGGGACCGATGTGTCGTTTCGTGAAGCCGGAGCCTTTGTTTACTTTCCAGCGATGTTCCGCCGAAACCGATGGTTGCTGCCTTCTGATAGACCGCGTTCATTTCATTGGCACCTTCGGCGATCGCTTGTGTGATATCCACGCTACCCAACATCACCGACCCCTATTTTCGGGCCAGTGCGGATACATTTCCGGTGTCTCTACGAAAACTCACGCTGCCTCCACGATGGCGATTTCGGCACTCGATCTTGGGTCGACCACGCCCAACTAAGCAGTTTTTGGGGCGTTCCTTTGGCCTCTCATTGCGGCCAGCCTATCAAACAAGCCTGCCAACGTTCCGCACTAAATTAACGCTACCCTTGCTTTAGAACGCCATGATTGCACCTACAGATTCTGTCGGGAAAAGACTGCCTACCGTTTGCGACAAGCTCGTTTTGGAGTCCCTTCCTGCCTCCCTTTTTTGTGTTTGACAGTCTATCTGCGGACCGGCACATCAACTTTTACGCTATCCAGAAAACTTCCTGGTAACAGTCATTTACGACCGTGTTTGCTGTTTGGATTTCCCAGTTCGGCTTGGGCAGTGATGCAAGTTGATAAAGGCGCGACCGTCGCCATTACTTTGTTTGTCAATTCGATCCGGTTTTATCTGTAGTTTATGATTGCCCTGATCTATGTCGGAAAGTGATAAAGGAGTGAATTATGCCTCGAAATATTGAAGCCAAGCTTGTGGAAATGGGGATCACGCTGCCGGTGGCTGCTAGCCCTAAGGTTGCGAAAATCCTTAACTGGAAGATAGCGGGCGATTTGTTGTTCGTTTCTGGTCAGGTGCCTCGAATCGAAAACGAAATTTCGTTTATCGGCAAAGTTGGGCGGGAATATACTCTTGAGGAAGGCCAGCTTGCTGCGCGCACGAGTGCGCTGATGGTGCTCGCGTGCATCAAGGAGGCATTAGACAATATGGATCGTGTCAAAGAAGTGGTTCGGATAAAAGGCTATATAAACGTCGACCCTGATTTCACCGATGTTTCTGCAGTGCTCAATGGCGCGTCTGAGCTTTTTATCGACCTTTACGGCGACCCGGGAAGGCATTCGCGAACGGCAGTCGGCGTCGCGTCTATGCCGTTCGGTGTTGCTATTGAAGTCGAAGGCGTTTTCCAGTTCATTTGAACTTATGCAGCAGATGGCGCCAACGGATCGAAATCGATCTCAGGGTATTGGCCGCTTGCGCGGGCGAGTTGACGGATTAACGCATAAACAAGATCGATCATTGGGGTTTCGATATTCATCAAGCGGGCTATTTCGATCACTGCGCCCGCAATACCGTCAACCTCCATATAACGGCCAGCTTGAAGGTCCTGGAGGATTGACGTCTTGTGATCGGCGACCCTCTTTGTCCCTTCGATGCGGCTGTCAATACGCTCGCGGAAAGTAATGCCGACTGCTTCTGCAACAGTCTGCATTTCTTCCATGATGGAGACGCCAAGGTGTTGCAGGTCGGGCTGTTCGACCAGCGGACCGAGACGAGATGTCGTTAGTGCTGCTATCGTACTCCACGAGATGTTGCCCCATAGTTTTAGCCAAACCTCGTTGCGCAGCTGATCGGGCATAGGCGCCTCCAAACCGCATTCGACAAGTGCGTTGCTAATAGCTTCTAACCGGTCCGAGCGAGAACCGTCCGGTTCACCGAGTGCGAATACCTGATTGCCGATATTGCGCACGACACCCGGTGCTTCGACGGTATTGCTCGACGTGATCACGCAGCCAATCGTCCGCTGGCAACCGATCGCCGTGGCGATTATGCCGCCCGGGTCGACGGTTTGCAGTGTTCGCCCGTCAAGATTTCCGCCGTGACCGTAGAAGTACCAGAACGGTATTCCGTTCTGCGCCGCCACCACAACCGTTTCGCGACCGATAAGCGGTTGCATAGCGGCTGCTGCTGCTGCAAGGGCGTGGGCTTTGACGGCTACGAAGACGACATCTTGGACGCCGAGATCTGCAGGTGTATCTGTTGCGTCAGGAGTCACGGTGAAGTCCGCATGATTCCGTTTTACGCAAAGCCCGTTGGCTTTTATCGCCGCCAGGTGATCGCCGCGGGCTATCAACGAGACGTCGGCTTGCCCTGAGTGCGCCATCATACCGCCAACGAAACCGCCGACCGCGCCTGCGCCGAACACGCAAAATTTCATTATCCGTTCTCCCGCTGCCGGATGGTAGCCTGATGAATTTCTCCGAGTTTAATCCATGGCTCAGGCGACCACCACCGCCGGGCCGCGCCGGAGGGTGAGGGAAGCACAAAAATACGAGTGGCGCCGATCGTTACCGCCTGCTCTCCGTATTCTTTTACCGTTGCGCCCAAGGCTTCGAGCATGAAAATACTGGCAGGCCGCTTGCCGGTGAAGGCGAGATGTCGGGGTTCCCAGGTTTTTATTTTTTTTTTAAGAGCAGCAGAGTTATATGCATTCGAAGACAAGGCAATATCCATGCCGGATTCATGTTTGGCGAGGTCGGTGATGCCGATACCGAATTCAGGTAGATCGCTAAATTCGGCGGGTGCAAGGAGCGTCGGTGTAAATCTTGCAACAAATAAAGCCTGCCAGAAGCGGTTGCCCGCGCCTGCGTAATACACGCCAAGCCGCGCCGACGCCGAACTTGCTGCCGAGCCGCAAAAGACCGTTGTTAAACCTTTCTCGAAGATATCTGGAAGTATCGTCATGCCGCGGCCAAGTGGGTTCTCCCCTCAGACATTTGCGAAGAAATCGTTGCCTTTGTCATCAACGACGACAAAGGCGGGAAAATCCTCAACTTCGATCCGCCAGATTGCTTCCATCCCGAGTTCGGGATATTCAATGCACTCGACTTTCTTGATGCAGTCCTGCGAAAGCCGTGCTGCTGGGCCGCCAATCGACCCGAGATAGAAACCGCCGTATGTTTTGCAGGCTTCGGTGACCTGCTTCGAGCGATTGCCCTTGGCCAGCATGACGAGGCTGCCGCCTCTCGCCTGAAACGCCTCCACATAAGAATCCATTCGACCTGCAGTGGTCGGCCCGAACGAGCCTGACGCATAGCCTGCAGGTGTCTTCGCCGGGCCGGCGTAATAAATAGCGTTATTGCGAAAATGGTCTGGCATTTCTTCGCCAGCGTCGAGGCGTTCTTTGATTTTCGCGTGGGCGGCATCGCGCGCGACGATCATTGAACCGGTGAGCGATAGCCGGGTTTTGACTGGGCAGCCGCTAAGCACTTTCCGAATTTCATCCATCGGCTGGTTGAGGTCGATATGGACGACTTCATCGGCGAGGTGTGTCGGTTGGACTTCCGGCATATATTTTGCCGGGTTCATCTCCAGCTGTTCGATGAAGACACCCTCTTTGGTGATTTTACCAAGAGCCTGCCGGTCGGCCGAGCATGATACGCCGAGCCCAATCGGCACACTGGCGCCATGGCGCGGTAGACGGATAACGCGGACATCGTGGCAGAAATACTTTCCGCCAAATTGCGCACCGATGCCCATGTGCCGGGTCAGATCGAGAATATTTTGTTCCATTTTCTGATCGCGGAATGCCTGACCGTATTCGTTTCCGTGGGTCGGCAGGTTATCGAGATAGCGCGTACTAGCGAGCTTGACTGTTTTAAGATTTAGCTCCGCCGAAGTTCCGCCGATGACGATCGCAAGATGATAGGGCGGGCAGGCGGCGGTGCCTAGAGTTCGGATTTTCTCATCCAGAAATGCAACCATCCGGTCTTCGTTCATGACTGCAGGTGTTTGCTGGAAGAGGAATGTTTTATTGGCTGACCCCCCGCCCTTTGCGATGAACAAAAACTTATAGGTATCGCCCTCTGTAGAATAAATGTCGACCTGTGCTGGCAGGTTGTTGCCGGTATTCACTTCCTGGAACATCGACAGCGGTGCGACGTTCGAATAGCGCAGGTTACTCTCTTGATAGGTTTTCAAGACGCCATTTGAAATGGCAGCCTCGTCATTGCCTTTTACCCAGACATTCTGACCTTTTTTGGCCATGATGATGGCCGTGCCCGTGTCTTGGCACATCGGCAGAACCCCGCCGGCTGCAATGTTGGCGTTCTTCAAAAGATCGAGCGCAACGAAACGATCGTTATCGGACGCTTCGGGGTCGTCGAGAATTTTCTTAAGCTGTTCTAGGTGTCCTGGTCGCAAGTAATGTGCGATATCGAAAAACGCCTGAGCCGATAGCTGTTTGATACCTTCAGGATCGACGACGAGCACTTCTAGGCCGTCGAATTCTGCTGTTGAGACAAAATCGGATGTCAGTTTGCGATATTCCGTGGTGTCTTCTCCGAGCGAGAACATCTCGCGAAAATTCTCATCAACCATTGGGATAACCCCCCGGTATTTTGAAGTGTTTTAGGTTTTCTTTTTGCGAAAGGCGTCCAGCGCAACTACTTCGCCGGTTATCTGGTTGCCTTCACGGTCTTCTGTCAAAGGCTGCGTGTCGGCGTCGCCAATGTCTTGCATCGCGCCTGGCTTGATTTCGCCGGCTTCGGCTGTTTTGAACTGAAGGCCGAAATTTACTGAAGGGTCGGCAAAGCCGACCACGGCATCGAATGGGATATACAGGCGTTCGTTCGTGCCTGAGAAGCTGAGAGTAATCTCAAACGCATCTTCAGAAATTTTGAGACCCCAGAATTGATATTGGAGAACAATCGTCATTTCTTCAGGGTATTGAGAGATCAGCCGGTCGGTGATCTCGACGCCGTGCTCCTGTGTTTTGAAGGTAATGTAAAGATGGTGCTCGCCGGGGAGCCCATCTTCGCCAACCTTCGAAAGGGCATCGCGGACGACGTTCTTCATCGCGCGCTCAACCATTGACTGATAATCCATCATATCTTCGGACATGGCGAGGACTCTTATGTCATGCGGGCCGGAACCGCAAGCGCAACCGCTTGGGCCGCATAGGGGCCCCTCTGTCGTTCCTAATTGGAAACCGAGTACGGAAATTAGTGGAGGGGCTTCTGTTGCCCGGTGCCCCCCCGGACCGCGCTTGCTTAATTAAGCAGCGAGGGCCAAATCGTTATCATTGGCACTTGTAATAACGGCCCGCTAACGGCGGAACCATACCGGGCAAAAGACAAGTCTTTACACGTGTGTCGATCCTGTTTCGCCCCCAATACCGAATGCGGACCCTTTATGCGGAGCCGGCCAAGTCGGACGTTTGGTGGAGGCGCCGGGTACTGCCCCCGGGTCCACTCCGTTTATTCCACAAGTCGTTTATCACCATAGCTGGCAAGCCAGCTCTTCTAATATAGGGTGATTCGGCTTTAAATTAAAGGAAGCTCGGCAAGTTGGTCAGAGCATTGATTTTGGACAAAACTGAGAGCCATGCAGCAATATCTCGATCTGATGAGGCGTGTCCGCGAATCTGGCGTCTGGAAAGACGATCGGACCGGCACGGGTACACATAGCGTATTTGGCCACCAGATGCGTTTTGACCTGGCCAATGGGTTCCCAATGGTCACGACCAAGAAGATTCACACTAGGTCGATCATTTACGAGCTTCTATGGTTTCTGCAGGGCGATACTAATATTTCGTACCTCAATAAAAACGGTGTATCGATTTGGAACGAATGGGCGGATGAGAGTGGCGACCTGGGACCGGTTTACGGTGAGCAGTGGCGGTCTTGGCCAACCGGTGATGGCGCCACAGTCGACCAGATCGCGCATGTTATCCAACAGATCAGGAATAATCCCAATTCGCGCAGATTAATCGTGAGTGCATGGAACGTGCCGGAGATCGAGAGGATGGCGCTGCCGCCCTGTCACTGCCTTTTCCAGTTTTATGTGGCGGACGGGAAGCTATCCTGTCAGCTCTATCAGCGTAGTGCGGATATTTTCCTTGGAGTGCCCTTTAACATCGCCTCTTATGCTCTGCTGACGTTGATGATGGCGCAGGCAACGGGGCTTGAGCCAGGTGAATTTGTCCACACCCTCGGCGATGCACATCTATATTCAAATCACGTCGAACAGACCGATGCCCAACTGGCGCGTGATCCCTATCCATTGCCGACGATGTCGCTAAATCCTGATGTTACCGATATTTTTGGTTTTAAATATGAAGATTTCACGCTCGACGGGTACCGGTTTCACCCGCATATCCCGGCGGCCGTCGCGGTCTGACGCTGTGACCCTCGGCTTGATTGTCGCGGTGGCGGAGAACGGGGTGATCGGACGAGACGGGAGATTGCCGTGGAAGCTTTCCAGTGATCTTAGCTATTTCAAATCGGTCACAATGGGCAAGCCTATTATCATGGGCCGCAAAACGTTCGACTCTATTGGTCGGCCTTTGCCCGGTCGATCTAATCTTGTCATAAGCCGCAACCCGGTATTTTCTGCAAAAGGTGTGGCCGTTTTCGACAGTCTCAAAGCGGCTGTTATCCATGCGGAAACCTTGACGGATGATGATGTGATGGTGATCGGTGGGGCAGGACTTTACGAGGCGGCATTGACCATGGCAGGGAGAATATACCTTACGGAGGTGCATGCTGTGGTGGCTGGCGACGTGACTTTCCCGGCCTTCGAGCGGCGGGAGTGGGTAGAAACATCACGCGAGAGATTTTCGGCAGGAAATAACGACGACCACGACCATTCCTTTGTTGTTCTAGACCGGGTCACGTCTGTGTGACGTAGGTCGGCGTTTTTGTGAAGTGGATCCGCGTTATCGAGTACCATTTGCAATGCCTTGATCTTGTAGTCTAAAGATATTTTTGAACCGTAAACCTTGGTAAATGGGTCTGGTAGTGCGAACGCTGATTACGCTTTTTTTTGCGATTATGATATCGATCGGCGGCCGGGCTAATTCTGAGGTGAACGATGTTGCGTTATTGACACCGCTGAAGGCTGACCTTTTGGTTGTTCTCAAGGGCGACCGTCGGCTGGTGTTGATGCGTGGTGACCGGGTAATTAGGGTGTTTCGTGTCGCACTGGGTCGCTACCCGAGGGGCCAAAAGGTCCAAAAAGGCGATGCCAAAACGCCCGAAGGTTCATATACCGTCGATTATCGTTTGGATTCGGACAAATCAAAATTCTACCGCGCTCTCCATATTTCTTATCCTAACCGGACGGACCGTGCGCGCGCGCGTCACCTGGGCGTCGATCCCGGCGGACAAATCATGATTCACGGCCTTCCGACGAGTTGGAGTGCAAGGGATGTCGGCCATCCGCTTCTAGACTGGACTCAGGGCTGTATCGCGTTAACCAACCGCGAAATGGATCAGATCTGGAAGATGGTGGATGACGGCACCACCGTAGAAATTTATCCCTAATCGCAACCTTTCATGCAACTATACCTTATTCATCTGGGNTGCCTAATTCCGGCTAGGCGGTGCGAATATTGAATTGATAGTCACAGGGCCGTCGCAATCTGCGCGGTTCGTTTCTACCATGTGCTCCATATGTGCCAGCACCGATCGCGATGCTGGGCCGTACATTTTCTCCGGCAGATGACTATACATCCGTCGCACCATCTCGGTGATAGTGGTAGTTCCGCTTTCCAAACATTTGGTAATTTCGCCTTCGCGCATCATTCGATGGTTCAAATACGCGCGGACGAAAGGCGCTGGTTTTTTTATTTCCGGCCCGTGCCCTGGCAGGTACATCACCTCGTCGCGGGCCATACAAAGGCGCAAGCTGTCAAGGTATTCGAGCATGTTTCCGTCTGGGGGCGATACGATGGACGTGTTCCAGCCCATAACATGATCGCCTGAGAATAGAGTGTTCCCTTCGCGTAACCGAAAACAGTAGTGGTTCGACATATGACCCGGTGTAAACACCGCATCGAGGGTCCAGCCTGGCCCATTGATTTCTGACCCATTTGAAATCTCAATGTCTGGCGCGAAATCTTCCTGCGATGCTTCAACGGCCTTGCCGTCTCCCTGCGAGCGGGGCAGCGCGCCCACTATAGGTGCGCCCGTCAGTTCTTTCAGCCAGTCCGAGGCCGGGGAATGATCCATATGGGTATGAGTAACAACGATATGAGTGACCGTTTCTCCCTCAAGCGCTTTTTCGATGTTGTCGACATGCTGTTCAATCAACGGCCCGGGATCGATCACCGCGACCTCGCCGGAGCCGACCAAATAGGTATTGGTCCCAACATGAGTAAAAGAGCTTGGGTTTTCGGCGATGATACGGCGAACACCGGGGGTTACCTCTGCGGCAACGCCGTACTCGAACGGCATTGCTTTGCGGAACGGGATCTCGGCTAAACTCATCTCAAAATCGCTTTCATCGCTTTTAGCTGTATATCCAAAAGATGGACCCGGGCGGTAAACTATGAGTAATAGCTACTCAAACGAGATGTTGGGTGCAACTGGCTGCACAGCACCAGTGCCGATTTTGTCCCAGATTTTTTCGGCGATGGCGCGGTAGGATTTGGCGTAGGCGCCGTCGGGTTCGGCAGCGGCGATAGGTGTGCCGTCGTCGCCGCCGGCTCGGATGGCCATATCGAGCGGCACCTCGCCGAGAAAATCGACGCCCATCTCAGTTGCGGCCTTTGAAGCGCCGCCATGAGAGAAGATGTCAGAGCGTTCTCCACAATGAGGGCAGTGGAAATAGCTCATGTTCTCGACGATCCCAAGCACCGGGACTTCGACTTTGCGGAACATGTTCAGGCCCTTTTTTGCGTCGATCAGCGAGAGGTCCTGCGGGGTGGAAACAATTACTGCCCCGGCGATCGGTACGCGTTGTGCCATCGTCAGCTGCGCGTCGCCCGTGCCTGGGGGCATATCTACGACAAGAACGTCCTGTGGCCCCCACTGAACATCACCCATCATCTGCTCGAGCGCGCCCATCACCATTGGACCGCGCCAGATCATTGGCGTGTCTTGCGGGACCAAGAAGCCGATGGACATGCAGGTGACCCCGTGGGCTTCCATAGGAATGATGATCTTGCCGTCAGGTGAAGACGGTCGACCGGAGATTCCCATCATAGTCGGCAGGGATGGGCCATAAATATCGGCATCAAGCATTGCCGTTCGCAATCCCATCTGGCGAAACGCAACCGCTAGGTTGGCAGATGTGGTTGATTTCCCGACGCCGCCTTTGCCCGATGCGACGGCAATAATCGCGCCAATCTGAGGCAGAAGTTTTTTTGGCTGCTGCTGCTCTTGCTCAGGTGACGGCTGCTTTTCGGCTTGTTTATGGGCCGTCAAGACCGCTGTCACCGAGAGAACGCCAGCAATTCTCGCGGCCACCTGTTCCGCCTGCTTACGAACAGGCTCCATTTTTTCGGCCGTCGCCGGATCGATTTCCAGCGCAAACTGAACATGGCCGTCCTTTACCACCAATCCGGACACGACACCCGCGTCAATAATGTTATACTCGGTGCCTGGAATTTCGACCGACTTAAGGGCGGCAATAATTTCGGTTTCGGTAACCTGCGTCATCCTTGACTTCTCCAGTAGTGCCACAATATCGCTAATAACATGAGACAACCCGAATTTGCGCGATAAAGCGAGCTAACATATAAACCAGCGCTACGAGACTATGAATTAACCGCTGAGAGACGATTCAGCTAAACACTAAAAACCTTCTCTCACTTATCAGGATAGGAATTAGCGTCATGCCATGGAAACAGCAAGGCGGGGGCGGCGGCGGCCCCTGGGGCGGCGGCGGAAACGATGGTGGACAAGGTCCCTGGGGCGGTAAGCGGGGCGGCGGCGGCGGCGGCGGCGGTGGCGCCGGCGTGCCGCCGGACCTCGAAGATCTGATCAGGAAGGGTCAGGATCGATTTAGAAACCTAATGCCGGGTGGTTTTGGCGGCTTTAAGGGTATTTTCCTTGCCATCATATTGGTCTTCCTTGTCTGGCTACTCAGTGGCCTCTACCGGGTTCAACCTGGCGAAAATGGCATAGAGCTGTTATTTGGCGAATACCAGAACACGACTGAGGCCGGCCTGAATTTTTGGGCGCCCTGGCCGATAGGTTCGGTTCAGCGTCCAAATGTAGAAAAGACCAATCAGATCAACGTCGGATTCCGTTCTCTTGGCGCCCAGGGAAGGGCCGATACTTCTCGAGACGTCCCTGAAGAAAGCCTGATGCTGACGGGCGACCAGAACATTATTGATATCGATTTCGTTGTTCAGTGGCGGATCAAGAACGCCAAAGATTTTTTGTTCAATATTCGCGACCCAGAATCTACGGTGAAGCTCGCGGCGGAAAGTTCGATCCGTGAAATCGTCGGACAGACCCCGCTCGAAGAAGTTCTGGCGACTAAGCGTACTGAAGTTGAAACGCGCACTCGAGATGTTCTCCAACGCATTATGGACGATTACAAAGCCGGCGTTTTTATCGCCGAAGTCAAGATGCAGAAAGTCGATCCGCCTCAGAAGGTGATCGACGCATTCAATGACGTTCAGCGAGCGCGGCAGGATAAAGAACGACAACAGAATGAAGCCGAGGCTTATCGCAATGACATCGTGCCGAAAGCAAAGGGTGAAGCTTCTCGCCAACTTGAGCAGGCTGCCGCCTATCGCGAGCGCCTTATCAAAGAGGCTGACGGTGAAGCCAAGCGCTTTATTTCCGTCTACGAGGCTTACCTGACCGGAAAGGACGTTACGCTCCGCAGGCTCTATCTTGAGCGGATGCAGGCCGTGCTTCGGAAATCAGAGAAAGTCATCGTCGATAAGGGTCAGGGAGGCCCGGGCGTTGTCCCTTACCTTCCGCTGCCCGAACTTAAAAAACGTTCGCAGGGAGAGCAGTAATGACCAATCTTAGATTTATCGTCGCGGGTGTTGCGGCCATCATAATCGGTCTGTTCCTATTCAGTAGTGTATATACAGTACATCAAACCCAGCAGGCCTTGATCCTCGAATTCGGTCAGCCGAGAGACGAAGAAACTGAACCCGGGCTGCACTTCAAACTGCCTTGGCAGACTGCTACGTATTATGAAAAGCGAGTGTTGAGCCTAGATCCTCCGGAACAAGAAATTATTCTGTCCGACCAGAAGCGTGTCAATGTTGACGCCTTCGTCCGATATCTGATCGTGTCGCCAAAACAATTTCGACTGCGCGCCAATACCGAAGCGAATTTCGTAGATATTTTTGGTCGTATCTTGAACTCGGCGGTTCGTGCTGAGGTTGGCCGAGTATTGCTGGGCGATATGTTGTCGAACAAACGCGATAAAGTGATGGCCCGAATAACGGCCGAACTGAAACGCCAATCTACCGATTTTGGTATCGTGGTTGTCGACGTGCGTATTGGTAGAACTGATCTGCCGCCAACCACCAGTGAATCGGTCTATAACCGGATGCGCTCCCAGCGTGTCGCGCAGGCTGCTAAACTCCGCGCTGAGGGCGCGGAGATCAAGGCCCGTATCCAGGCGGAGGCCGATCGCGAACGCACGGTTCTTCTCGCCGAAGCCCAGCGCAAGGCCCAGATCCTTCGCGGTGAGGGCGAAGGCAAGCAAACCCGGATCTTGAGTGAGGCTTTCGGTAAAGACCCTGAATTCTTTGCTTTCTATCGGTCTATGGAAGCCTACGGGGAAGCGCTTGGAGACGGCACTACCATGGTCCTGTCGCCGGATAGCGAGTTCTTCCGTTTTTTCAACGACTTGCCGGGTGACAGCAAACGCGGGCAGTCAGAAATTGACAAATCTCCTGGTGACTAGGCTGCTGTCCGGATTGTCCAAATTTCGTGTCTGATGAGCTGATAACCGCGATTGCACTTATCCTTGTGATTGAGGGAGGCTTGTATGCCCTCTTTCCCGAGGGTATGCGCAGGATGGCACTGCAGATCGAAAAAGTGTCGCCGTCGTCGCTGAGGAGTGCAGGATTGCTCGCCGCAACTATTGGTGTTGGTATCGTCTGGCTTTTACGCCGCTGAAGCACCTTGTTTATGCCGCCGAAGGGCTTTGTTTATATTGTCGGCGTAACAATCTAGCGCAGGAAACAATTGCTGATTGACGTGTAAAATAGCGGCACTATGAATTCGCGGTTATTATGATCTAGCCTAGGTCGATGATGTGTAAGGTTGGACGGCAAAATGCCGCAATGCGGATAATAGCGACAGGAGAATATCAGTGACACATTTTCGGCGAGTCTTTCCTACTCTTTTGATCTTGTTGGCGCACGTTGCTTGGGCACCTGCGCCGGGGTCGGCTCGAGGCGCGCCCGACACTTTCGCTGATCTTGCCGAAAAGTTGCTCCCGTCGGTAGTCAATATTTCATCGACCCAGGTAAAGAAACAAAAGAGCAACGAGCCGGGCCGGCCGGAGGTTCCTAGGTTCCCCGAGGGCTCACCCTTTCAGGATTTCTTCAAGGAATTCTTTGATCGTCAGCAGCGTGAAGCACCGCAACGGCGCGTATCGTCGCTGGGCTCCGGCTTTGTAATTTCTGCCAGTGGTTTTATCGTGACGAACAACCATGTGATCGCAGATGCTGATGAGATTACGGTTACGTTGCACGACGACACGAAGCTAAAGGCGGAGATCGTCGGTCGCGATCCAAAAACCGATCTGGCGCTTCTGCGCGTCAAGCCGGCAAAGCCCTTGGTGGCCGTGCCGTTCGGTGACTCCGGAAAAACGCGTGTCGGCGACTGGGTGGTGGCGATCGGCAATCCCTTCGGACTTGGCGGAACGGTGACGGCGGGGATCGTTTCTGCCCGTCAGCGCGACATCAATTCTGGCCCTTATGACGATTTCATCCAGACAGATGCGTCGATCAATAGAGGCAACTCCGGTGGGCCGATGTTCAACCTCGCCGGACAAGTCATTGGCATTAACACCGCGATTTTCTCGCCGTCAGGCGGCAGCGTCGGTATCGGTTTCGCGATACCTGCCAATCTAGCGCGTCCGATCATTGAACAGCTGGAGAAATTTGGAAAAGCGCGCAGGGGCTGGCTGGGTGTGCGTATCCAGACCGTTACTGATGAAATCGCTCAAAGTTTGGGGATGAAAACGGCGACCGGTGCGCTGGTGGCGTCTGTCACCAAGGGCGGTCCGGCGCAGAAATACAAGATCCGGGTCGGGGATGTAATTCTCAGATTCGATAACAAAGTCGTCGGTGAAATGCGCCGCTTGCCTCGTATCGTCGCAGAGACGACTGTCGGTAAGGCTGTCGCCGTCGAGGTCTGGCGTAAAGGAAAGGCCGTCAGGTTGAAAATCAAACTGGGCGAATTCCCGGAGGAGGCGGCAAAGCTTGCGTCGGTGGGAACCCAGCAAAAGCAGGAAACATCCAATGCACTCAAAATTGGTGAGTTGGGTATGACTTTGTCGGCGTTGACGCCTAGGCTGCGCGAGAAATTTAAGCTCGATGAAAGTGCTAAGGGCGTCGTCGTTACGCAAGTGCAGCCGGCGGGTCCAGCCGGTGAGAAAAAGATTCCGGTGGGCGCGATTGTCCGCAAAATCGGTCCTGACCAGAAGGTTGTTACGTCTCCGTCTCAGGTTCAAGAAATTGTGAAGCGGGCTCATAAAGCCAAACTGAACACCATCCTTGTCCTTATTGAATCGGGTGGCAATCAACGTTTCGTTGCCCTCAACATCGCAAAGGGTTGAAGAAAAAACCCGTCCTCGTCATCGGCGGGCCGACCGCGAGCGGCAAGTCGGCGATGGCTTTAGAACTAGCCCGGGCACTCGACGGAGAAGTCGTCAATGCCGATTCAATGCAGGTCTATGCAGATCTGCCAATAGTCACAGCGCGCCCGGATGCCGCAGATACCAATCTGGCATCTCATCATCTTTATGGCATCTTTGGCATGGGGGCGCGGTGCTCGGCGGGGCAATGGCGCGATCTGGCCGTTTCTGCCATTACCGAAATTCATCAACGGGAGCGGCTTCCCATTGTAGTTGGGGGAACGGGGCTGTACCTGAAAGCTTTGATGCAAGGGCTGCATGCAATTCCTTCCGTCCCGCCATATCTCCGCGATCATTTGAACCAACGGCTCTCTAAAGAGGGTGCGGCGAAACTCTACGGAGAGCTTTCATTATGTGACCCGGTGACCGCGAGCGTTTTAAATCCCGCCGATGGGCAGCGCATTGTTCGGGCGCTGGAGATATTTTTGCATACTGGCCGTGGGCTTCGGCGATGGCAAACCGAGGAGACGGAAGAAGTGCCGGCCGACCTGCGGTTCTTTGCGATTTCACTATTGCCGCATCGTGATGACCTCTACACTGCGGTAAACACTCGCTTTGATCAGATGCTTAACGGCGGAGCAATTGACGAGGTGGCACTACTTCTTAAGCGATCGCCGCCGGATGGTTTTCCATTGTTGAAGGCTGTCGGAGTTCCGCCGATCTGGGCATATCTCCGCTCGGAAATTGACCGGGAACGCTTGAGAGAGCTGGGAAAACGGGATTCACGCCGCTATGCAAAACGTCAGATGACTTGGTTTCGTCATCAATTTATTTCACAAATTTCCATTAAAAAGAAATATTCGGAATATAATTGGGATGAAATCTTTTCAGAAATTAGGAACTTTCTATTGACCGACTGAGTGATGGGCTATAGGTTTCGCGCTGCACACAGATTGTGCAACGCGGTATGCTTTGAGAGATTTTTCGCCAATCCGGCCATATGCGCCCCTTTTGCGCTTCAGGAAGCAGCGGGATGCCAGAGTGCGAATGTCAAATCCGTAGGCGATGCAATAGGGAACGCAAGATGGCAGATCGAAAACTGACCGGCTCGGAAATCATCGTTAAGGCGCTTGTGAATGAGGGTGTTGAGACGGTGTTCGGCTATCCTGGCGGCGCTGTTCTGCCGATTTACGATGCGATCTTTCAGCAGAATCAACTCAAGCATGTTCTTGTCCGCCAAGAGGGCGGCGCGGTTCATATGGCCGAAGGTTATGCCCGTTCGACCGGCAAGGTCGGCTGTGTGCTGGTGACTTCGGGTCCGGGTGCGACAAACGCGGTAACCGGTCTGACCGATGCGCTGATGGACAGTATTCCTCTGGTTTGCCTAACAGGCCAGGTGCCGACGCACTTAATTGGTAACGACGCTTTTCAGGAAGCGGATACGACCGGTATCACGCGCCCCTGCACCAAGCATAACTACCTCGTAAAGAATATCGCGGACCTGCCGCGGATCATGCATGAGGCTTTCTACGTCGCGCGCAGCGGCCGCCCCGGTCCAGTGGTGATTGATTTGCCTAAAGACATTCAGATGGGGACGGCGACATACAAAAACCTGAGCCAAGTAGAACATAAAACCTATCAGCCGCGCTTGAAGGGCGACATAAGTGAAATTGAAAAAGCGGTTGCGATGATAGCTGCCGCAAAGAAACCTTTATTCTATTGCGGCGGCGGGGTGATTAATTCGGGTCTTAAGGCCTCAAAGCAACTCGACCGCCTGATCAAGCTGACGGGTGCGCCCGTGACGCTGACGCTGATGGGTCTGGGCGCTTACCCGGGGTCGGATGATCAATTCATCGGTATGCTTGGGATGCACGGCACCTATGAAGCTAATCTGGCGATGCATGATGCGGATCTGATTGTTGCTGTGGGGTCGCGCTTTGACGACAGGGTGACAGGACGATTGAATGCTTTTTCACCCAATTCGAAAAAAATCCATATCGATATCGACCCATCTTCGATCAACAAGAACGTGATGGTCGACTTACCGATTGTCGGCGATGTCGGTGTCATCCTCGATCAGATGCTCCGTGTCTGGAAAGCCAAAAAGCTGACGACGAACCAAAGGGCCATTAAAGCCTGGTGGAAACGGATCAACGAATGGCGTCAGCGAGAATGCTTGAAATACAATCAGTCGGGCTCGGTGATTAAGCCGCAATACGCTATCGAGCGTCTATACGAAGCGACCAAGGGTCACGACTGCTACATCACAACAGAGGTCGGCCAGCATCAGATGTGGGCAGCGCAGTATTACAAATTCGACGAGCCGAAACGTTGGATGACATCCGGTGGGTTAGGCACGATGGGCTACGGCTTGCCATCCGCAATCGGTGTACAGGTTGCGCATCCGGGCGCACTGGTTGTAGATATTTCCGGCGAAGCGTCGTTCCTAATGAACATGCAGGAAATGTCGACAGCAGTTCAGTACGGCGCCCCGGTTAAAGTATTCATCACGAATAACCAATACATGGGTATGGTCCGCCAATGGCAGGAATTAATGCATGGCAGCCGTTATTCCGAGAGCTACACCGATGCGCTGCCTGACCTGGTGAAACTGGCCGAATCCTGTCACTGGGTGGGTCTGCGGGCAACGAAGGCGGATGAAGTAGACGACGTCATCCAGGAAATGATCTCGATAGATAGACCTGTTATTGCCGATATCTGGGTCGACCAGAAGGAAAATTGTTTCCCGATGATCCCGTCAGGCGCGGCGCATAATGAAATGCTGCTTGGACCAGATGACGACGCCGATCAGTCAGGTGCGGAAGACGGTATGGTCTTAGTCTGATCCGGTACCAACGCGCTAAAGCCATAATAACACTCGAACACGGAGCGATAAAGTGGTCGTAGACTTGACGATTGAAAGGCACACCATTGCCGTATTAGTGGACAATGAGGCCGGGGTGCTAGCGCGGGTGATCGGATTGTTCTCGGGCCGAGGCTATAATATTGAGAGCCTGACCGTAGCGGAGATCGATTCTGACGATGCGATCAGTCGGATTACCGTTGTTACTAGTGGCACGCCTCAGATCATTGAACAGATCAAGGCGCAACTAGAAAGGCTCGTGCCGGTCCATCGCGTGATAGATCTCACTGCCGACGGAGCAAACGTAGAACGTGAGCTTGCACTAGTAAAGGTCGTCGGCAAGGGTAACAAACGTGTTGAAGCGCTGAGGATCGCAGACATTTTTCGTGCCCGCGTAATCGACAGCACGAACGAGTCATTTGTGTTTGAAATTTCCGGCGCGACCGAAAAACTGAACGCATTTACTGACCTTATGGTTCCCCTCGGGCTGGTCGATGTTTCAAGAACGGGCGTCGTTGCTATTGCGCGGGGCAAATCCGCACTTTAGAAAGCGCGGCACAACAGATCAGCCAACTTGGCTTTTACGGAAAGGTAGAGCAATGCGAGTTTATTACGACCGGGATGCCGATATTAATCTTATCAAAGATAAGAAAGTAGCGATCATTGGCTATGGCAGTCAGGGTCATGCCCATGCGAATAATCTGAATGATTCCGGTGTAAAGGAAGTCGTCGTCGGTTTGCGCGAGGGTTCTTCGAGCATTGCCAAGGCGGAAAACGCGGGCCTTAAAGTAATGACGCCGGCCGTTGCAGCCGCTTGGGCAGATGTCACTATGATTCTTACTCCGGACGAACTTCAGTCCGACCTGTACGCGGACGAGCTACGCGACAATCTGAAACAAGGCTCGGCGCTTGCGTTTGCGCATGGTCTTGCCGTGCATTTCCAACTGATTGAACCGCGTCCCGACCTAGACGTGTTCATGGTTGCGCCCAAAGGCCCAGGCCACACGGTGCGCGGCGAGTTCGTCGGCGGTGGCGGCGTTCCCTGCCTCATCGCGGTGGCGCAGGATGCGTCTGGAAATGCCATGGAGATTGGCCTGTCCTATGCGTCAGCTATCGGCGGTGGGCGTTCCGGAGTTATCGAGACGACTTTCCGAGAGGAATGTGAAACTGACTTGTTCGGTGAACAGGCTGTTCTGTGTGGTGGTCTAACATCGCTCATTACCGCGGGCTACGAGACACTGGTCGAGGCGGGTTATGCGCCCGAGATGGCGTATTTCGAATGCTTGCACGAGGTCAAATTGATCGTCGACCTTATTTACGAAGGCGGCATCGCCAATATGCGCTATTCGATTTCGAATACGGCGGAATACGGTGACTTGACACGTGGGCCCCGTCTGATCGATGAAAACGTCAAAAACGAGATGCGTAAGATCCTTAAGGAAATCCAATCTGGCCAGTTTGCCCGCGATTGGGTGCTCGAGAATAAGGCCGGCGCGCCTAGCTTCAAAGCGATGCGTCGTCACGGTGAAGAGCATAGTATTGAAGAGGTGGGCGGAAAGCTGCGCGATATGATGCCGTGGATTAAAGAACGAGCGCTTGTCGACAAATCTAAAAACTAGGATTGATTTTTATGCCCGAGTTCGGTGGTCGACTCGCAAGCTTCAGGCAAAAACCTTCTCTTTTTCTTTATAAAATCGTTGCGCTCGCGAATAAAAACGGCGTAATAGTAAATCGTTAACCCAAATTGTTAACAATTATCATGCATTAATGGCGCTACTAGGTGTCCCATGTGCTGAAAACTGTTTTGGGGACCGCTTTTTTGCGAGCGATAGACATGGTAACGGCAAGAAGCAGCGATTTAGGGGTGGGCGAGAATGCAGAGGTAGCTCTCGGCGCCGTGCACGTGCGGGGGTCTCTCGGGTTTCGACAGCTACTTTTTTTGGGTGATGGGGCTCTTCGACTTAGGCACCCCTGAATACGATTGCGCTATTGGCGCGGGTGTTCAGGGGGGATTTTATTCAGACCTGGGTCAATGACCATAGAGAGACAAGGAGCTCGCCAATGAGCGTCAAAACTCACTCAAATCGCGTAATAATTTTCGACACCACCTTGCGTGATGGCGAGCAGTCGCCCGGCGCGTCCATGAACCTCGACGAAAAACTGCGGATTGCGGAAATGCTCGAAGAAATGGGTGTTGACGTTATCGAAGCCGGCTTTCCTATCGCCTCAAACGGAGATTTCGAAGCTGTCAATGAGATCGCCAAGCTTATCAAGGGATCGACGATCTGCGGACTAGCCCGGTCAGCGAAGGGCGATATCGAACGTGCCGCCGAAGCGCTGAAGCCTGCTGCGCGGGCGCGAATTCATACCTTCATCGCCACTAGCCCGCTACATATGAAATACAAACTGCAGATGGAACCGGACGAGGTTTATCAGCAGGTGGTCGACAGTGTCAGCCATGCGCGCAACTTTACCAACGATGTCGATTGGTCGCCGGAAGACGGCACACGTACCGAGCATGATTTCCTGTGCCGTTGTGTGGAGGCAGCAATTAACGCGGGCGCGACCTGCATAAATCTGCCCGACACGGTCGGTTACGCTGTGCCCGAAGAATTCGGCGGCCTTGTAAGGATGTTGATTGAGCGCGTTCCCAATAGCGACAAGGCGATTTTCTCCACTCATTGCCACAATGATCTGGGATTGGCGGTTGCCAATTCGCTTTCTGGTGTCGCTGCCGGCGCGCGTCAGATTGAATGTACGATCAACGGTCTTGGCGAGCGGGCGGGGAATGCGGCACTTGAAGAAATCGTCATGGCTCTGCGTACCCGGCAGGATGTCATGCCCTACAATACAAACGTCAACAGCGAGATGATCACCAAGGCGTCGCGTCTGGTGTCTACCATCACCGGGTTCACGGTGCAGCCGAACAAGGCGATTGTCGGCGCAAATGCCTTTGCTCATGAATCCGGGATTCATCAGGATGGTATGCTCAAGAATGCCAGCACATACGAGATCATGACTCCTGCATCGGTGGGCCTGTCGGAGTCCAAGCTTGTAATGGGTAAGCTGTCGGGTCGCGCCGCGTTCAGAGAAAAACTGGGCGAACTGGGTTATGCTATGGGAGACAACGCCTTTCAGGATGCGTTTCGCCGTTTCAAAGCGTTAGCAGACAAAAAGCGTGAAATTTTTGATGAGGATATCGTTGCTCTAGTGGATGATGAAATCGTCCGCGGAAACGACCGTATCCGTTTTGTCTCTCTCCAAGTCGTTTGTGGTTCCGTAGGTCCACAGACCGCCGATCTTGCGCTTGAAGTGGACGGCGAAGAACGACAAATTAAAGCGACCGGCGATGGTCCCGTTGACGCAGTGTTTAATGCCATCAAGGAACTGACCGGTTACGGCGCGCGCCTGCAGCTTTATCAAGTGCACGCAGTGACAGAAGGAACGGATGCACAAGCGGAAGTAACCGTGCGTTTGGAAGAAAGCGGCAAGACCGTGAACGGTCAAGGCGCCGACACCGACACATTGGTAGCGTCGGCTCGGGCATATATGAATGCGCTCAACAAATTGCTGGTCAAGCGGGAAAAGACCGCCCCCAGCGCTTTGAGCGCCTGAGACAGGGCAGGTTGCGGCCAGAGATAAAAATTTCCACGCCGGCTCTTGTCGATCTTTTGAACGACGAATGATGTGAGGTTGCATGTTCTCTAAACTACTTGGCTTTTTGTCCGCAGACATGGCCATTGACCTAGGTACCGCGAATACCCTGGTGTATGTCAAAGGTCGGGGAATCGTGCTGAACGAACCTTCAGTGGTGGCGATCGCTAATGTAAAAGGCCGCAAACAGGTTCTGGCTGTTGGTGATGAAGCTAAAATGATGCTTGGGCGCACGCCCGGCAATATCGAGGCCATTCGACCGCTCCGTGACGGTGTGATCGCAGACTTCGAAATCGCTGAGGAAATGATAAAGCATTTCATTCGAAAGGTGCATAATCGCCGCAGCTTTGCTAGTCCGCAGGTGATTATTTGTGTGCCTTCGGGATCGACCGCGGTCGAACGCCGCGCCATACAGGAATCTGCCGAAAGTGCGGGGGCCCGCCGCGTCTTCCTGATTGAAGAACCAATGGCCGCTGCGATCGGTGCCGGACTGCCAGTCACAGAACCTACAGGCTCAATGGTGGTTGATATCGGGGGTGGCACCACGGAAGTTGCAGTGCTTTCCCTTGGAGGGATTGTCTATTCGCGGTCCGTGCGAGTCGGTGGCGATAAGATGGATGAGGCAATCATCGCCTACATTAGACGCAATCATAACCTTCTAGTTGGTGAGGGCAGCGCTGAACGGATCAAGAAAGAAATCGGATCCGCCTGTGTGCCCCCAGACGGCGATGGCGGTGTGATGGAAATTAAGGGTCGCGATCTAATGAACGGCGTCCCGAAGGAACTGGTGATCAGCGAACGCCAGATTGCTGAAAGTTTGGCAGAGCCCGTAAGCGCGATTATCGAGGCTGTAAAGGTCGCGCTCGAACACACCGCACCGGAACTGGCGGCAGATATCGTCGACAAGGGGATTGTGCTCACTGGCGGCGGCGCTCTTCTTGGGAACATCGATCTTGTGCTGCGACATGCGACGGGCCTTCCGGTGACGCTCGCCGAGGAACCGCTGTCCTGCGTTGCGCTGGGGACTGGAAGATGCCTTGAAGAGATGAAAACCCTTCGGAACGTTCTGACCTCAATGTATTAACACGGTTCCCAAATTTACCATCTGTTAACCGTTTTGGGCCGATCTTGGTAAGAGGATTTTAGAGGAAATGGCGTGAAACATCGGGCAGCATCAATAGCAAAAGTCACAGGTCCCATCAGGGCGCTGCTAAACCGTTTTGCGCTACTTTTCCTGATCATTGCCGCTTTCGCCATTATGTTGTTGGGAAAGGCAGATACGCTTATCGTAGAACGTGCCCGCTCCAGTGTCGTCGATGGCGTTGCCCCTTTCATGGATGCGCTTTCCCGCCCGATTGCCACTGTTTCCGAGGGTGTTGACCGGATGAGCCGGTTCTTTGCCGTATACGAGGAAAACGCTCAGTTGCTGGAGCAGAACGCCCGGCTACTTGAATGGCAGAGTGCGGCACTAGCTCTAGCAGCGGAAAATTCGACGTTCCGGAATATGCTCAAATTCGTCCCCGAACGCGGCGTATCCTTTGCCTCTGCTCGGGTTATCGGCGATTCCGGCGGCGTTTTCGTGCGATCCGTGTTGATCAACGGTGGCAAGGTGGACGGCATCCACAAAGGCGATGCAGTCGTGAACGGAGATGGCCTAATCGGCCGTGTGGCCGAAGTCGGTCTCCGCTCGGGCCGAGTACTTCTTTTATCCGATCTCAACTCTCGCATTCCAGTGGTTGAAGAGAAAAGCCGTATTCGGGCAATTTTGGCGGGTGATAACAGCCAGTCGCCCAAATTGATCTTCTTGCTGCCGGGTGCCCGGCTCGAGGTCGGAGACAGAATTGTCACATCGGGACATGGCGGGGTTTTCCCCAGCGGCTTGCCGGTCGGGCGGATTTCCAGCATCGGCGAACGTGGTATCCGCGTTCAGCCTTTTACCGATTTTTACCGCCTAGAACATGTGCGTATTATTACGGAGTTTCCGGGCCAGGTGGCGGGTCAGATCGTGCCGTCTGCGGCCAGACCACCCCTGCAAAAATGATAACAGCTGCCATTCAGCGTATCGATCGTGCTGCACGACATCTGGCACCATTCTTGACTAGCGTGCTCCTTGTGATGTTCTCGGCGCTACCCGTTTACCTGCCGGGATACGGCCAGGTGGCAGTCGATGTTGGGCTGATGACGGTCTTTTACTGGGCGATTTACCGGCCCGATCTTTTCCCTGCTATTTGTGCCTTCTTGCTGGGTATTTGGCAGGACATACTTGTGGGCTCGCCCATTGGTCTCCACGCCCTCATACTGATACTGGCCAATTGGGCGATTATGTCCCAGCGAACCTTCTTTCAGGGCAAATCATTCGCCGTCATTTGGTGGTGTTTCTCGCTGGTTGCGCTAGCTGCCAGCTTGTTGTCATGGATCATCGTATGTGTGTTGAACGAGATCCTCATAAGCCCGGCCGCCGTTTTCTGTCAGGCTGCGCTGACCGTCGGGGCTTTCCCCTTCATGGCATGGTTGCTCGCCCGAGCGCAGCACGCGATCATTCGGCCGCTCGATGTATAAGGATTCGAGCCGGTTCAAGTCGTTCTCGCGCCGTGTCGCTTTCCTTGGCGGCGGCAAGGTACTGCTTTTCAGTTTGCTAGCCGGACGTATGTACCAGTTGCAGGTTGTCGAATCTGACAAATATAAGATGCTGGCGGATGAGAACAGGATCAATCTCCGGCTGTTGCCGCCGCCGCGCGGCAGCATTGTCGACCGATATGGGCGGGCACTCGCCGTAAATCAGGAAAACTACCGGGTGACCTTGATCGCCGAACAGGTGCGCGATATCGATACTATGCTCGACACATTGTCGGGAATAATCACGCTGGAGGATTATGAGCGCCAGCGGATCCTGCGTGAAGTGCGCCGCCGCCGAAGGTTTGTGCCAGTGACGGTGCGGGAAAACCTCGACTGGCGAGATGTGTCCCGCATCGAAGTGAATGCGCCAGATCTGCCGGGTTTGTCCATCGAAGTCGGGCAGAGCCGTCAGTATCCGTTCGCCGAAGATTTCGCTCATGTACTTGGCTATGTCGCTGCCGTATCGGAAAAGGAAATCACCGGTGACCCGCTTCTGGAACTACCAGGTTTTAAAATTGGCAAAAACGGTGTTGAGCGGGTGTTCGATCTGAATTTGCGCGGTAAGGCAGGAAATACAAAAGTAGAAGTAAATGCAGTCGGTCGTATTATTCGCGAACTGTCACGACAGGAAGGTCAACCGGGCGCCGATCTCCGACTGACCATAGACTGTGACTTGCAGAAACTGGCATCGGATCGTCTCAAAGGGGAAAAAAGTGCGTCGGCGGCGGTCATTGACGTAATAAACGGGGACGTTCTCGCGTTGTCGTCTGTACCGGGCTACGATCCAAACGAATTTGTCACCGGGCTGTCCTCAAAATCGTGGCGCCGACTGATAAACGACCCTTATGCGCCGCTCACTAACAAAGCGATATCGGGTCTATACGCGCCCGGGTCAACTTTCAAGATGGTGGTAGCTCTGGCAGCATTAGAAGCACGCATCGTGGCACCGGATCACCGCGTATTCTGCCGGGGTCACACGGAGCTGGGTAGTGCGCGGTTCCATTGCTGGAAAAGCCATGGCCATGGGTGGCAGGATATGTATGACGCGCACCAGAATTCCTGCGATGTCTATTTCTACGATGTTGCCAAGAGGGTCGGCGTCGACCGTATCGCCGAAATGGCTAAGCGGCTCGGACTTGGCGCCAAAACTGGGATCGATCTGCCGTCAGAAAAAGTCGGTACGATCCCGACGCGGGCATGGAAAAAGGCACTGATTGGAACGCCTTGGCAGCAGGGTGAGACGCTTATTTCGGGTATCGGCCAAGGCTTTGTACTGACCACGCCTTTGCAGCTTGCGGTTATGACAGCGCGTATTGCCAACGGCGGTAAAGCTGTGACACCGCGGCTGATACGTCCTACGGACAAAGACGGGAAAGAGGTTGAGCCCGTTTTCAATGAACTCGGAATTTCTAAGCGCTCGCTGGCTGTTGTACGTGAGGGCATGAACCGGGTTACCAACGTATGGCCGGGCACTGCTTATCAAGCCCGAATTCCAGACCAGGGCATGGAAATGTCCGGTAAGACCGGTACCGCACAGGTTCGCCGGATCAGCAAAGCTGAGCGCGATACCCGGGTTCTTAAAAATCATGAACGACCCTGGCGAGAACGAGATCATTCTCTCTTCGTAGGATTTGCTCCGTCGGATAATCCCCTTTACGCCGTGGCCGTCGTTGTTGAACACGGTGGGAATGGTTCCAAAGTCGCGGCGCCCATAGCGCGCGATTTGTTGCTGAAAACGCAGAGACGCGCTTCTGCCAATCGGGAGGTCGCATCCGCCGGGGCCAAAGTGTCGGCAAAAAGAAAAGGGACCTAAGCATGTCGATGCGCGGATTAGCCCCGTCGAAACCGTTGAGCATCGGCCGCAAGGTTCTGCAGATCAACTGGGGTTTAGTATTACTGATCACCCTGACGGCGGCTATAGGTATCGCTATGTTATACTCGGCGGCCAACGGTTCTTGGGATCCTTGGGCGACCCGTCAAATTGTGCGATATGGGGTCGGGCTTTTTATTCTTTTCACTGTTGCCTTGGTCGATATCCGGTTCTGGCGCAGCTATGCTTATCTAATCTATGGCATTCTTCTGGTGATGCTCGTTGCGGTAGAGGTGGTCGGCTCGGTTGGTATGGGTGCACAGCGCTGGATCAATCTCGGCGTGATCAAGCTTCAGCCATCTGAGTTGATGAAGGTTGGCATTGTGTTAGCGCTGGCTAGGTATTTTCACAGTGTATCTGCTGAGAATGTGCGGCGGCTTCCTTATTTGTTCGCGCCGATACTGATGATTGGTGCACCTTCAGCGCTGGTGCTAAAGCAACCCGATTTGGGGACAGCGCTGTTTCTGATCATGACGGGCGCCGCCGTGTTTTTTGCCGCCGGGGTCCGGCTATGGAAGTTCGGCCTGGTGTTTGCGGCGGCTGGAGCGGCCGTGCCTATCGCGTGGAGCATGCTGCTTCCCTATCAGCAGAAACGGATCTTTACTTTTCTCGATCCCGAAACTGATCCGCTCGGCGCGGGCTATAACATTTTGCAATCAAAGATCGCCCTCGGTTCCGGGGGGCTGTTTGGCAAGGGATTCATGCAGGGCTCTCAGAGCCATCTGAATTTCCTGCCCGAAAAACAGACTGATTTTATCTTCACCATGCTCGCGGAAGAATTCGGCATGGTCGGTGGACTTGTCCTGCTGGGGTTGTATACGCTCATCATGTTCTACGGTTACGCCATCAGTTTGCGCTCGCGCAACCATTTCGGCCGTCTGCTGGCGATGGGCATCACATGCGTGCTATTTATTTATGTGTTTATCAATATTGCTATGGTGATGGGGTTGATCCCCGTCGTAGGTGTGCCGTTGCCGCTGATCTCCTACGGCGGCACTGCAATGCTGACCTTGATGATCGGCATGGGTTTCCTAATCGGCACCTATATTCACCGCGATGTAACCATACCGCGCCACGGCGGCGGCATTTAGTTGGGTTCAGGGGCTGCAGGGCCTATCGACAAGTTTGCGACGCTCTGATACCTGATTTGCCGCTTGAGGGCGATTAGCTCAGTTGGCAGAGCAGCTGACTCTTAATCAGCGGGTCGTAGGTTCGAGCCCTACATCGCCCACCAATATTTCAGGGGCTTAGCGAAAAAACGCTGAGCCCTCTATCTTTCTTCGGTTAAAAGAAGCTTATTGAAGCGGGCAGCAATGTTCCATTAAGCTTGGGACACACGGTGTGTAAAGTTCTACGACCGGATCGATAATGGGGAAAAACGGGTGAGCGCGCACTCTAAAGCCGGCCAGAATGATTTACCGGGCAGCCTTGGACCGAAACGCTGGCCGCGAAGCGAAGGACCCTACAGAAATCTTGGCGAGCTACGGCATCCGAAAGACCATGCCTGCGGGTTCGACATCACAGATCGGTTCGAGCGCTTCAATCAGGCAAACGATATCTATGCCCGCGGCCAGTGGGATCCGCGGATCCGATCCGAAAAGGTAATCAACTGGTTCAAGGGCATGTTCAAGCCTGGCATCGGCGCGCGTGACGCAAGCGGGTACACGATTCGGGATTTCGCGCTGCGCAATGCTGGCTGGATGGGTACCAACCTTACGATTCAGCGTGGCTTGTCGGAGGGTCGAGTTGACGGCTTTCTTGATCATATTCAACCCTATTCGGAACCGAGCCCGGAAAAGGTCGAAATTAAGTCAACGGCCGATGTGACCGAAGAAATAAAGCGGGTCGCAAGGCTGTTTGGCGCCGATATGGTGGGTATTACCGCCTACGACCCGCGTTGGCATTACACCAACAGCTTTTCTACCAAGTCGCTCGCCGAAAAACCTTATGCCATGCCCGACGGGTTGCCGAACGTCATCGTTATCGCGACGTCGATGCATTACGATGCAATCCAGTCCTACCCNTCGGCTACGGCGGGTGTTGCGGTGGGCCACGGCTATTCGCGCGATTTCGAACTGGTCCAGACGATCGCCACCTATATCCTCAATCTCGGCTACCGTGCGGTTGCTAGCGTCAATGACAGTAGCCAAGCGATACCGTATGCAATCCAGGCCGGGTTAGGCGAATATGGGCGGAATGGGCTGCTAATGACGCCGAAATTTGGACCGCGGGTCCGCATTGGTCGCATCCACACCGATCTGCCGCTCAATCACGATGAGCCCACTCTTTTCGGGGTAAAGGAATTCTGCGATACCACCTGTCGGCGATGCGCTGAAAGTTGCCCGCCCCAGGCGATATCCTACGATGCCCCGACTGAAGAAATTTCTAGCGTGTCCATGACCATCGGTATCCGGAAATGGCAGGTCGACCCAGAAAAATGCTTCAAGTTCTGGACTAATCAGGGCACCGAATGTGGGGTNTGCATGCGGGTGTGCCCCTATAACAAGGACACCTCAAAGCCCCGCAAAAGGATTTATTACGACGTTTGGCGCCGTCTCGCGGCTTCTGGTTTCCAACCGATCCGCTCGCTCGCGCTCTGGCTTGACGTCCGGTTGGGCTTCGGCCAGCGTGTTAAACCTGAAAAATACTGGGAGCGGTTCCGCTCATCCAGCCGTTAATGCGGCTCAATGATTGATGCGGCGCGGGGATGGTCAGCGTTTTGACCTAAAGAGCGTTTAGCGTGAGCGGGGTCTTTTGGTGGCATGAGAACCTCAGTCTGCTGTGCTAGCGGGATAGAAAGATGTGTCGCGGCCCTGCGTTTTCAACGCGCGGTCGAGGCGTGTAAGTAGGGCGCTCAGTTCAGTGAGGTCATGTGCGTCGAGGGCTGGTCCGGGCGCGCGGGTGATAGCGGTGGCGATCACCCCGCGCCGACGCAGGGTTTCCTTGCGGACGGCAAGCCCGATCCCAATCTGCTGCTCGTAGCGCATCAGCGGCAGGTAGGCGTCGAACAGGTCTTCGGCGGTTTCGCGATCACCCGCCGCGAATACATCGCAAACCTGCACCAACATTTCGGGATAGGCAAAGCCTGTCATGGCGCCATCGGCGCCGCGGGCAAGTTCAAGGGGCAGAAATACGCCGCCATTGCCGACGAGCACGCTGATCCGCCTGCTTGCGCTGGCAGCTTCCGCCGTGCGGAACTGGGTAAGCTTTCGGAGACCCGGCCAGTCTTCGTGCTTGAGAACCTTAAGCGCTGGCAGATCGGTAAATAGTCTTGTTAGCAATGGTGTTGAGAACCAGACACCCGTGGTAGGTGGGTAATCCTGCAATACGATCGGTGTGTCGCCGAGCGCGTCGCACACCGAATGAAAATATCCTTCCACCTTCTGGTCAGTGTTCAGACCGCCCATCGGGGCTACCATCACACCAGCGGCACCGAGATCCATTACCTGATCAGTAAGATCTTTCATGGGATTGAATGCTGGCGACGAAACGCCGACGATCACCGGTACTTTGCCGTCGACCGCCGCCATGACACGCTTTGTGAATGCAACGGATTCTTCCGGTGTGAGCTTATGCGCCTCTCCCATGATGCCGAGGATCGTCAGGCCCGACACGCCGCAATCGAGATAGAATTTCACCATCCTNTCAGTGCTTTCGAGGTCGAGNGCNCCGTCTTCAGAGAACGGGGTAGCTGCAATAGAAAAGACGCCTTCGGCACTTTCGTCGAGCGTGGGCATGATGAAATAGATCCTTTTTGTTTTGAAGCTAGATCTGGTTTACGCAAGCTACACCCCGTATGCTTTGCTCGGCAAATCTGGAGGGAAATTTTCCGACATGGCCGAATACGACCTGGTTATCCGCGGCGCGCGCGTCGCAACGGCGAGCGATGTTTTTGCGGCCGATATAGGCGTTACGGACGGAAAAATCGAGGCGCTGGGACGCTCTCTCGGAAACGGCACCGAGGAGGTGGATGCGGCCGGGTTTTTGGTCACGCCCGGCGGCGTCGACAGTCACTGCCATGTCGAACAGATCTCATCGACCGGGGTCTGGACTGCCGATGACTGGTTCACCGCAACCCGGTCAGCCGCCTGCGGCGGGACCACGACAATTATGCCCTTTGCCTGTCAGCATAAGGGACAGTCGCTTCGTGAGGTCGTGCAGCAATATCACGCTCTCGCCGGACCGAAGGCCGCCGTCGATTATGCGTTTCATCTGATNATATCTGACCCGACGGAGCAGGTCNTGGGCCAAGAACTGCCGGCGTTGATTAAGNACGGCTATACCAGCTTCAAGATCTACCTCACCTACGATGCGTTGAAGCTGTCAGACCGAGAGTTTCTTGACGTGTTGGCGGTTGCCCGACGCGACGGAGCGATGGTGATGGTTCATGCCGAAAACAACGACATGATCACATGGATGGCTGAACGTCTGATCGCCGCCGGACTCACAGCACCGAAATACCACGCCACTGCGCGGCCTATGCTGGTGGAACGCGAGGCAACCCATCGCACGATCGCGCTGGCCGAGCTGGTCGATGTGCCGGTGCTCATCGTTCATGTATCGGGTAAGGAGGCTATCGATCAGATTCGCTGGGCGCAGGGTCAGGGGCTGAAGGTGTTCGCTGAAACCTGCCCGCAATATCTGTTTCTGACCGAAGGTGATCTCGATAAGCCGGGTCTCGAGGGCGCCAAACACATGTGCAGCCCGCCGCCGCGCGACGAAGCAAACCAGGAGATCGTGTGGGATGCGCTGATCGAAGGTATTTTCGAAGTCTTTTCGTCGGATCATGCGCCGTATCGATATGACGACCCGGAAGGAAAGTTAAAGGCTGGGCCGGGCGCTCATTTCAAACAGATCGCCAATGGCGTTCCCGGCATCGAGGTGCGTATGCCACTGCTGTTCTCGGAAGGTGTGCTCAAAAACCGTATCAGCCTCCCAGAATTCGTTGCGCTGACGGCGACCAATGCGGCGAAGCTATACGGGCTCTACCCGCGTAAGGGCACGATTGCGGTCGGGGCGGACGCCGACCTGGTCATCTGGGACGAGAAAAAGCGGGTTACCATCTCGCAGTCGATCATGCACGATTCGATGGATTACACACCCTATGAGGGGCGAGAGGTGACGGGCTGGCCTATCATGACAATGCTGCGCGGAGAGTTTGTCTGGCGTGACGGCAAATTCGCGGGCGAAGCGGGCGGCGGCATGTTCCATGAATGCGACACCCCGCCTGCGCTGGCAGCTCCGCCACGCCTGCCGACGGCGTTCGATCCGGTTGCCGGAAAGCTGTCGGAGTAGGGCTCAGACGCTGCGTATCATCCCGCCGTCCACTCTGATTATACTGCCCGTGATGTAGCTGGCATTGTCGCTCAGCAGGTACACTGCTGTGTCTGCAAATTCGGCGACTGTGCCGTAGCGGCCCATGGGAATTGTCGCATGGGAAGCCTTTGCGACATCTTCCACCGGCTTGCCCTGCTTCGCTGCGGTCGCGGCATCGATTTGGTTGACGCGGTCGGTATGAATACGCCCCGGTGCTAAGGTGTTGATAGTCACGCCTTCAGCGGCAACCTCGCTCGACAGGGTTTTGGCCCAACCGACCTGTGATGCTCGAATAGCATTCGATATGCCGAGATTGGTTATCGGCTGGACGATACCGGAGCTGGACACCACCAGAATGCGCCCCCAGCCCCGGTCCCTCATGCCGGGGAGGAACGTGTTCACGATAGTGAGCTGGTTAATGAACATCGTCTGAAATTGGGCGGCCCAGGTTTCTGCGGTTACATTTGCGATGTTGCCGGGCGATGGCCCACCGCCATTACAGACAATGATGTCGATATCGCCGAAATCTGCCTTGATATGTTCAATCAGCATTGTGATTGAATTCTCGTCCTCGAGGTTCAGCGCATAGGCGCGGCTGCCCTCTATATTGGCGGCGGTTTTTTCCGCGTCTCTCAGTTTGCGTCCGCACACCGCGACGTTAGCGCCTTCGGCAGAGAGGCGTGTCGCTATGCCCTGGCCCATACCGCGCGTCGATCCCATTACCAGTGCGCGCTTTCCATTCAGTCCTAGCTCCAATGTTCGTCCTCCGACTAATAGGTAGTATTGAGATGCGCAGCCGACGCAGCCTAAGAAGCAAAGCTCTATGTCCCAAACTTCCAGTTTCCCGTATTCTTTAGCACAGATAAAACAGGTCGGAATGATGGTAGATGTAGTCAAGGTACTTGAATGGCATATGGAGACGGATCTGCTCGTCGCAGGGGCCGGCCCCGGCGGCATGACCGCAGCGCTGGTAGCTGCCATTGAGGGACTTGATGTCATTGTCTGTGAAAAAACGACACAGGTCGGCGGCACGGGCGCGACCTCGGCCGGAACTCTCTGGATACCCGGAAATACACAAAGCCGCGAAGCGGGATTTGAAGATTCACCCGAGGACGCGGCGAAATATCTCGACAGCCTGATCGGCGATGACCGGACAAGCGAGCATCGACGGGTTTATCTGCGTGATGGTCCGGAGGTGATCGACTACCTTGAGGAAAACTCCGAAGTCCGATTTTTGCCCTGTGGGATGCACCCCGATTATCGGAACAATATTGCTGGTGCGGGCAGGGCGGGGCGGGCGATCATTCCGGAAAATTTCAATGGCC
>NZGJ01000028.1 GCA_002689465.1 Rhodospirillaceae bacterium | reverse complement strand
GCGAATTACGCTTCATCTTCTGCGTACGTTTGCGGAGGTTGTGACGTTTCTTGGCAAAATTGGCCCGGACCTTGCCGGACGCCGTCGTGCGGAAGCGCTTTTTAGCGCCGCTTTTCGACTTCAACTTGGGCATTTCCGTCTCCTTTTTTATTTGCATCTCGGTGTGTGGAGTACCAGTGAATGCGGACGTCTCAAAAGTGGCCCCGGCATGCCCTTCAGGCCGGACCACTTGCTTCAAGGCCGCGGTTTATAACGGGTCAAAAGGCGATGTGCAAGGGAAACACTGGCGCATATCTCACATCCAGGTACAGCTAACGGTCGGGGGCTTCAACTTGAATTATCCGCACAGCATGAGTGACAAACAATGCAATCTTCGCAGACCGTGTGTTCTTGATGGCACATCTCAACTTTGGAGCCAGAAAATTCGCTAAATACGGGGTTTGTCACCTTATCTTCAAAAAAGATCAGACGGAGGCCTGAATCCACTCGACCAGCTTTCCCTTAGGCAGTGCCCCAACCTTGGTGGCTGCAACCTCACCGTCCTTGAACAGGATCAAAGTGGGTATGCCACGCACACCGTATTTGGAAGGGGTCATCGGGTTTTCGTCAATATTGACCTTAGCGACCGTGATCGCACCGCCCATTTCGTCGGAAATTTCTTCGAGCGATGGGCCTATCTGCTTGCATGGTCCGCACCATTCCGCCCAAAAATCCACGAGAACGACGCCGTCGGCTTTTAGCACATCGTCATCAAATGAATCGTCAGATACTGGTTTACTCGCCATTTTTGCTTCCTTTACCGTTTTTATTGCTGCGGATGCGCTATTATTGGCCCGGTCGCATTGCCCGTACCCGCGGGTTTCTCCTTGCCAAACAAATTAGGGGCGGACCCTTAAAGGGTCAAGGCGCGTAATCATCCAGCACCTTTGCGCTCAGAGGCATTAATTGTGGGCCGTCGGTCCATAAGAGAATGCACTCAATCGCCCGGTTTTCATAAATTTCTGCGAGAAGCGCTCGATAGGCCGCCATTTGGCGCAAATAAGAAGGCGAAACGTCTTCGTCGGCGGCAGGTGGAGGTCGATTCGTCTTGAAATCGAGCACTTTGACGGTGTCTCGACCGATCACCAGCCGGTCTATCCGCCCAGAAATTACGGTTTCCCCAATGACGCCAACAATCGGCGCTTCAGCGCGTGAGCCGGCGCCGAAAAGATCACTGTAATCCGGATGGTCAAGCACTGCGAGAGTCTCGTTTATCAGGGCTTCAATCTGCCCTTCGTAAAGACCGTGAACCGGCCGGCTTAGAAATATCCGGGCCGCCCGTTCTCGCGCGTCCACTGAAAGATCGGGTAGAGTCTGCAGCAGACGATGCACCAGTAAACCGCGCTGGAAGGCGTGCCCGCTATCTTCGCCCAACGGCGCGCGCGGAGCAGGGTCGAGCGGCACCGGGCGCGACGGAGCGAGCGGTCGCTGCGGCTCGGCCTCCGTCGGCACCTGCGTATCCGCCCAAGCCGGCAAGCCGGTAATTTGAGATGGTCGCGCGTTCTCGTCCTCTTTTCGGTCGGGGGCGCTGGTTTGGGGATTTTCGAGCCGCAGCCCTTCGCCCTGCCAAGCAAGATCAGACCGGTCATCTGCGCCGCCACCATGGGAATCGAAAGCAAACGGTGCGGCGAAACCATCGAGACCGCGGCTGATCAAATTATGCCACGCCCCTTCCGCCGCGGCTAGCCGGGTACCGTAACCGGTCACGTATAAACGATCTTCGGCACGGGTCATTGCGACATAGAGCAGCCGCCGGTATTCCTCGTCTTGGGTATTCTTCTCGATGCCCCTCAGCCTTTTGGCTTGGCGTTCTTGAACATAGCTGCGCGGCGGCCATAGCATAACTTCACGCTCGCCGCTTTCATCCCACAGCAACCATGTCCGCGGTTGCGGTATCTGCATCGTATCGGCGAGAAACACAATCGGCGCCTGTAAACCTTTGGCACCGTGCACGGTCATAATACGAACTTCGTCGCGCACGCCTTGATCGAGGTCCCGCTTAATCTGGGCCTCGCCTTCTTCAAGCCAGCGCAGGAAACCCTGCAGCGACGGCGGATGGGACTGCTCATAGCCGAGGGCGAGGGCGAGGAACTCGTCGATTGGATCGTTCGCTTCTTCCCGCAGGCGCGACAGCAGATGGGCCCTGCCCATCATCGGCCCGAGGATCTGCGCAAAAAATTCATAAGGTGGCGTCATGTCTGCACGATTCATTATATCAGACAGCATGGTATAGGCGGCAGAGCAGATCGGGTCGTGGCGCGCACGCTTACGCAACGAGGCCCAGACGGTTCCTTCACGGCCGTAGCAGATATCGAAAAGCTGCTTCTCGTCGAGACCCACTAGCGGGCCCTTGAGTACTGCGGCGAGATTTAGATCGTCCTGTGGCATCAGTGCGAACGTGCCGAGGGCGATGAGATCCTGAACGGCAAGTTGATCAGTCAGCACCATCCGATCGAGTCCGGCAACATCTATGTCCCGGTTTTTCAGTTCGCGGATCAGATTGTCCACCAGTTCGGTCCTGCGGCGCACTAGAACCATGATGTCGCCCGGCCGGATCGGCCGGTCGGCGCTAGCGAGACGTCTGCCGTCTCTCAGCCAACCCTGAATCCGACCGGCGATAGCGTGTGCGAGACGCAGCGCCGGGGTCTCGTCATTGCTCAGTGAAGCGGGGCTCGGCCACGGGTCAGCATCGGGGCGGTCTTTAGGTACTACCGGCGGCCATAACTCTACTAAACCGGCCTGTCCCAGGCGATGGGGGGTGTGGCTGATCGTGGCGGCCGCGACCCCGCTGCGCACCTCGTCATCAGCGAACACAGCATCTACCGACTGAAGCACGGCAGATGCGGAACGGAACGACACATCCAGCGGCACACGATGCCAATCCTGCCCGGCCGCCCTGGTACGATCTTCGAAATAATCGCTCATTGTGGCAAATTCGTGGGGTGCGGCACCCTGAAAACTGAAGATCGACTGCTTTTCGTCGCCGACGGCAAAGACTGTTCTCACACTTTTCTGCGCGCTTTCGCCAGCATAAAATTCATCGGCAATGGCGCGAACGACCGCCCACTGATCGGGATTGCTGTCCTGTGCCTCGTCAATCAGTACGTGGTCAATACCGCCGTCGAGCTTGTAGAGCACCCAGGGAGCCGCTCTTTCAACTAACTCACGGGCACACAGGATCAGGTCGTCGTAATCGAGTAACGCATTACGGCGCTTGTGGTCCTCGTAACGGTCAACCAATGCAGTCGCTATCGCGATGATCGCCGCCGTCGCCTCGGCAAGGATAAGAGCTTGGCGTTTCTCAAACACGTCGAGCACTCGGGCCGCCTCGGAACCCATAACATGAGTGATTTCAGGCATCACCGCTACCGCTGCCTTGCTGGCCAGCGATGCGCGAACCGTACCACCAGCGGTCAGGAAAGCGGGCAGGTAATCGTCAAATCCGGCGACACGATCTTCTACGGTCGCGGCAAGCCATAGCGTAATACGCGCACCCTTATCTTTATCCTGTTTGCCCCCCGCCGATAGCGCGGTAACCGCCTCGCGCAGNCCAATNANGTCAANTACCGTATCGTCGCATGCCCTNGTAANCAGCGCCTNGATAGTCTGNNCCGNNGCCACATCGAGCAGCGCCCGCGCCGCATCTGTCGCCTGTTCTGCNCCNCCATGCGCCTCGATNAGACGCCTCAGNCGGCCACGGCTGGANGCGATTTNNATCATNAGACCNGNGAACTCATCTTCNTGGAGCCANNCAGTCACNGTCGCGAGCGCCTCGGCCAGCGCTTCATCCNCGCCCTCGCGTGCNTCGANGAGAANATCGTCCCGCGCNGCTTCGAGCANNTCGGCGGCGGTNCGTTCNTCCATCACCTCNAAATGCGGCGCNAGCCTCGCTTCGACAGGAAACCGCCCGAGCAGCGATTCACANAAGGCATGTATGGTCTGGATTTTCAGGCCGCCCGGTGTATCAAGCACCTGGGCAAACAAACGGCGCGCCAGCGCCCGTACCGCATCTCCCGGTACCGTTCCGGTAAGTGAAATGATAGTGTTGTTTAAAGCGTCGTCTTCCATTACCGCCCATTCGCCGAGAAGGCGTCGGATACGGTTCTGCATTTCGGCCGCCGCCGCGCGGGTGAAGGTCAGACAAAGAATTTTGCCGGCATCGGTGCCCGTTAACAAAAGTCGCAGTACCCGGTCGGCAAGCACCTTAGTCTTGCCGGACCCTGCAGAAGCCGACACCCAGACCGATGCGGTTGGCGACGCCGCGATGGTTTGGTTGGCATACTTGACGATCTCGCGCGAACCGACAGGGATCGTGCCGGTAAATATCTCGCTCATTCGCCACTCCCCGCCACTGCCCATTCCTGCACCCGCTCCAAGTGATCAAAGTCAGAATAGTGCGGCGCGATATCTGCATCGGGACGCGCAAGATAGACAGTTTTCGGATCGTCGTAATAATCAAGTAACGCGGTGAGCCCCGCGAGTGCCTGTTCGGCAAGCTCGTCCGGCGTGTCACCGGCCGAAGTTATCTTGCCTGCCGGGTCGCCACCCGACAGTTTCCAATAGGTCAACGCCGCAACCTCACCAGGATCGATGTCGGGGAACGCCCCCGCTCGGATCATCGCGGCTTCGAGCGATAGCTGAGGCGATAGCCCGGCTGTCACGTCCTTCTTCGATGGCACTGCGCCAGTCTTGTAGTCGATGATCTCGTACCCGCCCTCCGACAGCTGATCGACCCGGTCGGCCCGGGCGCTTAGGCGGAACGGCCGCACACGATCAGTGAGTTCAAGCAGGCCTTGTGTCTCGGTAAACCGTCGGACGATCTCGGGACTTCGTTCGACTTCGCGGAGGACAATCCATTCGGCAATGCGCTCGAACCGCGGCCACCAAAATGCCCGCATACCCGGTCGGTCGAGCCATGGGGCAAATTCTTCAGCGCCAATCCGCAGAAGGATGTCTAAAGCGTTAGGCGGCAGATCGCCGGCAATCTCGCCGAGAAACCGGTCGATCGCGTTGTGAATGATCAAGCCGCGATCCGCCGCCCCCGGATCGGCATCGATCACGTCGAGCGCGCTTAAGCCAAGGATGCGCTTCGCATAAATCGCGTAGGGATCGCGGATCAGCGTTTCAATATCAGTCACCGATAGCCGATCGGGTCGGGCCGCGATCGGCGGATGCGGCGCGGGCGCCCGTATCTCGACCTTTGAGCGACGTGAATCGAGCTCACTCTGCCACTGCATCCACCGTGCTTCGTCGGCCTTCCAGCCAGCCAGAATTTTCATCCCAGAGTCGTTGACCGATAACAGCGTTTCCAGCCGGGTCAGCCAGCGTGCTGGCACAGTAGGCGAGCCGTCGATGCGGGTGGAGCGAGTCAACACAACCTCCGGCGCGGCGAAACCCTGCACAAAATCATGCGCAGTCAGACCAATCCGCCTTTCCGGCGGCGCCAGTCCGAAGGCCGAACGCATCGGCCGGCTCATCCACGGGTCGGCCGTTGGGTCGGGGGGCCACACTGCTTCGTTCAATCCGCCGAGGATCATCAGGTCGGCCTGCTGCAGACGAGCTTCAAGCAAGCCCCAGATACTAAGGCGCGGGTGACGCCCGTAAAGCGGGCGCACCACCGCACCCGTCATCAGCGCATCAAGCAGCGCCGGCCATTCATGCCCGGCAAGCGGCGGCAAGGTCTCCAGCGCGGAGCATAAATCGTTAATAAGCACCGCCGCACTCTCTCCCGCTTCCCCCATCCAAAGCCGTTCCACACCCGTCTCGGATTCTGATGCCGAAAGCATTTCGGCAAACTTGATGTGAGCCTCCAGCAGAGCGCTTGGTTGCACCCGCCCCTGATGCATCAGATTAGAAAACGGCCGAGCCATCTCGGCAAGATTCCTTGACCAGAGCGCCACCGCGGCCTCAGGTTCAATATGGACTAGCGCATCGCGCAGCCCCTCAAATCCGGCTATCGGGCGCGGCCCGCGCAAAACCTTCAATTCCATTTCACGAACCCGGTCGCGGAACACGATGGGGTTGAGCCCACCCGCAGCAAGAGGATGTTTGAGCGCCGCCAGTAACTGCACTGGTGCCGCATCGGCGGCCACGGCATCCGCGGTCAGCCGCAAAAATACACCCGGCAATGTGTCGGCCAGAGGCGTTCCGCCGGAATCATCGATATCAACACCCCAGCGTCGCAGTTCGGCGGCCACCCGCCGCGCTAGACGACGGTCCGGCGTGATCAGCGCAGCGGTCCGCTTCTCGTCCTCGAGCGCCTCCCTGAGCAACATCGCGATTGCCAGCGCCTCAACCTGAGGCCCCGGGCAGTCGATCCGGCGAACATCGGCGAACGCGGTTGCTATATCCCCGAAATCTCCGGACAACGAGATTGTCGCCGCTGTAGCCGGTGGTCGCAGGGCCCCGTTCACCGCATCGATCCGCGGGTTTAAAGTGTGCGATGGATCGTGCCAATCGACGACGTCCTGGATTTCGACGTCGATCCGTCGGAGCAGACGAACCATACCGTATTGCGGGTGAGACGGGCCAAGCGCGGCCAGGCTGTCGGCATCCAGCGTCTTGTCCAGCCCAGGAAGGATAAGTAGCCCAGTTTCCAACTCGGCGACACAGGAAAGCAGATCCGCCGTTGCCGGAATGCTGCCGGTAGAGCCCGCAGCAATAACAGGACCGGCCGGTGGCGCCTGCTGCCACAAAGCGATCTGAGCGGCAACCAGACGGTTACGCCGATCCGCCGGGTCGAGACAACCATTCTCCGCAAGAATAGCGGGCCAATACTCGGTAACGATCTGCAGGAACATTAGGGTTTCCTGCCAGTGTTGGGAGAACCTCTCGGGGACGATTTTCTCAAAATCGGCAAAACTCAGGCGTTCGGTTTGAACCTCATCAATGAACCTACTCAGCTCATTCGCGAGACGAGCCGCATGGGCTGCCGACATCGTGTCATCCCGCGCCATGATCATCCGTGCCAAAAGAAGTTGGCGGCGCAGTGTGGGCATCGCGGGCGGCAGGTCGGGGATGCCTGAAAGCCTTAACTCCTCGGCAGAGGAAAAACCGATTTCGTCCTCGTCTATATCGCCAATCGGGGTCATCATTGGCAGCAGTGTCGCCTTCCCATCCGTCGCCCGAAGAAAGGCCTCGCCCAGCGCTCGGCAAGCGCGACGTGTCGGCAAAAGAATGTGGGTCTCGGCAAGTCCTTCAGGGTCGGCATCAAAACGCTTAAGAACACCCGCAGCCAACGCGTCGACAAACGCCGTCCCGGCGGCTATTGAATACACGTTGTTATGTGAAGTGCCGGACACCGCGGCGGCCTTCAGAACAACATACGGACGCGAGAGCCCTCGCGTTCGAGAATTTCGGAATCGGCCTGATCAATAGCCTGCGGCGTTCCTACATGATACCAGTCGCCATCATGGGCGATGCCAAAAAGGCGGCCAGCTTCCAACGCACGTTCATACAGCAGATTTATCGAAAACGCCCCTTCGGGTATGTCGACAAATAGTCGCGGGTGAACGATCTGAACGCCGGTAAAGACATAGGGCGCGATGAAGCGGTCAGGCCGCCGTTCAAGCAACCCGACCGGGTCCATCATAAAGTCTCCGTCGCCAACATACCCAGTTGCCCGAATGGTCGATGTGAGTAGCAAAAGCGCATCCATTTCATCATCCTTCCACGCATCGGCGAGCCGGACCAATGCGGGGGTCGGGCCGCCGCGCCAAACGATGTCGGCGTTAGCCACATAAAACGGCGCGTCGCCGAGATGGGGCAGCGCTTTGGCGATACCGCCACCGGTTTCCAGCAACTCTTCCTCGCTTGAGATCACGATAGATGGCGTCGTACGGCGTTCGAGATGCGCGTGTATCTTTTTTGCCAGCCAATGAGTATTGACCACAACTTCGCTCACACCGACATCATCAAAGCGATCGAGCGCATGATCGAGCATCGTCGCGCCGCCGACCTCAAGCAGCGGTTTCGGCAGATTCTGGGTCAGCGGTCTCATGCGCAATCCAAGACCGGCGGCGAGTACCATCGCACGGTCCGGCACAAAACCAAAACTGTTGGGTTTTTCCCTAATAACCATCAGTAGCCTCTCCGGATGGGTGGCACAATGCGCCTGTCGGTCGGTATCTGGCCGTCCAGCCAAGATTTCAGAGGCGCAAGAACAGGGTGCGAAACGACGTTCTCGAGCAGACGCCAGAGACGTGGCACATGACCAAGGTAGTCACTCTTTCCATCACGATCGCGCAGACGGGTAAAAATACCAAGTACCTTGCAGTGGCGATGCGCGCCAAGAATAATGCAAGAAAGGTCGAACGCCGCAGCATCGAGTGTCGGGAACCCAGCAAGATATCGGGCGCGTAAATTCGCTCGCAGGGCTTCGTCTACATCGCGGCGCGCATCTTCAACCAGGGAAATAAAGTCGTAGCTCACCGGGCCTTCAACGGCATCCTGAAAATCCAACAAACCGCAGGCTGCCGTGCCGTTACGGCCGGCGATTCGCATCAGATTGTCGACATGAAAATCCCGCAGCACCAGAGTATCAGCAACGCCGCGCGCCAATGGCAGTAGTTTAACCCAGATGTCCCGGTAAGCTGCTGCAGCCTCGTGAGGTGTTTCTTCACCCATCACAGCCGGAAGGTACCAATCGGTCAGCAACGACGCTTCGTTTAGCAGGACGGCGTCTGCATATATCGTCGTACCGGAGGGCACAACATCGGCTAGCGGGGTGCGGTGTAGCTCGATGAGAACATCCGTTGCCAGCGTATAAAGCGGTGCAGGGTCTTCTCCCCCATCCATCAGATGGCTGAAAGTGGAATCTCCCAGATCTTCGAGCAACAGAAACCCACCCCGAACATCTTCGGCGAGGATGCGCGGCGCGCTGAATCCTAATGCCAATAGGTGGTCGGCGATCTTCATGAATGGGCGGATGTCTTCGCGGTCAGGAGGCGCATCCATCAACACAGCAGNTTCGCCCAAGCGGGTGACGCGTTCATAGCGGCGAAACGAAGCATCTTCGGCAAGCGTGACATGATCCGCACCGGGCCAGCCGGCGGAGACCAGAAAGTCCTCTATCTGCGTGGTACGCTTCATCTAGGGTGCCGCCCCGCAACGCGCGCCGTGACGGTCGCTATACGTGCAGTCTCATCTGCCCCGAAAGCAAGATCGATGCGGATGTGATGCGACGGCAGCAGGTGCTCTATCCGGTCCGCCCACTCGATCACCGAAACGCCGCCAGAAAATGCCTCGTCTATGCCGATTTCCCAGGCTTCATGGGCTGCTTCGAGACGATATAGATCAAAATGATAGAGGGTAAAATTAGCAAACTCATAAAGCTGCACCAGCGTAAAGGTCGGGCTGGGCACGTGATCGATATCGATCCCAACGGCTCGACCGAGAGACCGAATCAAGGACCGAGCGAAAAGCGTCTTTCCCGCACCGAGGTCGCCGGTTAGTGCGATGACGTCACCGGGGCCCAGCGTGTCGGCATATGTCGCCGCAAACGCCTCTGTCGCCGCCGGGTCGCTCAGCGGTATCGTCTGAACCTGGGGAGTGGTTTGAGGAGAATCCATAGAGATGGTTTATCGCCGACGACGATTCCCCGCAACGGGTCAGCCTCAGGTTAACCCTGAAGAATTGAACGTCGCGAAGTCAGTGCAGCTGGGCCGACGACAACGGTTCTTGCTCCGCACACCCCGTGTACGCGCGTCTGGCAACCGCCTTGGCGCCCCCGGGCGCGGACTCGATACAGCCATGAAGCTTGTTAAAGCTCTCCAGAATAGAAAACCGAAGTCCGTTTTCTACAGTCTAGTCGTAACCTGCGAGGAAAAATCTCCCAGAGAACGTTGCCGCAAAATACAGGGTAGTAAGCACGTTATTGTGACCCTAACACATGGTAGAGATTTGTTTTCGCGGCCTAATACCTGTAATGTTCGGGCTTGTAGGGTCCGACGGAAGCAACCCCAAGATAATCCGCCTGCTCGGCCGACAGCGTTGTCAGCTGAACGCCGAGCTTGGCAAGATGCAGAGCTGCCACCTTTTCGTCTAGATGCTTGGGCAACACATAAACTTCGTTCGCGTATCTAGCGCTGTTTTCCCAGAGCTCAAGCTGCGCCATCACCTGATTGGTGAAGGATGCACTCATCACGAAGCTCGGATGCCCAGTCGCGCAGCCGAGGTTGACTAGGCGGCCTTCGGCGAGAACGATCAGCTTTTTGCCGTCAGGGAATTCTACCTCATCGACCTGCGGCTTAACGTTATCCCATTTGTAGTTGCGCAGCGAATCGATCTGAATCTCGCTGTCAAAATGGCCAATATTACACACGATTGCGCGGTCTTTCATATCCCGCATATGGTCAATGGTAATCACATCGATGTTGCCAGTCGTGGTGACGAAAATATCGCCAATTGAGGCAGCCTCATCCATAGTGACAACTTCGTAGCCTTCCATCGCAGCCTGCAACGCGCAGATCGGGTCGATTTCGGTAACCAGGACTCGTGCACCCTGGTTGCGCAGGCTCGCAGCAGAGCCCTTGCCGACATCGCCATACCCTGCGACGACGCCGATTTTTCCGGCCACCATAACATCTGTCGCGCGTTTAATACCATCGACCAGGCTTTCGCGGCAGCCGTAGAGATTATCGAACTTGGACTTGGTGACAGAATCGTTGACATTAATCGCGGGCACTAGCAACTGGCCCTTTTTATGCATGTCATAAAGACGGTGCACACCGGTGGTGGTTTCCTCAGAGAGGCCTTTGATGTCTGCAAGCATCTCCGGGTACTTATCGTGCATGAGCCCCGTCAAGTCGCCACCGTCATCGAGGATAAGGTTTGGCGTCCAGCCATCGGGACCTTTAACAGTCTGTTCGATACACCACCAGAATTCTTCGTCGGTCTCACCCTTCCAGGCGAAAACCGGCACACCCTCGGCAGCTACAGCTGCGGCGGCCTGGTCCTGAGTCGAGAAGATGTTGCACGAGCTCCAGCGCACGGTCGCGCCAAGCGATGTTAGCGTTTCGATAAGAACTGCTGTCTGAATCGTCATGTGCAGGCAGCCGACGATACGCGCATCTTTAAGCGGCTTTGCGGCCCCGAATTCGTCGCGCAGCGCCATTAGGCCGGGCATTTCGGTCTCCGCAATGGCGATTTCTTTGCGGCCCCAGCCGGCCAGGGACATATCGGCAACTTTGTAGTCGTTTTCGGCGCTCATTTGCTCGCTCCAGTCTCGGATAAAAAACATCTGGGCGGATGCATCCCGCCATTCGTCTCATCGATTTAAAAATTAACAGAGTGAGACAAGAGTCGCGTATAACAGTCGATTGATTAACAAATCAAGTACGGCGTTTCACAACGAGGTACTTAGAGCTCCCGGGATGGGGTCCAACTCGGGGTCGACTTTAGGCCTGTAGCATCTTTCCCTCGCCAATAGCAGGCTGAGCAAGTTTGACTACTATATAAAACGCTTGAATATAGAGGGCACCCAGAGCCTCACCGAGACGATTAACCACAGTGATTCAACGTCGTTCTATTACAGTGACCCGGACGGCAACGAGGTCGAAATCACGCTCAATCAGTTTTCAACAAAAAAAAGACCACAAGCGATACCATCAGTTCACCAGAGATTTCGGCGGAATGTCAGAAGCTAATTTCGATTCGGACGCCCCGGATTACACGTGGCTGGACCGCGAAGAAGTCCGTCGCCTGGTGAAAGAAGGACATCTCTAGGATTTATCTTCCCCAAATCCATCGGCGACCAGTTCAATGATTGCCGACATTGCCGGACTTGCATCCACCCCTTCTGCAAATACCGTGACCTTGGTCCCTCTTGCAGCGCCAAGAAGCAACAACCCCATGATCGAACGCCCGTTCACGGATTCGCGGCCATTGGACACCCTGATCTCAGCCTCGAATCGTTCGGCAGTGGCAGTGAACTTAGCGGCGGCCCGCGCGTGCAGGCCGCGGTCGTTGACGATTTTTAGGATTTCTTTAATCATTTTTNAAATCGAACTTCTGCGCTTAACGGCCAATCTCAGCCGGTAAAATATCAAGCACGTTTGATGCGAGCTTGATGTACTTGCGCCCGGCATCGCACGCCTCAGCCACGGCCAGCGACATATCTGACGATTTTCGCGCGCTGGCAAGCTTGACCAGCAAGGGCAGATTGACGCCTGCGATCACCTCTATATTGGCTTCTTCCAAAATTGAGATCGCCAGATTTGAAGGCGTGCCGCCGAACATGTCAGTCAGCACAATGACACCATCGCCCATTTCGGCCGCCTGCACGGCCGCAATAATGTCCTGGCGACGGGTTTCCATATTGTCTTCCGGTCCGATGCAAACTGTCCCTACTAATTTCTGCGGACCGACGATGTGCTCCATAGCTGCGACAAATTCATCTGCGAGNCTGCCATGGGTGACGATAACCAGTCCGATCATTTTGACATCCGATCTTGTTTAAGGTCTCGGTGATTAACGCTCACCTGCTCGCCTTTTTCTTTGAGCCAAGCAAAGAGCCGTTCCGCCATATAGACGGAGCGATGCTTGCCACCGGTACAGCCGACGGCAATCGTCAAATAGCTTTTTCCCTCTGCGTCGAAGCGCGGTAACAGGGGTTCAAGTAGGTTGGTAAGGTGGCGAAAATATTCGTCGCAACCCGGGTCTTGCTCGATAAATTCGCTTACGGGTTTGTCGAGTCCACTTTGCGGGCGCAGCCCTTTTATATAGTGCGGGTTTTTCAAAAAACGCACGTCGAATACAAGGTCGGCCTCATGCGGTAGCCCGTGACGATAGGCGAAAGACCTTACGAATACGGCAAGCCTGGGTTCGCGTTCCAGCGCGTAATTCGAATCCAATAGCCGCTTTAAATCACCGACCGCCATATCGGTGGTATCTATCACTTCATCGGCTCGGCCTCGAAGCGGCGTTAGAAGACTGCGTTCATGGCCGATGCCGTCGGTCACGCGGCGATCCGGTGTCACCGGGTGGCGCCGTCGCGTTTCTGAAAAACGACGCTGAAGAACTTCAGAATCGCAATCAAGAAACAGTAGACAGACGCGGAAGTCTTCCATCTGGATCAGATCGTCGAGCTCTTCGAGAAACGGCGTTGCGCCGAAATTACGAGTGCGTGCATCGACCCCGATGGCCATCGGGCGACCGCCAGCAGCGCCTGGAGTAAGCAGGCTGGACAGTAGTGACAAAGGTAGATTGTCGACCGCCTCGTAGCCGAGATCTTCCAACGCTTTCAGAGCGGTGGACCGTCCGGCGCCCGACATTCCGGTCACTATAACAACCGGAAGGGCATCTTCTGGACCCGGCGAAATCCCCGGCGGCGGTGTTTTTTGGCCAACCAGTGTCTCAGTCATGCTGCCGATCCCTCCTTATCTTAAGGTCTTCAGGGTCCTGGCTTCGCGCCTTGGTGACAGGATCGGCGCGTCCTGACGCGTCATAAGCGGCGATGCGTATTTTCGTAACGGCCGTCTGTTCGAAGGGTGCTATTTCGACCCGTCGGACGCGTATACCAAAACACTCCCACCAAGATTTTAACGGCAGTCGTTCAGGCATGCCAGATAGAGCGAGATCTACAACCAAAAAAATCGGCACCCGGGAAATATTCGGCAACTGAGCGAGTCCGATTCCGCGCAGTTCCATAAAGCCTGCAATCTCATCGGGTGGGGAAGCCTGAAGAGCGCCTTCTTCGGCCGCCACACATACCCGGTCGTCGGCGACAAGACGAGCTCCAGCTTCGATCAGGCGGAGCCCCAGATCGGACTTTCCAGAGCCCGGCGGGCCACGCAGCAGCACACCAATATCCTCAAAGGCGACGCAAGTGGCATGTATCGTGTCCGTGACGGTCACGCGTCCACCGCCGGAAGCCGCACCACAAAACGCGCGCCAAGGCGCTGGCCCCTCCCGCCTTGTATATTTTCGGCATGAATTGTGCCCCCATGTGCCTCGATAATCTGGCGCGAAATACTCAGCCCTAGGCCCGAATGACGGCCAAAGCTCTCGCTCTCGGGCCGCTCTGAATAGAACCTCTCGAAGATTGAATCGAGGCTATCGACAGGAATACCCATACCCTGATCATCGACATGGACCAGAATGTCAGCCCGGTCGCGCCGCACCGAGAGCGATATTTCGCCACCCAGCGGCGAGAAAGACTGGGCGTTGCTAATCAGATTCTGAAATACCTGCACTAACCGCCCCTCGATCCCCCTGACGTTGCAATCAGCATCCCCGCCGCGAAAGACCAGTCGCGCCGAATGCGCGTCTACGCCATTATCCACCTCAGGCTTATTAACCTGGGCAAGAGCAGTTTGATGGACCTGCGCCAGGGCCAGCAGCAACCTACCGAGATCGATGGACTCCATCTCTCCCCTGGCAAGTTCAGCATCCAGCCGCGACGCGTCGGAGATATCGCTGATCAGACGGTCTAGTCGCCATACATCATCCTGGATGATATCCATCAGAGCTGCCTGTTTTTCCGGATTGCCGACCCGCGCAACGGTCTCAACCGCACTGCGCAGCGACGTCAGAGGATTCTTGATTTCATGTGCGACATCGGCGGCGAAACTCTCATTCGCCTCAATACGCTGCCATAGCGCCTCGGTCATATCACGAAGCGACTCAGATAGATCGCCGATCTCGTCGCGACGCCGCGTAAAATCCGGGATCTCGTCGGCTTCGCCATGACCGTAACGGACACGATCCGCCGCCTCCGCCAGCCGTCGGACGGGTCGTGCAATGGCTCCGGCCAAATACAGCGACAGCATTACTGTCAACCCCAGCACTACGGCAAACACTCTCAGAATATCGAGGCGAAACGCCCGGACGTTGGCATCGATATCATCGGCATTAGCCGTCAGTAGCACCGCTCCGAGAACCTGCTTAAAACGTTGGACTGGCGCAGTCGCCCCGAGCTGCATGCCCCCATAATGTGACCAGCGCGCGGTCGCAACACCACCGTCGAGCGCGGCGGCTGCTATCGGCAGATCATATGCCCGAAGCGAAACTTTGAGCGGAAACGGCGGCAGGCGCTCGCCCGCCGGCAGAAGCTCAGCTAACAGGTCGTAAAGGTCGTTGAATGCAGAGCTTGACACATCGCCGTATTTAGGAGGCGGCAGGGCTTCTACCTTCACTGCGCCGCCCTGCCCGGCTAAGAACCGACTGTCGGCTATTTCTGTGCCGTCCGCGGAAAAGGCCCGCGCGCGGGTTCGTGTCGGCGCTGTCAACCTGCGAAGCATAGGCTGTGCTGCATTTGGCAGGATAAACTGCCCGCCGTCGGGCCGGGTACCGATCGCCCCTTCGCCCAGAGCGCCGGCGAAAATCTCCGCCTGGGTTTCGAGCGCGGCAAGCTTGGCGACAACCAGCCCTTCTCGGTATTCATCTAGATACAAAATACCGGCAACTAGAATCGCCAGCGGTAGAATATTCACGGTCAAGATACGCCGCGTCAGCGGCGACAGAAGGCGGTTCCTCATTGCAGGCGCCCGTTCCGTATTTCGTCGACCGGCGCTGTCAAAGCTCCACAGCGCCTAGCCTTCGCGATATCGGTAGCCGATGCCGTACATAGTTTCGATTTCAGAAAATTCCGGATCGGTGGCGCGGAACTTCTTACGCAGGCGCTTGATATGACTATCAATAGTCCGATCGTCGACATAAATAGATTCACCGTAGGCCGCGTCCATCAGCTGATCGCGCGATTTGACATGGCCAGGATGCTGCGCGAGTGCCTTCAGGATCAGGAATTCTGTCACCGTAAGGTCAACCGGCTTGTTTTGCCAACTGCAGCCGAACCGGTCTAGATCGAGGCGCAGACCGGCGCGCAGGATAGGCGGTTCCTGGTCCTCATCGCCTTCTTCTTTTGCGAGGCGATCTTGGCGGCGCAGCAGGGTGCGTATCCGCTCGATCAGTAGTCGCTGAGAAAAAGGCTTTTTAATATAATCGTCAGCGCCCATCCGGAGGCCAAGAATTTCATCGACCTCATCATCCTTCGAAGTGAGGAAGATCACCGGCATCGTCGATTGCCGGCGCAACCGGGTAAGCAATTCCATCCCATCCATACGCGGCATCTTGATGTCGAGAATCACGAGATCAAAAGGCTTCGCCGACAAACCCCGCAGAGCGGAGTCGCCGTCGGCGTAAGTACGTACATCGAACCCCTCAGCTTCTAGGGTCATCGACACCGACGCCAGAATGTTTCGGTCGTCATCAACCAGCGCGATCTTCGAGCGGGCGTCGGCAACGAGCGTCACATCGGTCGGGAGAATCGGGTCGGTCATAACGGTCATATTAACACTCCACACTTGCAAGGTAATGAATTCGCTCTGGCAATAGGCAAACCATGTTTGAGCCCGCCGGAGCCTGCATCGGGGCGTCTCAGCATGGGTTCGGAGGCATTCTGCATTTTGTTAAAGCTCACAGCCGTAAGAATTTTTAGCGCGCTGCCATAACATAGGGCCGCGACGCAGATCAGCTCCACCAGCGTCGACTTATCGCCGCCAAACGCCCTTAACGCCTCGGCGAAGAATCCTTTAGCGCCGTTCAGGTTATTAATCATGACGGTTTTTGCCGTCTCCGCAAACCCGATCTCGCACCATTCCTGCAGCTAACAGATATCGTCGCTGATCACATCACCGTTTGCTGACGCAGCAAAGATGACATCAATCAATAACAGCTTGAATGGCTTTAAAACGGGCATTTTGTCACCTTGTTCTTTCAATACTACTAGGCTAAATCGGAATTAAGGCGGAAGTGGGGCGTGAATCGCCCGGTCTCAAATACGGCTCACCATCGGTGACACCCCGCAAATCGCGATCCGGTGAGGGAAACTCCCTAAAAATATTTAGATTTTGCGACTAAATTAGGCCCTCGTTCCCCAAACCGAGCCGTATTCCGATCGGAAGCTTACTCATGACCAACCCAGAACCAACTATTCAAGAATTCCCCGAAAGCTGTTCGCGCGCGCTTATCCGCGCCTGCGACCGCGCCGTCCTGTCGACGGTAATGTCCCAGGAAGGCTGGCCATACGGCTCGCTTGTGATGACCGCGTGCGACCACGCGGCGAGGCCGCTGCTGCTGCTCTCTAACCTTGCCGAACATACTAAAAACCTCGGCTTTGATACGCGCGCGTCCCTTCTGTTCGACGGTACAATGGGTATGGCCAGCCCGTTGTCCGGCGCGCGGGTCACCGTGATGGGACGACTCACGCCGACCAAGGACGCGGCGCTCATCGGCCGATATGTCGCCCGTCACCCAGAGGCAAAGATGTATCTCGGCTTTACCGATTTCGGGCTGTTCGAAATGACCGTGGAACGCGCACATATCGTTGCCGGATTTGGCCTCATCGATTGGATCGACGCGCCGGACCTGCTATTCGATACTCGAGCGTATTCAGACTTATCCTTGGCGGAAGCCGATATCGTTAACCATATGAATAAGGACCATGCTGACTCGGTCCAGTTATATGCGACGAAGCTACTGAGCCTTGAACGCGGCGACTGGAAAATGACCGGTTTAGATCCAGAGGGCGCCGACCTGCGCGACGGCGGACGAATTGGTCGGCTAACCTTTGAAAACCCTGTTGAGAACGCCGAGGCCGCCCGAGCCATACTCGTGCGTTTGGTCAACGCCGCCCGCCGATAGCTCGCCAGACTGAAACGAGGCGAAAAAGCGACTCAATCCGCCGGAGTCCCGTTGACTCCGCAGACGTCAGCAGTATGTTGCGAAGGAGCTACAGTCCAATAGTATCGAGGCGAAATTTTGACCTTGTGCCGGCGCGGAACAGCCGTAGCGCAATAGCCTTTCTTGTTAAGGAGAAAAACGTGCAGCAGACAGGAAAACCCAGTTCATTCGGCCTGAAAAATCATGGCCTGGAGAACCTTTTGGGGGCGCATTGGAATCTTTCGATTCCGGCCCTGTACCAACACTCGCTGCAGCGCGGCGAAAGCGAACTGGCCGCCGGCGGCGGACTGGTCGTAACCACCGGCGAATACACCGGCCGTTCGCCAAAGGATAAGTACATAGTCGATGAGCCGGAAAATTCGAGCAACATCTGGTGGGGGCCCGTCAACAACAAGATCTCGTACGAGCATTTCAACACTATGCGTAACCGCATGCTGGCTTACATGCAGCACAAGGAAGTTTTCGTTCAGGATTGCTATGCTGGCGCTGACCCCGATTACCGCATCAAGGTACGTGTGGTGACAGAACAGGCGTGGCACAGCCTGTTTGCCCAGAACATGTTCATCAACCCGAACGAAGACGAGCACGATAATTTCGAGCCCGACTTCACGGTGCTACATGCGCCGAACCTCCAATCAATCCCGTCGATCGACGGCACCGGCTCTGAGGTATTCGTGATGCTGAACTTCGCGGAGAAACTAATCCTGGTCGGCGGCTCGCACTATACCGGCGAAATTAAGAAAACGATCTTCTCGGTACTAAATTATCTTCTGCCGGCACAGGGTGTGCTTCCGATGCATTGCTCCGCCAATATCGGGGAAAAGGGCGATACGGCGATCTTCTTCGGGCTATCAGGTACCGGCAAGACGACCCTATCTTCGGACCCTACCCGGACGCTAATCGGCGATGACGAACACGGCTGGTCCGATAACGGTGTGTTCAACTTCGAAGGCGGCTGCTATGCGAAGGCGATTAACCTCTCGCGTGACGCGGAACCGGAGATCTACGATGCTTCAATGCGCTTTGGCACCGTATTGGAAAACGTCACTCTCGACCCGCACACGAAATATCCAAATTTCAATGACGGGTCGCTAACAGAAAACACGCGTTCATCCTACCCGCTGCATTATATCCCAGGCACCAGCGAAACAGGTATGGGTGGGCAACCGGAAAACATCGTAATGCTCACCGCAGATGCGTTCGGCGTGCTGCCCCCGATCAGCCAACTAACAGCCGATCAGGCGATGTATCACTTTTTATCCGGTTACACCGCGAGGCTGGCGGGTACGGAGCGCGGCGTAGACACACCACAGGCGACGTTTTCGACCTGCTTCGGTGCCCCCTTCCTGCCGCGTCATCCCACCGAATATGCCAAACTGCTTGGTGAAAAAATCCAAAAATCCGGCGCCAGGTGCTGGCTGGTTAATACCGGGTGGAGCGGTGGCGCCTATGGTACTGGCGAG
>NZGJ01000027.1 GCA_002689465.1 Rhodospirillaceae bacterium | reverse complement strand
GCGCGGGATTCGGCCGCTTCCGAATGTTCAGCCGGTGCTGGCCGGCCAGTCTGTTGAGGAAACGCTCGTGTCCTACGGGGTCAAAGTGCCTGCCACCAGCTTCGCGAAGTTGCCGTATCTTGCTGGCGCGGTAGCGGCAGAAATCGGATTTCCGGTCGCGCTCAAGATCGTCTCTCCACAGGCGGTTCACAAGACGGAGGTCGGCGGGGTGGCGCTCAATATTGCATCGGAAGATGCGGCGGTCACGGCGGCGTGTGAGATGGAGGCACGCCTGCTGGCTGCAGACCCCAATGCCGAGATCGAAGGCTACATGGTCCAGCAGATGATCGATGGGCTCGAAGTGATTGCTGGCGTCCGAGATGATCCTCAATTCGGGCCCGTCCTGGCGCTCGGGTTCGGTGGGGTGCTGGTCGAGGCAATCGGTGATGTGAGTTTTCGGCTGCTGCCGGTCGCGGCGGCCGACGTGGCCGATATGCTTGACGAGCTGCGCGCCAAGGCGCTGCTCGGCGAATTTCGCGGTGCGTCGGCACGTGACGTTGCTGCCCTGATCGACTGCGTGGTCGCGCTGTCGAATGCCTATCTGGACTTGCGCGGCGAGTTTTTGGATATAGAGATTAATCCACTAATGGTGGGGCTGGCCGGCGAGGGAGTTTGCGCTGTCGACATCCGCGCCATCGGGCGGGAAACAGACGATTAGACCGCCGGACGCCTAAACGAGCCGGCACAGGAGGGAAGAGGAATGGACTATCAGCTGCCCGAAGAAATGCGCCTGCTACAAGAAACGGTTCGCCGTTTTGTGGACCGCGAACTGATACCGATCGAGAACGACAGCCTCGAAGGGCACAAGCTGAAAGCCGACATACAGGCTGAGCTTGAAGAAAAGGCTCAGGCGATAGGGCTCTGGCTGTTCGACGTGCCAGAAGAATATGGCGGCCAAGGGTTCGGGCTGACCGCGCGCGCCGTCGTCTGGGCGGAGCTGGCGCGCACCGTCGCGTTGCCGTCGCGCAACGTGAATATCTTCGGGCCAATCGTCAGTCCGATCCTTTACTACCTGAACGATGAGCAGAAAGAGCGCTATCTGCACCCGGTGCTCAAGGGCAAGCTGCGTCATTGCTTCGCGCAGTCTGAACCCGAGGCCGGCGGCGATCCGGGCGCGATGCGGACCACGGCGATACGCGACGGTGATCACTACGTGATCAATGGTATGAAGCGCTATATCACCGGCGCGTCCGAAGCTGATTTCGCCCAGGTTATTGCGGCGACCGACCGCGAGAAAGGGTCGCGCGGTGGAATCTCGGCATTTCTCGTGGATATGGATACGTCGGGCGTCAAGCTACTGCGTGCCCAGAAAACTATGATGCATGACCGGCCATGGGAAATTGCTTTCGAGGATGTGCGGGTTCCAGCCAAGAACATAATCGGTGGCGAAGGCGAGGGTTTCAAGTTCGCCCAGAACTGGATTAGCGCCGGTCGCATCCGGCACGGAGCGCGCGGTATCGGCGTGATAGAGCGTTGCCTCGAACTTGGCGCATCTTATGCCCAGCAACGTGAGACATTCGGCGAGAAACTGTCGACGCGCCAGTCTGTGCAATGGATGCTGGTCGATTCCTTTGCCGACCTGCACGCGCTGAAACTGATGGTGTTCAATGCTGCGGCGAAACATGATGCTGGTGAGGACATTCGCTACGACTCTTATATGTGCAAATATCTCGGCGATACCAAATCATTTGAAGCAGCAGATAACTGCATGCAGATTCACGGCGGAATGGGCTTGACGACCGACCTGCCGATTGAGCGCATGTGGCGGGATCAGCGTAGCTTTATAATCACTGAGGGGCCGACCGAAATTCTCAAAATGGCACTCGCCCGCCATGTGTTGCGCCAGTACGGCGACTGAATATTCGCACGGTATGTAGCAACTTTAGCCGATAGATCACGAGTATCCGGCATCAAGGCGTGGACGACAAAAGCCGCAATGTCCAAAAAGGCGCCGGGCGACGACGTTGACAGAGCAGTCGTCTTTTTGTTCTTTCCGGGCCGCGGGATTTTTGACTCGCTGTGTCCTTTAAGACATCATTTGTTCCTGGAACAAAAACTGAGCAACAAAAGTCAATAAAGGGAATGAAATGTTCGACCATTTTGAATGTGTGAAAGTGGAACTTACTGACGGTATTGCATGGGTACGGATGAACCGTCCCGAAAAGCGGAATGCGATGAACCCACAGCTTCATGATGAAATGGAAGAAGCGTTAACGCACCTCGAAGTTGATCCGGACGCAAAGGTAATTGTGATCTGCGGCGCAGGCGGAAATTTCTCGGCCGGCCAAGATCTGAAAATGTTCTTCCGTGAAAACGAGGGAAACCCGCTGGGCCGCAAGACATCGCAGCGAGCGGCCAATCGCTGGCGCTGGGAACTGCTTTATAGCTATGATAAGCCAACGATCGCGATGGTCGAGGGCTTCTGCGTCGGCGGAGCGTTCATGCAGCTGCTGGCAACAGACTTCGCCATTGCTTCAGAGGACGCGACATTCTCGCTGTCGGAGGTCAACTGGGGCATTCTACCTGGCGCGCTCGTCTCAAAGGTTGTCTCCGACGCCGTGCTGCCGCGCCATGCGCTCTATTACTGTTGTCTTGGGGATCCGTTCGACGGGCATGAAGCCGAACGCATCGGCATGATAAACTTCGCCGTACCGGCCGCCGAGTTGGAAGCGAAGGTCGAAGAGCTCGCCCATAAGCTGATGGCCAAAAGCCCGCGCGTGTTGCGGGCTACCAAACAGGCGGTGCGAAACGTGCGGACGATGGATTTCGGCCAGTCCTACGACTACCTCGCTGAAAAAGGCGCGGCGATCCGCGTAGGCGATCAGGAGGACTCCTATAACACGGGCCTACGCCAGTTCCTCGACGAGAAAAGCTACAAGCCGACGTTCGAGCCGTTCAAGACCGGCACACTGATCGAAAAGAAGTAACGTCGCGCTCGTCGCCGGGACGTCATTCTACTGGACGCGTCCCCTCGTATCGACCTGCCAGACATCGACGACATCGTCGCCCCGAACAACCATATATTGGTCGTAAAGGTTGACGGTGGTGTCACAATGGCTCGGAATTAAGCGTAGCTTGTCGCCGACATTCCATGGAACGTCGTCGTAATTAGTCATGTGGATGATCCCGTGTTCGTCGCCCCCAAACTCGTAGTTCCGGCCATCGACATTTGCGATGATTGGGGGGCCGTGGTCGCTGCTCACGGATTTTAGCCCGGTATCAACAATTACCCGGTCTGGCACGGGTTTGCTAACCACGCTGGTCAAGATGTGCAGCGACTGTTCGAATGGTGGTGCGTTGGAGCCGGGCCAGCCAATCCCGCTATAACGCGAATCCATGAACACGTACGAACCGATCTGTAGCTCGGTGAGCAAGCCGCGCTCCATGTCGAATGGAGATGTGCCGGTGCCGCCGCCGGTTTTCACCGGCACGGACACCCCGGTCTGGTCAAATTCAGCCAGGGTGGCGGCGAGTTTGTCGAGCCCTGTTTCGGTATCGGCCTTGCGCGCGGCCGGGTCTTCGATCATCTGGATCTTGCCTTGATAGCCCTGAAGGCCGGCAAAAATTAGGTTCGGATGATCGGTAATGATTTGCGCTAGCCTTGCAGCTTCCGGCCCGGGCGGCACGCCGCAGCGGCCTTGTCCGATATCGACCTCGACCATCACGTCGAGTTGTCTCCCGCCAAGCTGGGCTATGCGTCCCAGCATATTGATGTTGTCCTCATTATCGGAAACCACCGTGACACGCACCTGATTGCGCGCATTCAATAGGCGGAAGATCTTGCTTTCGCCGATAACCGGCGTGGTGATCAGGATGTTGTCGATCCCCCCTGCCGCCATGACCTCGGCCTCGCCGAGCTTGGCGCAACATACTCCGACCGCGCCGGCATCAATCTGTTTCTGGGCGATGACGGTAGATTTATGGGTCTTGGAATGAGGGCGGTAGCTGACGCCCGCCGCCTCGGTCAGGCCTTTCATGAGCGCGATATTGCGGTCCAGCACGTCCACGTCGATCAGCAAGACCGGGGTGTCAAGCTCCAGCATTTTCATGTCGGCGTTCCTCGTTCATACACAACCTTGCCGCCGACAATGGTGGTCTCGGCGACGATATCTTTAATGGTTTCCTCGGCGCAGGTCAGCGGATCGTCTGATAGCACGGCCATGTCGGCAAGCTTGCCCGCCTCGATTGAGCCCTTTTTGTCTTCCTCGAAGGTTAGATACGCACCGCCCATGGTGCCGCAGCGCAGGGCGTCATCGCGTGATAGCACCTGATCAGGCGCGATGGGGTCCTCGGAGATCATGTTCCAGCGCGATACCGCATGCCAGATCGGATAGAACAGGGTGGTCGGCACATTGTCGGTCGCCAGCCCGATTTTCACATCGGCATCGAGTAGGCGGCGGAGTGGCGCTATATCGTTTAGCCGATCTGGCCCGAGCTCCTCACGCAGAATATGGCCGTGCTTGTATATATATCGGTTAGTGTGGGTGGTCATGACTACCCCGAGATCGGTGGCTTTCTGGATCTGTTCCTCGTTCATCACATCGAGGTGGCCTATTACCCAGCGCTTGTCCGTGATATCCACGACCCGATTCACCTCTTCAAACATCTCGAGGAAGCGCGGTCCGATCACAGCAAGGCGGATATCATTACGCGCCGCCTCGATCATGAATTCGACCATGCGGTTCTGCGGCACGCCATTATCATAATTGAAGCCCGACCAGCCGGTATANGGTGCCGCCCCAGCGCGGAACACNGCATCCGCGTCCATGCCNGTGTCGGTGAACATGCCCCCGACCCGAAGCCAGTCATCGCCCAGCCCGCGCTTGCCTAGCCACGCGGTCCAGTTCTGCATCACGGTTTCGTACTCAATGCCCTGCGCCCCGCCCCAGGCGGGGCTGTAGACTAAATGCGCGCGCACAGTTGCATCGCCTGCTGCATGCACCGCTTGATAGGTCGAAATCAGTTCCTGCGCCGCGCCGTGTTCTTCGAGGACGCTGGTCGTCGCAGTGGAATTGTAGATTCCCATCGCCTGTTTCAGCCCGGCGACTCGGTCGTCATGGGTGAAGCGCGGCGCCATGTGGAAATAGCCCAGCTCTGCCACTGGCATGAAGGTGCTCTCGCGAATCAGGCCGGTCAGCTCGCCCGACGAATCTTTTTCAAATTCTATGGTCTTGGTAGCGGGCTGGGTGTTCTTCGATATGCCTGCCAGGTCAAGCGCCGCCGTGTTAGCTACCGACTCCAGCGGCAGCTGGTGGCGCCAAAACCCCCAGATCGGGCGGATGTAGACGGGGTTGTCGGGGGCCGCTTCGTCTAGCTCTTGGCGGGTTGGGAAGCGCTTGTCGGCGAGACAACCCGGCACGTTCCAGTAATAAGGCGGATTACCCACCGGCATTGTGACGATCCACTCGCCCGGAGGTGCCTTGGCCGCCAGCCCGCGGATACGTCTAAGCACGTCGCTGACCGATTTGCAGCCTTCTAGCGACGGGAATACACCTTTCAGGCCCTCGCGGTCCATATGGGCATGGCCGTCCGTCAGGCCGGGGATGACCGTGCGGCCGCCCGCATCAATAATGCCGGTATCGGGCCCGGCAAGCGTGCCGATCTCGCCCGCCTTGCCTACTGCGGTGATTTTTTCGCCGGTCACCGCGACTGCCTCGGCGATGCTATTCGATGGATCGACGGTGGCGACCCTGGCATTGGTCACGATCAGGTCGGTCATATTCTGTCTCCCGTTCCGGTCGCTCGGTGCGGTCCTAAATTAAATTACCGCCCAACGGCAGACGCTTCCCGCCGCGTATCCGCGGCACCCGTCAGCACACCGTTTTTCAGCACCTCGATGGTCTTCGCCGAGCCGAAATAGGACGCGCCGGAGCCGTGTTTCACCGCATGGCCGCGCCGCTGCAGTTCGTTAGCGATGTCCTCTGAATAGCCGTCTTCAAGCATGAACGAACCGTCGAGCCCGACCGACCAGCGCGGATATTCGATGGCGCTCGTAAGTTCCATACGGCGGTCGACCAGGTTGGACAGCACCTGAACCATAGACAGCGTCTGGCCCGGTCCGCCCGGTGTCGTCATCAGGTATTTGGGCTTGCCGTCTTTGAGCACCATCACCGGGTTTAGGGTGTGTGACGGGCGCTTGCGCGGCGCGACATTGCGTGGATCGTTTGGATCGACACGGAAGCCGGTCATCCTGTTGTTCATCATTATGCCGGTGCCGGGATCCATGAAGGCGCTGCCGAAAACATGGAACACTGATTGCACCACCGACATCGCGTTGCCGTCGCCGTCTGCGATGACGATGCAGGACGTGCCGCCCTTGTTTTCGAACGTGCTCGGNTCGGTGCCGTTGACCACACAATTCTGAAGGTTGGCCGTTGTNTCGTCGCTAAGCAGTTGGTCGACCGGGATATCGACGACGCGCGGGTCCGACACATACGGTTGGCCGAGTGTGAATGCACCCTGCATTGCACGGATCAGGTAATCCAGCCGATCGGTATCGTTATNGGCAATTTGATCTGATGTAAGCGCGGATAGCCCGTTGAGCTGCAGCAGCATCAGGATGCCGTAGGAATTTGGCGGCATCACGTTGACGTCATGGCCGCGATAATTTGTCGAGAGTGGGGTGACCCATTCCGGCTCGTACCCGGCAAACTGGTCTGGGCCGAGAAGCCCCCCGTTAGCAAGTGCATATTCTCCGATCGATTTGGCGATTGCGCCCTCGTAATAGACGCCACTACCGCNCTCGCGGATCTTGCGCAGGGTTTTGGCCAATGCCGGCTGACGCATGATATCGCCGGCCTGCATGCGTTCGCCTGCCTCGTTGAAATACAGTGCTCGAGACGCCGGGTCGGCCATCAAGTCGTCGCGGAAAAGGTCCAGCCCAGCGCAAAGTACGCGCGACGCCGGGTGCGCCTCGGCAGCATCGACGGCATCTTCGAACAGCTCGTTCCACGGCAGCTTGCCGTATTTTTCATGCAGGCGTTCCCAGCCGCGCACCATACCCGGNACCGATACCGCATTCGGTCCGCGATCTGGGATACCGTTCTTGTAATAATTCGGCGTTGCTCCGTCNGGCGCGTGGCCGGTGGCGTTTAGCCCGATGGTCTTGCCGTCCGCCGCGTGGTGGTAGAGAAAAAATGCATCCCCCCCGAGAGAGGTCGCCTGCTGAAGAACCACCGACAGGGTCGCCGAGGTCGCGATCATCGCATCGACCAACGAGCCACCTTTGTCCAGCGTGCGCATGCCCGCAGTCGATGCCAGCGAATGCCCAGACACCACCATACCTTTGGTGCCATACACGGGCGAGCGCGCCAGACGAACGCCTGCGAAAACATCGGTAGCCATGAGACTTCTCCCTTTAGGTCAGGTGAATGTCGGGGAGGGGCGGTGCGGTGTCAATGTTAGAGGAGTTCCGTGGGTTTATCGGGCTCATCGGAAATAGCGGCCCCTATCTGAAGTTGAAAAACAATTAAATAA